>JAJBUU010000021.1 GCA_020860205.1 Oscillospiraceae bacterium | reverse complement strand
ACGTTCTGGCGGAACTTGAAAAATGGGGGAACGAATATATCAAATATATGGATTCTATAGCAGAGGAAAAATGCGGGATATAATACAGGAATATTTTTGTGTTCCGGAAGGCTATGATGGATTTGTAATCGGCGCGGTGAATGCAAAATGCAGAAGTGTGGGTGATTCTTTTTATATCTATGAAATCGACAACACGGATTCCGTCTTTTATCGTCTGCCCGCATTGACAGCGGCGAACTGAAAATCAAATCGTTAAAAAAGCCGGAGGATGTTCCTCCGGCTTTTTCATCAAACAGAGCGCTGCACAGACTATGCGGCGCTCTGTTTGTAATGCTGCGATTACCTGTTCTGTTTTTGCAGTTCCTCCAGAATCTGTGCCAGCAGTTCCTCGCTGGTCGGGCCTTTCGGCTCCTCCGGTGCGGCAGCTTCCTCTTCCTTTTTCTTTTTCATTTTCTCCGATGCGGCGTGCGCGGCGTTGAACGCCTTGACAATGAGGAACACCACCAGCGCGACAAGGATAAAGTCGATGATCGTGGCGAGGAACGTACCGAAACCGAGCGTGATGGCCTCTTTTGTGACCTCTCCGGCCTCGTTCAGTTCCGCGGCACGGACGACCACGTTCAGCGCGGTCATATCGCGTGTGCCAAAAATCCAGCTGATGAATGGCATAAACACGTCGTTGACGAGGCTTGTTGTGATTTTTCCGAACGCTGTGGCGATGATCACGCCGACCGCCATATCAAGGACATTGCCGCGCATGATAAATTCTTTGAATTCCTGAATCAGTTTTTTCATTGTGATTTCTCCTGTTTCTAAATTGTTTTTGACGTAATCAATGCTTTGGACACAAAACCTGCGTCCCGCCCATATAGGGCTGTAAGACCTCCGGGATGGTCACGCTCCCGTCCGCTTGCAGACGGTTTTCCAGAAATGCGATGAGCATTCGCGGCGGCGCAACGACGGTATTATTGAGCGTGTGCGGCAGATAGATTTTTCCGCTGGCGTCTTTGACCCGTATTTTAAGCCTGCGCGCCTGCGCGTCGCCCAAATTGGAGCAGGAGCAGACCTCAAAGTATTTCTGCTGGCGTGGGCTCCACGCTTCAATATCGCAACTTTTCACCTTCAAATCCGCAAGATCGCCGGAGCAGCATTCCAGTTGACGCACGGGGATGCCCATAGAGCGGAACAGCTCCACGCTGTAACGCCACATTTTTTCGTACCAGTCCATGGATTCCTCCGGCTTGCAGACGACGATCATCTCCTGCTTTTCAAACTGGTGAATGCGATAAACGCCGCGCTCCTCCAGGCCGTGCGCGCCCTTTTCCTTGCGGAAGCAGGGGGAATAGCTGGTCAGCGTTTGCGGCAGACTGTCCTCCGGCAGTATCTGGTCGATGAATTTTCCAATCATGCTATGCTCGCTGGTTCCGATGAGGTACAGGTCCTCGCCCTCAATTTTGTACATCATCGCATCCATATCCGTCTGGCTCATTACACCCTCTACCACGTTGCCGTGGATCATAAACGGCGGAATGCAGAAGATGAAGCCCTTGTTAATCATAAAATCGCGTGCATAGGCCAGCACTGCTTCATGCAGTCTGGCAATATCACCCATTAAGTAATAAAATCCATTACCGGACACACGCCGTGCGGAATCCAGGTCGATCCCATCCAGACGCTCCATGATTTCCGTATGATAGGGTACTTCAAATGCCGGAACGACTGGCTCTCCAAAGCGCTGTACCTCCACATTGCAGCTGTCGTCCGGGCCAATGGGAACGCTGGGGTCGATGATATTTGGAATCAGCAGCATTCGTTTGTGCAGCTCGGCGGCGTATTCCGCTTCCTCCTGTTCCAGCTCGCTCAGGCGCTGGTCGTCCGCCGTCACCTCCGCCATATTTGCGTCGATTTGCGCCTGAATCGCGGCTTTTTCCTCGCCTTCCGCCTTTTTCAGCTTACCAAAGAGCGGGCCGTTTGCCTTGCTCAGTTGATTGCGCCGCGCACGGAGGTCGCTGGCTTCACGGATCGCGGCGCGGTTTTTGCGGTCCAGTTCAATCACATCGTCCACCAGCGGGAGCTTTTGATCCTGAAATTTCTTTCGGATATTTTCCCGCACGGCGTCCGGGTTTTCCCGTAAAAATTTGATGTCTAACATAGTCTGTCTCTCTTTTCTGATATGTTATTTTGTCCGCCGGAGCGTGGCGAACAGTTTTAGATTTTCGATCAGCTTTTCCCGATCCTCTGCACCGTAAAATTCAATTTCAATGCGCCCTTTTTTCCTGCCGTCCACCAGATGGATTTTGCGGCCAAGCGCGTTTTCCAGTTCGCGTTCGACCTCTTTTACATAGTCTATGCTAATCGTTTTGCTGTCTGGTTTTGGTTCTGCCGGTTCCGCCGCCAGGCGTGCGGCGAGTGTTTCCGTTTGTCGCACGGACAGGTGCTTTGTGATGACTGTTTCCGCCGCTTCCAGTTGCAGCGCCGCGTTGCGGATGGGCAGCAGCGCACGGGCATGACCGGCGGACAGCTCACCGCGTTCCACTTTTTCCAGCACCGGCGCGGTCAGGCTAAGTAAACGCAGCGCATTCGTCACCGCCGGACGGGATTTTCCGACAGCTGCCGCTGCCTCCTCCTGTGTCAGGCCGTATTCATCCATCAGCGTGCGGTAACCCTGCGCTTCCTCAATCGGGTTCAGGTCTTCGCGCTGCAAATTCTCCACGAGCGCCAGTTCCATCGCCCGGCGGTCGTCCGCTTCTAATATGCGCACGGGAACTTCTGTCAATCCGGCGGCGCGCGCTGCACGCCAGCGGCGCTCTCCGGCGATGATTTGATAGTAATCCCCGTCAATTTTGCGCACGGTGATTGGCTGTATCATCCCGTATTTCTGGATGGAGTCTGTCAGCTCGGCCAGGCTGTATTCGTCAAAGGTACGGCGCGGCTGATCCTCGCGCGGCTCCACCTTTGTGATGGGCAGCATCAGCGCGCTGTCCGGCTGCGCCGAAGTATCCTCTCCAAACAGTGCGCCCAGCCCGGAACCAAGGCCGCCTTTTTTTGCCATATGTAAATCCTCCTTATTGCGATCACACATAAGCTGCTCGTCCGGCCGTTATCGGGTCGGAGTTTTATTCGTTCTGCTGCTTCAGAAATTCATTTGCCAGATGAAGATAAGCGCGCGTGCCTTTGTTCATGCGGTCATACGCAATGCAGGGTTTTCCGTGACTTGGCGCTTCGCTCAGGCGGACGGTGCGTGGAATGGTCGTTTCATAAACCTTGCCGGGAAAGTGTTCGCGCAGGGCATTTTCCACGTCTGTGGAGAGCTTTGTGCGGCTGTCATACATCGTCAGGACCAGACCTTCCAGCTTGAGCGACGGGTTCAGCCGCTGATTGACCCGCCGTATCGTGTCCATCAGGTCATTCAGACCCTCCAGCGCGTAAAATTCGCTCTGTACCGGAACCAGAACGGTGTCCGCCGCTGTCAGCGCGTTGAGCGTCAGCAGTTCCAGTGAAGGGGGGCAGTCCAGCAATAAAAAGTCATAATTTTCCCGCAGCGGCGCGAGTTTGTCCTTTAGGATCTGTTCCCGGTCTGGCAGGTCTACCAGCTCCACGTTTGCGCCCGCAAGGTCGGCCTGCGCGGGGATCACGCATCCGTATTTTGTCTGCATCACCGCGTCTGCCGCATTTACACCGCGGAACAGTACGTCGTAGATGCTCTTTACGCTGCTTTTGTTGATCCCCATACCGGTGGTTGCATTTCCCTGTGGGTCGCAGTCCACCAACAGCACGGTTCGGCCACGATGAACCAGCGAAGCGCACAGATTGATGGTCGTGGTCGTTTTTCCAACGCCGCCCTTTTGATTTGCGATTGCAACGATTTTTCCCATAATGCTGCTCCCAATGCTTTTGACATTGCCGCACAAATGCGACTGCGGTATCTGACAGCAGGTTTTTCCGCTTCTCTTGCCGTTTGATACGACGATGCTTCATATTCAGGTTGGGTTTTCTCTGTGCGTTCTATTATAACAGCTTTGCTTTTGTTTTTCAATCGTTTCACGTGAAACATTTCAATGTTTTTCGACGGGCGCGCAGCGTCAGAATGTTTCACGTGAAACATTCGTCCTTGACGAAACCGAGATTTACAGGTAAACTGGGAGCAGACGATGTAACGCCAGCGTTTATGGACGGAAGGAAGAGAACAGGATGCAATGGTTGGAAGTGCTGCTGCAAAGCACGAGTGCGGAAATCGGCCTATTGAGCCGACAGCTGGAGGAATGGGGCGTTGATGGGATTTGTATCGAGGATGAGCGCGATTTTCAGGAATTTTTGGAGCGCCACAGGGAATGTTGGGACTATGTGGACGAAGGTTTGACACAACACTATCAGGGATTGAGCCAAATCCGGTTCTATTTGCCGGATGATGCAGCGGGGAATCAGAAGCTGCAACAAATCCAGATGGCGCTTGCGCGCCCACTGTCCATTCGCTCCCTCTCTGATACGGATTGGGCGGACGACTGGAAACGTCAGTTCCAGTCGATTGAAATTGGTGCGAAGCTGCGAATCCTGCCGGATTGGATGGACGCGCCAGACGATGGGAGGGTGAATCTTCGCCTGGAACCGGGGAACGCCTTCGGCACGGGGAGTCATGCAACGACAAAAATGTGTCTGGAAGCGCTGGACAAAATGGAACTGGACGGGAAACGCGCGCTGGATTTGGGCTGCGGCAGCGGGATTTTGACCATTGCCGCGTTGCTGTTGGGGTGCAGCATGGCCACAGGCTGCGACCGCAACCCGGATGCACAGTCTGCCGCGCGGGAAAATGCCATGCGAAACGGCATCGCGCCGGAACGTCTGAAACTCTGTACCGGCGATATATTGCACGAGGAACGTCTGCAAGCGTCGCTCGGCGGCGGGTATGATGTGGTGCTTGCAAATATCGTTGCGGACGTGATCATTCCACTCTCCACTTTCACACGGCGATTTCTTGCGCCGGAAGGGAGGTTTGTTGTCTCCGGTGTGATAGATGATCGCGTGCAGACGTCATGAGTGCGTTGATGCGCAACGGATTTCAGGTTTTGCAACATATTCAGCAGGAGGAATGGCACTGTTTCGTCTGTACGGATATTGTAACGGGTTGACAGCAGCGACAGAACGCGGAACGGGTTTCGTCGCAGTGGCGACGAAACCCCTCTCATCTCCGCCGTTGCGGCATAAAAATTCAAACCGGCGATCTTAGGCGGATGAAAAACAAAGGCGATTAACCTGAGATTTATGAAAGCAGCAAATCAATATCTTCAATGGAAAGTCCATCGTGCAGCGCAAGGTTGAGGGAATAACCGATCAGCTTGGCAACATCGCGGACGCTTTTATCAATGTCGCGGGGCGTGACGATCATGCTGCCGATTTCCCCAAATCCGCCTGCATCCAACTGCGTTCCCGTGCGTGCAGCCAGGTCAAGCGTCAGCGTGGCGGCATCGACCACAGTTGGTACACCGATGGCGATGACAGGAACGCCCAGCGTTTCCCGATTGAGCGCCTGCCGCGCATTTCCGACGCCGGAACCGGGGACAATACCGGTATCCGCAATTTGCACAGTGCGACAGAGCCGTTCGAGCGAGCGGGAGGCCAGCGCATCGATCACAATGACGCAAACCGGGTGTACCTCGTCCGTCACGGCGCGCACCAGATCGCTGCTTTCAATGCCCGTTGTACCCAGCACGCCGCTGCAAACCGCAGATACCGGGCGGAAGGCGGCAAAGGCTTCGGGGAGCTTTTGCTTCAAATGCCGTGTGATCAAAATGTGATCCACCGCAGCGGGTCCCACCGCGTCCGGCGTAATTTCACGGTTTCCAAGTCCCACTACAAGATAATTTGCAGTAGAATCTAATAAAATCAGACGACGGAGCGTTTCCGCCAGCACTGCAGCGGCGTCGCCAAAGGTATTTTCCTCGCGGCGCACAAGGCTGTCCAGTTCCACGGTAATATATTTTCCGACGGGCTTATTCAGCGCGGCCTCGCCCCGCGCGTCTAAAATTTCCACCGTGGTGACGGAAAAGCCCCGGACGGCGCTTTCCTCCGCCCTCACGCCGGGCAGCGCCGAGGTATCCGGCGCGGATTCCCACCAAAGCTGTTCGGCCTCCACTGCAAGGTCTGTGCGAATCGCTCGATTCATAGACGCTGTTCCTCCCTGTAAAACAAGATATTGTGTTTAGTATGCCCGCTCAAAAAAATTCCATACAAACTCAAAAAAAATGCTTGCAAAGACAACAACTTGGTGCTACAATAAATTTCCGTGGATTCCAATATGCTGTGCCGTATCACTGCGTATTTGACCGCACATATTTTTGAGGAGGAGGTGGCGAAAGCAATGCCGAATATCAAGTCTTCTGCAAAGAGAGATCAGATCGCAAAGGTTCGCAATGCCCGGAACAAGGCGCAAAAGTCTGCGCTCAAAACCGCGCTGAAAAAATTCAATGCAGCCGTTGAGGAAGGCAACAAGGAAACCGCCGTCAGCACTTATCAGGTTGTGGTGCGCGCTGTTGATAAGGCAGCCGGCAAGAACCTGATCCACAAGAACAATGCTGCGAACAAAAAGTCCAAGATGGCGCGTAAGCTCAACAGCATGGCATAATACTGCTTGAAATTCCACCGCTTCGTTCTCACCGCGAGGCGGTTGTTTCTTTCCGTTACGGAAAAAACATCTGTCAGCGCGGCAAACGAAACGCCCATGCAAAAAGCGTTCCCGCCCGCCGCATCCGGCGGAGGGGCGGCACAGATCATATAGTAAGTAAGCAAATATTTTGGAGTAAGGAGAAACGCAATGAAAACTCTTGCCGACATCAAAAAAATCGCCGTGCTCGGCGCAGGCACGATGGGACCCGGCATCGCCCAGATTTATGCGCAGGGCGGCTATCAGGTCACAATGTGGACCCGGAGCGAAAGCACCCGCGAAAAGGCGAAGGCCTCGCTGCAGTCCCAGCTTGACACCTTTGAGGAGGAAGGTCTGCTGACGGAGCCGAAGGACGCCATTTTGAATCGGATCAGCTTTGCGCTGACTGTGGAAGAAGCCGTGCAGGGCGCCGACTTCATTCAGGAAACCATCGTGGAGAACCGCGACGCGAAGGTTGCGCTCTATGAGCAGCTTGCCGCCTGTGTCCCGGCGGACGTGATCATCGCCTCCAACACCAGCGCGCTGAATATTTTTGAAATCGTTCCGGAGCAGCTTTTGCCCCAGCAGATCATCTGCCACTGGTACGCGCCCCCGCATGTTATCCCGCTGGTGGAGGTCGTCAAGAGCGAGCAGGCGCCGCAGGAATATGGCGAGATCGCCGTGGAGCTGCTGACCAAGTGCGGCAAGACCGCTGTTTTGATGAAAAAGTTCATCCGTGGTTACATCATCAACCGTTTGCAGCAGTGCATTCAGGGCGAGTGCTTCAACCTGATCGACGGCGGCTATTGCGACGCGCAGGCCATTGATGATGCCTGCAAGGCCAGCTTCATCCCCCGCGCGATGGTTCTGGGCATCTGCAAACGCATCGACTTCGGCGGTATCGATATGACCGCAAACAATATCAAGAACAAGAGCTATAGCTTCCCCAGCTATGACACGATGCCGAAGTGCATGCAGGAGCATCTGGACAAGGGCGAGCTTGGTCTGAAGAGCGGAAAGGGCTTCTATGACTACACCGGCAAGGATGTGGAGGAGCTGAAGTCCCACCGCGACAAGCAGCTCTTTGAGGCGTTCGCGCTGGCGAAGAAATTCATGAGCGACCCTGTATAAAAAATCGTTAAAAAAGACGCGCCCACAACGGGCGCGTCTTTTTTTTGGAGAAATGTACTTCAATTTATAAACTCCACGTCAACTGTCAGGTTTGGAAAATCGGGGTTTAATTCCATGATAAGGCAGGTCAGGAGGCTGACCGCGTTGTCGTATGCGGCCTGATAAAACCTCTGATCGGAGAGGATTTCCTCCCGCAGTGTCTGCTCTGCATCCTGCAGCGCTTCCAGCGCCAGATCTACGCCGACTTTTGCCGAGTTTTTGAATAAGCCGGAATCCTCAAAATACAAAATCTCCACGTTTGCAAAGTCAATGGTAAATTCGGTGAGTTCAGGGCGCGGAATCCGCAACAGAACATATGCTCTTTCCTCGTCAATGATAAATTCCGCCGTCCGCAGGTCAACTGTAAACACGCCGTTTCCGGGGATCGCAAACCACGATACAAGGTCATCCTCGTCGGCTGTTAAGAAATCCCAAAAACTTTGGCGGGAGGTTCCCTCATTTTCGTTGGAAAATATGGTATACTCTATATTGCTTACGTTCAAAACTTCGAGCTTTGCTTCCTCGCGCAGGGAACCAATCGTGATGGAAACATCGTTGCTTACATGGTGAGATGCTTCCGCCGCAGTGTAACTTTTGTTGTAAAACCAATCGTAGGCTTCCTCAGAGGACGTTTCCTTTTCCGCTTGAAAGGCGCTGCTTGTCGCAGACGTCCCGACTGTGAGAGTATCATAGAAGAGATAAACGCAAACTGCAATCAAGCCGCCAATTACGAGAAAGATTGCAATATAAATGAAGCTTTTGTTGATTTTTCGCTTCTGCTTTCGCGCAGGAATCATTTCTTTTTCCGCTGTAAGCATCTCAGTTTCATCATGTTCAATCACAGAATGCATTTTCGCTCTCCTTATTTAAACTGAACGTGGACGGTCTGTGCGCTGCCACAGACGGTTGTGGCCAGTTGTTCAATCCGTGTCTCTGCCGCGGATTTTGCGGTATCCATCAGGGAATCATAATTTTTAATGGCATCTTCGGAATTTTCCACAATATTTGACATGGAGTTCAGGTACTCCGTCAATCCGTCTTCTGCCGAAACGGTCCATGAGAAGTTTTGTATTTCTGCAAGCTTTTGAGTGTTGCTCACGTCTAAATACAAGGTTAATTCCGGCTCCGGAATCCAAATATAAATATCGCCGCCATCGCTGCCGTAGCTGATTTCCGCATCGTTCAGATCAACGGTAAAAACCGCGTCGCCGTCTATCAGATACAGCCCCTTATAGGCTTCGCCGATCTGATTTATATTCTCCAGCGTAACGCCGGCAATCAAAACCTCCAGCTTTCCAATGCGTTTCATTGTCCCTTTTATATCGGCTGTCGTATCCGCTGCGCTTAACCCGGCAGCTTCTCCGTCTGCGATTCCCTGTGGGACGCCCTCTGTAACCCCATCGAAGGAGCCGATTGCATTCCCAACAATTTTTCCGGTCGCTGTTCCAACATTGTTTCCGATTTCTGCGGCATTGTGATGGATATATATGAGTAAACATACCATTATTGCAAGAATCAGTATTATTATGATCGACGATAGTAATTTTTTTGCATTTTTCATCTGTGCTTACGCCCCCTTTTCTGTAATGTCAAACCAATTGTGTTTGTCAAATAAAAATGTGAGCAAAAGGGCCCCCAAAAGGTGAGCACCT
>JAJBUU010000036.1 GCA_020860205.1 Oscillospiraceae bacterium | reverse complement strand
GAGATTTCCGATGAAGCGCTGCAAAACTCCATGTCCGCCTTTGATGGGATTTAGCCCAAAGTTTAGCCCACTTCACCGCCGAACCTCAGGAAACGGCGGCAAATCACATTAAGACCAATGTATTTGAAAATTCCAAAACCAAAATAACAAGCAACGATGTTAAATTGCGGTAAGAAAACCTTCGATTTGCGATAAACCGCCTGCATTTCCAAAAGCGTGCGAAGTAAAGTAAATGCCGTTGCCCTGCGCATCATAGACAATAGACAGCGCCGCAGGCGCACAGTTACGTCCCGCGAAAATTGCGGACGCAGAGCCATATCCCCGTGACAAGCAGCGCCGGTGTGCGAAAGCCTGCAAAAATCAGCACGCCGCCAACAGCGAGGATCAGGGCGGCGACACGGGACAGTGCCTGCGCGAACCGCGCATCCGTCAGCGCGGCCAGCATCCGTCCCCCGTCCAGCGGCAGCACCGGCAGAAGATTGAACAGTGACAGGCCAAGACTGACCGCGGCGCTGCGTGTGCAGAAATCCCCTGTCCCAACAGCGCGCAGCACGGCGGCATAAATCAACCCCGCGCCCGGCCCCGCCGCTGCGGAAAACAGCAGCCACCCGTCCGAAAGATAACCGGCGTAATCCAGCTCCAGACCAAACACGCCCATGCGCAGCCGCCGTAGCCGCGCCCCGCCCAGCGAGAGCGCCGCCGCGTGACCCAGTTCATGCGCCAGCGCCGCCGGAAGCAGCGCCGCAACGAGGCCGGACGGATCGAAAAAATAGAGCAGGGCAAAGAGCAGCGCGCCGCCCGCGCTCACCTGCCAGCGAATGTGTCCCATCAGCCGGAGACATAGTATTCGGGATTGTGATAAACGCCGCCGCAGGTCAGCTCGAAATGCAGATGCGGCCCTGTGGCTGCGCCGCTGGAGCCGACCAATGCGATGCATTCCCCGGCGGAAACCGCCTGTCCGGACTGCACATACAGCGTACTGCAATGCGCATAAAGCGTCTGCCAGGCATCTCCATGCTCGATGGTAATATAGTAGCCAAAGCTATCCGACCATCCGGCAGCCGTGACCACACCGTCTGCAAAGGCGCAGACCTCCGTTCCCGCATCGGCGGCAAAATCCGTGCCATAGTGGAATTTTACCACATTTTCAATGGGGTGGAGCCGGTAGCCAAACCCGGAGGACGACTCGCCGCCGACCGGCGCCATGCAATCAAAGGGCAGCGTTGCATAGTCACAGTCCACGTTCTCTGGCAGCGCATAGTCCGGAAAGGCCGCCTGACGTTCCAGAAAGGCCGCCACCGCCGCCGGTTCCTCCGGCTCCGGCGTGGGTTCCGGCGCGCGCTCTCCCTGCGGTGCGGCTTCCTCCACGCGGTAGCTGATATAGCGCGCCTGCACCGGGACAGTCAGCGGCACCGCGTCCGTGATCGGCACTTCCGTTTCCGCTACAGGCTCCGCCTGTTCCGCCGCCGCGTGCACCCCGGAGGCCAGTCCTTCTGCCAGATCCCACGCCGCGCGCGGCGCATTTGGTGCAAAACGCCAGACCACCGCCGCCAAAAACAGCAGCAGCGCAGCGCCTTTGAAAAATCCTTTCCACAAGATTCCGTCACGCCCCCGTTCGTTCAAGATTCCATAAGCCATCAGCAAAGTATATGGTGCGGAACCTGAAAAAAGCGGCGATTTGCGCCGAATGTGTCAGACACCGGTGCAGTCAAAGGCGGGTATCATCTCGCCGGTGGCGCTCTCCGGCTCCTGCCAGTAGCCATAGCGCAGGGCGGAAAAGTCCAGATAGGCGTGGCAGCGCTCAAATTCCTCCCTGCTGACGCGCCGCTGCAGTGTCGGCCAACGTGACAGTCCCGGCATGGGCGTATACTGGCTCATCAGGCTGAACAGCACCTCGTCCGCCGGGAAATTGTCCTCCACCATGTCTATCACGCGCAGCGTATTCTCCGGCGCGCCGGGCAGGATGAGGTGGCGGATCAGCACGCCGCGCTGCAACAGGCCGTCCGCATCCATGTGGAATGCCCCGGTCTGGCGGTACATCTCCCGCAGCGCGGCCAGCGCAACGCGGGGATAATCCGACGCGCCGGAATAGGCTGCGGCCAGCGCACCGTCGGCATATTTGCAGTCGGGCATATAAATCTGCACCAGCCCCTCCAGCGCACGAAGCTGTTCCACCGTTTCATAGCCGGAGCTGTTCCAGACCACTGGAATATCCAGATGCACGCCGGAAAGCGCCGACGCGATTTGCGCGCTGTAATGGCTCGGCGTGACAAGATTGATATTGTGTACACCCTGCACCTGCAACGCAAGAAAAATCTCCCGCAGGCGCTCCACCGTCACCGCGCGCCCTGCGCGGCCACGGCTGATGGCGTGGTTCTGGCAATAGACGCAGCGCAGGTTGCACCCGGCGAAAAACACAGCGCCGCTGCCGCGCGTTCCGCTGATGCAGGGTTCCTCGCCAAAATGCGGCGCGGCGCGGCAGACAAATATCTCATCGGGAACGCCGCAATAACCCACGCCGCCGACACGGTCTGCGCCGCACGCTCTGGGACACAGGCTGCACCGCGCGCTCATTGCAACAGCTCCGTTTCGACAAAGATCGGCCCGATCTGCGGCGCGTCGGCCATGCGGCGCCGCCCGCTTTCAAACCCACGGCGGGCAAGATGCAGCATTTTGCGCAGCGTATATTTGCTTTCTCCTGCCAGACGCGGCGCACGGTCATACTGTACGGTTTCCACCGGCAGCCCAAGCCGCGTGACAAGACCGCGCAGGAACAGGTCCTCCGTCCCAAAGCAGGTCAGCCGCCGGATGGCCTCGCGGCTCAGCAGGCGGAAATCCGCGTGGTCATAGATGATCTTTGCGCCGCCAAAGCGCACCGCCAGATAAAAGCCGCGCGCCGTGACCCGCTTGAACACCGTGTCGCTGCTGCGGGAGCGTCGCACGCCGCAGACGATAGGGCATCCCGCGTTGAAGCGCTCCACCATCGTGTCGATGGCTGCGGGATCGTCCTGCAAATCCGCGTCGATCGTCACGGCGGCGTCCGCATGATTCGCGGCGGTGACGAGCCCGGCCATTACCGCGTTCTGATGACCGCGATTGCGGGAGAGCTTCAGCGCGCAGACCTCCGGGTTCTCCTGAACCGCGCGCCGGAGCAGCGCCCATGTCGCATCCGTGCTGCCGTCGTCCACCAGCAGCAGGCGGCTCTCCGGGGTGATTTCCCCGGCAAGACGCAGCGCACGCAGACGCGCGAGCAGCACCGGTAAGCTCTGCGGCAGCACGGCCTCCTCGTTATAGCACGGTACGACGATATAGACGGTTCCCATTTTTGCGCGTTCCTCCCCCATTACGCCAGAAAGTCCACGGCCAACCGTGGACTTTCTGCATGATATTGATTTGTGCTTTTTGTGGAACAGCGGATCATTCCTCCGCCTTTGGCTCCTCCGGTGCAGGCTCCGCAGGCGCTTCCGCTTCCGCAGGAACCTCCGGCCCGGCAGCGGCTTCCGGCTCGACAGGAATTTCCGGCTCTGCGGCGGCTTCCGCTTCGGTTTGCTGCACAACTGCCTCAAAGTCCACGATGTCCGCGCCCGTGTCCTCTCCACCGGACGATTTCAGTGAGGCTTTCAGCTCGGCGGTTTCCGCCTCCATGTCCGCAATGTTCTGCATGGTGATGCGCAGCTCCTCGATCAGCTGTACAAATTCCGGCTCCGGATCGTCCGCGTGCTGGTCAAAATAGAGCTTGCCAAGCTCCTGGTAGTTCTTTTTCACCGTTTCACGGGCGGAAGCAAGCTCCATGCCCAGCTTGGCGATGCGGCCGCTGACCTTCGCCTTTTCCGCCGCCTTGTCCGCGAGATCCTTTGCGCCGTCCGACGCCTGACCGATCGTGGCCAAGACCTTGTTCTTGATTTCATTGAAATCCATCGTGATGATCCTCCTTATAAAATGATGTATCCTGATTTGTTGCCTTCGCTGATTCGCTGGGCGCTCCGGTCTGTTCCTCCGTTCCGTCCGGGAACAGTTCCCCAGCTTTTCCTTCCTCTATTATATCATCTCTGTCAAGCGGCGCGCCAAAGACCGGCGGCGCGCCTCCGGCGATCCGTCTGGCATTGACCAGATAGGCCGCAGCGGCCAGCAGCAGCGCCAGCGCGGCAAGGAGCTGGGAGATACGGATCACGCCCGGAACCAGCCAGAGGGAGTCACTGCGCAGTCCTTCCATACACACCCGCCCAAGACCATACCACATCAGGTAGAGCAGGAAATGCTGCCCATAGTATGTCTGCCGCTTTTTGCTGTGGAAGTGCAGCAGCAGGAATCCGAGCAGGTTCCACAGGCTCTCATAGAGGAACATGGGGTGGACGTAAATCGTCACGCCATCCAGCGTCAGACCCATGCGGCAGAAAACTTCCGTTTCATAGCCAAACGCCTCGCGGTTGAAAAAGTTTCCCCAGCGTCCGACGCACTGACCAATCAGCATTCCAACGCCCATCACATCCAGCGGCTTCCAGACGCTCTCGTGCCGGTGGCGCGCAACAAAGAGCAGCGCGATGACCGCGCCGATGACCCCGCCATAAATGGCAAGACCGCCGTCCCGGATACGCAGGATGGCTGCCGGGTTTTGCAGATAAGTGTGTACGCCTGACGCATCCGTGTAGGTCAGGCAGTAATACAGCCGCGCGCCGACCACGGCGGCGAGCAGCGCCCAAATCAGGTAGTCGTAGATCCCGTCCATCGTCATACCAAAGCGACGGCAGGTTTTTGTGGTGTACCAAAACGCCAACAGCATTCCGAACGCAATGATGATCCCATAAAAATAGATGGAAAAGCCGCCTATTTGAATCGCGCTGGGTGGGTCGATGCTGAAATCCTCCCCCAGCATGGGAAAGCTGATGACAGCGTCACGCATCGTCCGCATCCTCCCCGCCTGTCGGCGTGATGATGCTCATGGCATAGCGGTTTCCGCAGAGGTTCTCGCGGATAAAAGCCTGCACGTCCTCCACGGTCACATCCTGCATCATGGCGAACGTATCCATGCAGTTGTAGCCGCCGAAGTCCGCGTCCGCCATAGACGCGCAAAGGCCTGAAAAGGAGCTGAGCGCCCGCACACGCGCGCCGTAGCCCGCCTTCATCACGCGGGAAAAATAATCTCTGTCCAGCCCGTCTGCCGCCGCGCGCTCCGCAGTGGCGCAGAAGCGGGCGAACACTGCCTCCGGGTCGCGGCTCTCGCCGCCCGCGAGGATGGTCATGGTGTCCGCCGCATAGTCCACATCCGCAAAGAAGTCCGTATTCAGAAGCCCTTCCGCATAGAGCGAGGAATAAAACGGTGCGGACTGGGAATACAGGCAGGTCAGCGCAATATCGCACAGCAGCTTCTGGCGCAGCAGCGGTGCGCCGCACGGCGCGCATTGCAGCTTTGCGCCCAGCATAAACTGCGGCGCAGAAACCGCCATCGACCGCACGGAACGACGGCAAACGGGTTCCGCCGATTCCGCCGCGCCATAATCGCGGATCGGACGCGCGCCCGGCTCCGCCGGGAGCATCTCCAGTGCAATATCGCGCACCCGCTCCGGGTCCACATCGCCCGCCACGGCCAGCGCCATATTGCCGGGATGATAGAAAATCCGATGGCAGCCGTAGAGCGTTTCCGGCGTGATTTCCGCAATGCTCTCCACCGTCCCCGCTACGGGGTCGCGGATGGGGTGCGACGCATACAGGCAGCGCAGGAGCGTATCATAGGCCACATGGTCGGGGTCGTCCTCGCACATCCGTATCTCCTGCCCGATGATCCCCTGCTCCTTCTGTACGCTCTCCTCCGTAAAATACGGCGTGGAAACAAAGCGCAGGAGCATCCGCAGATTTTCCTCAAAATTTTCCGTGGACTCAAAATGATAGGCCGTGATGCCGGAGGACGTATAGGCATTGGGCTGCGCGCCGTTTTTGGCCAGCGTGGAGAGCGCGTTATCGCCGTCCGGCATATCGAACATCTTGTGTTCCAGAAAATGCGCCACGCCCATCGGCGTATCGCAAAAATCACCGTCCAGCCAAAAGCGGCGGTCTGCGCCGCCATACTCCGTGGCGAAGAACGCAAATGCGCGTCGATAGCCCGGCTTGACAGCCACGCTCAGGCGCAGGCCGTTCGGCAGCGTGTCGCGGTAAAGCGTTTCGCCAACGGCGGGATATTCAAGCTTCTGCATCGGCGTGTTCCTCCTCCGTGTCCTCCGGTCCGCTCCCCATATCTTCTCCGTCCAGAAAATAAACGGCGTCCAGCTCCACGCTGCGTGCGATTTCCTGCACACGTGCCGCCGTCACCGCTTCGCAGCGGTCTGCCAGCTCCTCCGGCCCGCAGTCCAAACCGCGGAGCGCCTGCGAAAGATAAAAATTCTCCAGTGCGCCAGGCGAATCGGTCAGTGCACGCAGGTCGCTTGCGGTGGCGCGCCGCGCCGCATCCAGCTCCTCCTCCGTGACCGTGTCCTTCATCTGCTCCAGCTGTGAGAGGATTTCCGCCTTTGCCTCCTCCAGACGGCTGCTTTCAATGCCGGAGGATACCAGCATCAGCCCCTTTTGACTGTCACAGGCGGACGAGGCATAATAGCAGAGAGAAAGCCGCTCGCGCACATTCAGGAACAGGCGGCTGGTGACGCTGCCGCCGTAAGCCGCGTTGAATACGCGGATGGCGGCAAAATCCGGTTTCTCCATGCATTCTCCCAGCCGGAAGCCAAGACAGAGCTTTCCCTGCGTCACATCCATCGTTTCATGGAAAAAGCGGGGCTGCGCTTCCAGCGCGTTCATGCGGATGTCGGTGCCGATCTCATAGTCGATCTCGCCGCGCGGCAGCATGGAGAGCGCATCCCGCAGCGCCGCGCCCACCCGTTCCGCGTCCGCAGCGCCGCAGTAGAATATCTCTATCGGCGCGCGCCGGAGCAGGTCGCGGTAATAGCGGCTCAGGTCCACATAGTCCACCACCGCCGCGTCCGCCTCGCTGCCCATATCGTCGCAGCCGTAGGCCTCGCAGGAGCACATACATTCCAGCAGACGAAACACGGCATAAGCGCGCTTGTCATTCACTCTGGCGCGAATGTCGTCCAGCAGCTTTTCCGTTTCGCTCTCCACATAGTCGCGCCGCAGCAGACCGTCGCGCAGGTCCGGTTCCAGCAGCAGCTCGCCCAGCAGCGCTGCCACCGGTTCCAGCAGGCGGCTGCCGTCCGGTGTAAAACGATCCGGTAAAAATCCCGCATAAAAGCCGACGGCCAGAATTTCGCCCTTTTTGCGCACGCAGGGAATCAGCCGCGCGCCATAAAGCGCGTCGCACGCGGCGTTGATGCTGTCCATATCCGGGTGACGCACGCTGCCGCGTGCCAGTACGCGCGGAATCAGCGCATTTTTGGAAACCGTTTCCCGATCCAACGCGGTCAGCAGGCTGACGCTCAGGCAGTCGGATTTGAATTTGTCCGTTTGCAGCGTGTTCAAAAACACGCCGGGCATCAGCTCCATCCGACGCAGTTCCATCTGAACACCTCCTAAGGTTTATACTTATTTCGCTCAGTATAGCATAGTTTGCCCGGAAATGGAAATGAAATAATTTTGAATCTTTCCGGCAGCGCGGCATTCGTCCGGCATAACCGGGGATGAGGCGTTGCCGCACGCGGAACATTCTGAAAAAATCAAGATTCCGCTTGGCAAAGTTTACTACTGTGATAGCATCATTTTGACGATCACAATAGTCAATTCTGAGAACAGGAGCATG
The DNA here is from genome assembly GCA_020860205.1 of Oscillospiraceae bacterium. Classification (GTDB taxonomy): domain Bacteria; phylum Bacillota; class Clostridia; order Oscillospirales; family Oscillospiraceae; genus RGIG7114. Next base: position 2,352 of record JAJBUU010000036.1, on the reverse strand, counting down.
ATAATCATGGAACTAAAATTATACGATTCCGAGCTGAAGGTGATGAAAGCGCTCTGGCAGAACGGAGAACTGCGCGCAAGCCGACTTACCAAACTTTTGACCGAGCAAACCGGCTGGAACCGCAACACCACCTGCACCGTCATTAAGAAGCTCATCGAAAAGGGCGTGATCGAGCGCGTGGAGCCGGGGTTCCTCTGCCGTGCAACCATTTCGCAGGAGCATGTGCGGCGGAACGAGGCGGTGGAACTGGTTGATAAACTCTTTGTGCCTCGCTGTTCCTGACCGCCTATACCAACGGGAAAAAGCTCCCCGCCGACGAAGTGTAGCGTCTGAAACGGCTGGTGGAGGAACTGAAATGACGGAGCGGCTCCTGCAAAGGAGCGTACAGGCCGGAGCGCTGATCCTTGCATCAACGCTGCTGCGCATACTTTGCCTTAACCGGCTGCCAAAAGCGGTATTTCCCGCGCTTTGGGCGGCGGCAGTCGCGCTGCTGTATGTTCGGAGCTTCTACCGCTTTCGCACCGCCGTTAGAAAACAAAGGCACAACAGGAGAGGGGATTACGCCGCCGCGTTCCCTGCTCCGCCGTAACCCTCTTTCTCCAAGCGCGTCTCTGCTTACTTTCCTTGCGTCAGGAAAGCAGGTTGCCTCCGCAGAGGCGAAACCTGCCCGTCGCCGCAGCGGCGAAACCCTGCCTCGCGTTGCGAAAGCAGCTCGCTCCCTGCCGATTCCTGCGTCGCTGCCTTAAAAATAAATGCTGTTGCCCTGAAATGCGAAAAAAACTGCTTGACAATCGCGCGGAGATTTGTTATAATCACTCCCGTTGGTACGGAATACGGACGATTGGCGCAGTTGGTAGCGCATCCGCTTGACGTGCGGGAGGTCACAAGTTCGAGTCTTGTATCGTCCACCAATCAAAAAGTGTCGCATCAAACCAGATGGTTTGATGCGACACTTTTTCGTCGTGAAACGCGGATGCGCGCGTTATTGTGCCTGATACGCCGTGCGCACGGCAATGGCGAGCTGGTCGGCGCAGGAGGTCTGCTTGCCGCCGCAGAGATTGCCGCGCAGGCATTGCTCGATTTTGTCCACCGTCCAGCCGTCCACCAGTCTGGAGATGGCCTTCAGATTGCCGTTACATCCGCCGGAAAAGCTGATGTTGGTGATCACATCGCCATTGATGTCAAAGCTGATGTGCTGCGCGCAAACGCCTTTTGTCCGATAGTCATAATGCATAAAAACGCCTCCCTCCTCCGGCTTCCGCCGGTTGGATGAAAAAGCCGAAAAACGCGAACCTTTTTGGGTTACGTTTTTCGGCTTTTTTGTGCTTACAGAGCTGCAAAAAAGGTTTTTGCGCTTACTGCGCTTCCTTCATTCTTGCAAAGCACTCGCTGCAATACACGGGACGGTCGTCGCGGGGCTGGAAAGGAACTCTGGCCTCGCCGCCGCAGGCCGCGCAGACAGCGGTAAAGAACTCGCGCGGGCCGCGCGCCGCGTTCTTGCGGGCGTCACGGCAGGCCTTGCAGCGCTGCGGCTCATTCTGGAAGCCGCGCTCCGCATAGAACTCCTGCTCGCCGGCGGTGAATACGAACTCGTTGCCGCACTCTTTGCAAACTAATGTTTTGTCTTCGTACATGTGATTGTGTCCTCTCTGTCAGTCTTGCCTTGTGATGGGCTTGTAATATTTGCGTCAGCCGTTTGATTCAGCTGAAATCGCCAAGATTTTTGTGTCGCGCCAGCTTTTTACGAATCCGCTGCACGGCGTTGTCTACGGACTTTTCAGAGCGACCGCACGCCTTTGCGATCTCCCCATAGCTCAGCCCGTTTAAATAGTGCTGCAATATTTCCTTTTCAAATGCAGACAGATACCGTGAGTAAGCGGAAAGAAAATTGCCTTCGCGTTCTCTGGCAAGAACCTGATCTTCCGGGGATCGGTCAAAGCTCTGTTCCAAAAACGGGGAACGGCTTTGGTTTTCGGCAGAGAGAATTTCTTCTAAGGAAATGCCGCTGTTGAGAGGCGAATGCTTCATCCGGGAGGCTGATTTGGCCGCGCTGATGATGCGGCGGCGAATGCAAAGCTCGGCAAACGTGCGGAACGAAGCGCCAGCGTCCGGGTCAAACTCGCGCATCGCAGTGAGCAGCCCGATCATGCCCTCCTGCTGCAGATCCTCGCTGTCGCCGCCCGCAAGAAAATAGGGGCGGGCGCAGGACTTGATCAACCGGTTATAGCGCAGGATCAAAGTGTCTGCCGCTGCTTCATCTCCGTCGTTGGAGCGCTGCAACAGTTCCGTATCGGATAAAGCGGGGTAATCAATCAATGCCTTTAACTCCATTGGTACATAACAGAATTATAA
>JAJBUU010000030.1 GCA_020860205.1 Oscillospiraceae bacterium | reverse complement strand
GTCACCGAAATCTACACCTCCAGCGACTACAAATCCGTTAAGAAAATTGCGCAGCAGTCCGAAACCGGCGCCGCCACCACCATCATCAGCGGTATGGCAGTCGGTATGCGCTCCACCGTTATCCCCATCCTGCTGATCTGCGTCGGCATCTATATCTCTTATCGCGTCTGTTCTGCCGGCGGCAGCTTCAACGAGGGACTCTATGGCATCGCGCTGGCCGCAGTTGGCATGCTGTCCACCACCGGCATCACCGTCGCCGTGGACGCTTACGGTCCCATTGCGGACAATGCGGGCGGCATTGCGGAAATGAGCGGACTGGATGAATCTGTCCGCAACATCACAGACAAGCTGGACGCAGTCGGCAACACCACCGCCGCAATGGGCAAGGGCTTTGCCATCGGCTCCGCCGCGCTGACCGCGCTGGCACTGTTCGTCAGCTATGCGCAGGCGGTCAACATCAGCTCCGGCATCGATATTTTGAACTATAAGGTCACAATCGGTCTGCTGATCGGCGGTATGCTGCCGTTCATCTTCTCCGCCATGACGATGGAGAGCGTTTCCAAAGCGGCCTATCAGATGATTGAGGAAGTGCGCCGTCAGTTCCGCACCATTCCCGGCATCATGGAAGGCACCGGCAAACCGGACTATAAGTCCTGCGTTGCCATCTCCACCACCGCCGCGCTGAAGGAGATGCTGGTCCCCGGCATCATGGCTGTGGTCGTTCCCGTGCTGGTCGGCATTTTCCTCGGCGTTGGCGCGCTGGGCGGCACCCTCGCGGGCGCGCTTGTGACCGGCGTTCTGATGGCAATCTTTATGTCCAACGCGGGCGGCGCATGGGACAACGCGAAAAAGTATATTGAGGAAGGCGCGCATGGCGGCAAGGGTTCCGAAGCGCATCACGCCGCCGTTGTCGGCGACACCGTGGGCGATCCCTTCAAGGATACCTCCGGCCCCTCCATCAACATCCTCATCAAACTGATGACCGTTGTTTCTCTCGTCTTTGCGCCGATTTTCCTGTCTATCGGCGGCGGCGCGGGTCTGCTGTGATCCAACTGCCCCGCTTCGCAGCAAATCGCAAATAAAGTCCCGGTCACGCTGTTCTTTCGGCTGCGTGACCGGGACTTTCGCATTATGGAAAACCATCCACGCTGGAACAGCACGGATGGTTTTGCGTTTTTATGGGCCGACGGGGTCCTTGCAGAGGATCAGTGTCCCGAATGTCCGGCGGGGGCCCGCCAGAGAAGGCCATGTTCCCGAAAGATGTCCGCGTGCGCAAGGAGCAGGAACACTATACCAAGCGGAACGATGGCCAGCCAGATCGCGCGTTCCCACAGATAGCCGCAGCAGACGGTCAGGACTGCCGCGCCAAACAGAAATGCGGCGATCATGACGAGGTGAAATCCCGCGCGGCGCAAAATCGCCGGGTCGTCCCGATGGCGGACGAAATGCGCCAAACAGATGCCGATCTGCCGGACATGATTCGTGCAGAAGGTCGTTGCCATCGGCACCCCTTCCGCCTGGCGGAACGTGTTATACTGCATGGAGCAGATGAAATTGATCGTCACCTGCACCAGATGGTCGGTCACATTCAGCGGAACAAACCCAACGCCAAACAGCACGAGCGCTTCAAAGCCGACAAGATAGGTATCCCAGCGAAAAAGCCCCAGCTTTTTCACGCGGTTTGGAAAAAACTCCGAAACAAACGCACCGGCGATGTAAGCGCTGATGGGCAGCAGGAAATAAAGTCCGCTCTCCCACTCTCCCCGGCCAAACGCGACCGCCATCATCACGACATTCGCCGTCTGCGCGTTGCTGAACACGCCGCCGCGCAGGTTGAATGTGTAAGCTCCCATCATTCCCGCCCCGATCATCAGCAGGATGAAGATGCCGCGATGCTCACAGATGAGATAGCCATTCGGCGCGGCTCCTCTTCCCGCTTCGCCGGGCGCCGTTTGGCTCGAATTGCACACTGCGCCCGCCGCAGGCTTCGCTGCCTGCGCGGGCGCTTCTTCGATTTCCATATTGGTTCGATGTTCCACGATACCGCCTCCCCAGCGGGTCACGCCGTTCCCTCACATACGCTCCATGCGGGGGAATCCGGACAAATCACCGTTCGTCACAGCCCCAGATTCAGTCCGCCGGTCAGTTTGGACATATTCTGGTTTGCCGAGTCCTCCGCCTTGCGCAGCGCCTCATTCACCGCCGCGATTACCATGTCCTCCAGCATCTCCACGTCCTCCGGGTCCAGCGTTTCCGGGTCGATCTTCAGCGCCGTCAGCTCGCGCTTGCCGCTGACCGTCGCCGTGACCGCGCCGCCGCCAGCCGCCGCGCTGTATTCCGCCTGCTCCAGCTCCTGCTGCATCTTCAGCAGTTCCTGCTGCATCTTCTGCGCCTGTTTCATCATCTGCGCCTGATTCATTCCGCCATAACCGCCGCCGCGAAATCCGCCCTTTGCCATGCCGTTTGTCCTCCTCTATGTTTGGTCTGTCAATATAAATTTTGTCACACAACGCCGCGCCCGGTACCATACGGCTCCCGTCAAAAACGCGCGATATGAAAGGTATCAGTCCCGGAACTGCACAATGGAAAATTTGCTCAATGCGTCCAGCCTGTTGTCTGCATCTGCGGTTTGCGCCGGAGCGCCTGTCGGCGTTTCCGCGCCGCGCTCTGCGACCTGCACCCGCACCGGCGTTCCCGTGATTTCCGCTGCAAGCGCCCCCAGCTTTGCAGTCACGTCCGGTCTGTCCAGCATATTGCGGGCAAACGGCGTGGCAACGGAAAGCTGCAACGTGTCGCCCTGCATCACAGCGCCGACCTGCGCCGGGTCGTTCAGAATCGCGGAAAGCCCGATCGGAAAGGCGTCGGCCGCGCGCGCGCGCAGCGTTTCCCAAATCCCGCCGCCTGACGCTGCCGGTATGTTCGCCGTTGCCTCTGTCGGATTTTCTTCACGCACAGGCGGCGCAAAATGCTCCGGCTGGGGCGCAGAAAACGTGGGTTCCGGCGGCGGCTCCCAATCGAAGGGCGGCGCATCGTCCCACGGCGGCGGCTCCGGCTCCGGTTCGGGACGCGGTTCCACCTGTGGGTGTGGTTCCGCCTGTGGATGTGGTTCCGCAGGGCGTTCCGGCGCAGGTTTTTTCGCGGGCTTTTCCTCCGCTGCGCCATGCTCCAGACGCTCTTCCAGCGCCGCCACCCGCGCGCGCAGCATCGGCAATGAATCGCCAAGCCCCGGCTCGCAGAGGGTGATCAGGCAAAGCTCGCAGACTGTGCGCGCCTGTCCCGTTTTCAGCGCCGCAAGCGCGGATTGGATGCAGTCGATGTCGGCGATGAGCGTCGGGATCGGGAACACGCCTCGAAATGACTGCAAAAGCTGCTCGTCATAGCTGCCGGAGCAGAGCGCCTGTCCGCCCTTCGGCGCGACAGCGCACATCAGAATATCCCGCAGCAGCGCGGAGAGCTCGCCCAAAAGCGCGGCAGGGTCCTTGCCCGCCTGCCAGAGCGCAGAAAAGCGCGTCACGGCAGCAGCGGCGTCATGCTCCGCAATGTTGTGCAAAAGCGTGCCGGTTTCCCGTCGTCCGGCAAGACCCAGCGCGGAATAGACCGTTTCCGTGTCGATTGTTTCCCGCCCGGAACACTGATCCAGCATACTCAACGCATCGCGCATCCCGCCTTCGGAAAGTCCCGCAAGCAGCGCGGCGGCATCCGCCGTCAGGTTCAGGTTCTCCTGCGCCGCGACATATTCCAGACGTCCGGTGATGGAGGCGGTGTCCAGCCGCTTGAAGGAGTGGCGCTGGCAGCGGGAGAGAATGGTCGCCGGAACCTTATTCAGCTCCGTGGTGGCCAGAATAAAGAGCAGATGTGCAGGCGGTTCCTCCAGAATCTTCAGCAGCGCGTTGAACGCAGAGCCGGAGAGCATATGCACCTCGTCGATGATGTAAACGCGGCGGTGCGCGGTGGCGGGAGAGAACACTGCCTCGTCCCGCAGCTGGCGCACGTTGTCCACGCCGTTGTTGCTGGCCGCGTCCAGCTCCACCACGTCCATCAGGCTGCCCTCGTCGATGCCGCGACAAAAGCGGCATTCGCAGCAGGGGTTGCCGTCCTGCGGGTTTTCGCAGTTGACCGCCTTTGCCAAAATGCGGGCGCAGGTGGTCTTGCCGGTTCCGCGCGTCCCGATAAACAGATAGGCGTGGCTGAGATGACCGGTACGCACCTGGTTTTTCAGCGTTTCGGTGATATGGGGCTGCCCGACCACCTCGTCAAAGGTGCGCGGACGCCATTTCCGGTAGAGCGCCTGATACACGGAACACACCCGCCTTTCTGCCCCGGAACGGAAAAAAGTTTGCAAAAATGAAAATCGGCACACAGACCGAAATCGCGGTCTTTGGCAAGACTGCACACCCATCGTCGAGAAAAATGATCCATCCGTTACGGCGGCAGCCAGCTCGGCTCCGGCGCCCTCGCGGCACACGGAGGAACTCGCTTAGTGCTGCTCGGTTCCCCGCCTGACACGGTTCACGAGGCTCCGTTGCGCAAGACCGGAACGTCATTGCCGCTTACCGGAGTCAGACGACACATCATTCTCCCTCAAATGGGGATTCATCCCTGCTATAGCGGATTGCAGGTAACAGGGCACCGCTGGCTCCCCGACTAGTGCAGCCTTGCCAAAGACCGCAATCCTATTTTACACCATTTCTCCGGCATTATCAAGAAAAAGTTTTTTGCACCGGGAAAAAACGCGGTCCCATGCGCTGCGGCGCGGCCTTCCCTCCCCTTTCGCAACCCCTGTGCGTCGTATCGCGCTTGACAGAATGCAAATCCGGCGGCTGGAAGGACTGCAAAAAAGCAGGGACGCCGCGTTTTGCGCCGCCGGATGCGAAAAAAATACAGTGCAGCAAAAATTTTAACCGCGCCCTCTGCCGAAACCGGCAAACGACGCGGGAGGAATAACAGTTTTCTGATTTTTTTATCGCTGTTCCGCCCGGATTTTCCTGACAGCAGCTATCAAACCACAGGAAAGCACGAAATCACTCGCGCTGACCGACGGGTGCAAAGCGGAACCGCTATTTTTTCATTCCGCCGGGCGGCCACGCAGACGGACAGCCAGATCTGCAAGAAGCGCCACATCCTTGTCATTCAGCCCGGACACATCGATCGTCTTGAGATGGTCAAGTCCCAAAAGATAGTCCGAAGAAACGGAAAAAACGTACGATAACTGCACAAGCATCGGCAAAGAGGGCAGCGAAAGCCCCTGTTCCCATGAGTTGACGCCGTTGCGTGTCATGCAAAGGCGGCGCGCCAGCTCTGCCTGCGTCCAGCTGCGCTCCTCGCGCAATGTTTTTATGATTTTTCCGGTATCTGCTGGTGTCATGAATAAAATCCCCCCTAAAGATTTTATCATCATCTGCGGAAAACTTCATTAGCCAAAGTGGCTCTGTTACTTGGCAAAATGGCGTTGAACGGTTATAATGCAGATGGTCGGGCGACTATTCCGTCCGCCAAAAATCAACCAGAAACAAAATTGAAGGAAAGAAAGGGGGGCGTAAACAATGAAGGCAATTACCGTCAATGAAATGCGCGCTGTTGAAGGCGGCTGGTCGTGCCTGTGGGGTTGCAAAGGCCATCCCAAAGGACAGAATATTGTATGGCATTATACATTGCACCTGATTGGTTTTTATAAATAATATTTATTCATTACGCAGGCAGGGATAGGAATAGTCTATCCCTGTTTGTACACTACCGGAGAATATAGATGAAAATTATTTACCAGCATGACGAGCGCGACTGTGGCGCTGCCTGCCTTGCGATGGTCGCGGCCTGTTACGGACTGCGTCAACCGCTCTCGCGCTATCGGGAGATCACAAAGACAGACCGGAGCGGCACAAACCTCTATGGTCTGGTGGACGGTGCGAAGCGTCTGAAGCTGGATGCTGCGGCGCTTTCCGGCACACGGGAGGAGCTGCTGGATGAAATCGGTTCGGGGAAATTTCATTTCCATTTATCGCTCACATTGTTTCAGAAAACGAGATGCTGCACTATGTTGTGGTGTTTGGGCTGAAAAACGGACGCTTTCTCATCGCTGACCCTGCAACGAGCAAGGTACGCTGCACCATCGAGGATTTTTTCAGCCGCTGGACCGGATACATCGTCACCATACAAAAAAGCGCAGCGTTTCAGGGTGGAAATACAGCGCATGGAACGGCGCGGCGGTTTTTGGGCCTTTTGCATGGTAAAGGCTAAGGTGCTGGTTCTGGCTGGCGAAGGGTTGACTTTGGCCATCGCGCAGCGGACGGGTCATGAATTTGGCAACGTGAAAATCGCCGTTGACTGCGGGCTGGTATTGTTCAGCGCTATGTTGAGCTTTTCGCTGCTTGGCCGCATTACAGGCATCCGCGAGGGTACCGTGGCGTCTGCTGTGCTGGTCGGCATGGTTGTGCGGGTGTTACAGACCATCTCGTCCCACCGCGCTCCTGCCCGCGCGCCACCTTCTGCGCGGCTGCAAAACAACGCTTCTCTCCACCTCCGCCCGTGATTGAGCGCGTCGAACACAATTATATTTGACTTTGACCAAATCACAATATAGCCCCCTTCGTGCAGATACTCGGAAAAGGAAATGGCGCCGAGACCGCACGAAGGGGGCTATATCACTTTTTAGCGACAGCTCACAGCCGCAGCGAGGGCGCGGTTCCGAGCCCTGAAAAAATCCAAGCGGGGACCGTGCCAGACGGATTTGTCTGGCTGCGATCCCCGCCGCACCGGAAACATCACTTCTGTTTTTCTCTCAAAACTCCGCCGGCGCTTGACCCAAAGGGTTTCCGAACACGGGAGCATCGCACCGCAGCGACGTCCTGTAGGTGTCCCGGCCGGGGTTTGGACGGCCATCTGGCAGCGTCCGGCCATTCGCCAAAGGGAACCTGCCTTGCGGCGCACCGCGCCGCTTCCATTCCGTGGCACCGGCCTTGAACCGGCTTTCTGTTCCGGTTCTCCCCGTCCGCCTTTTTTCGGGTCCGAGCTTATTATGACCGGCGTTTTCGCAAATACGCACAGAAATTTTTGGATGAAACGCGGCCATATGGAAATGCTAAGGAAGGACTGCGTGCACGGCGCTGTCCTGAATCAACTCTAAAAAAATTTCCGGCTCACCGCGAAGCAAAGGCTCTGCGCGGCACAGCACGGAGAAAAGGGGATGTTTTATTTATGCGAAAATCTGCTCTGCGCAAACAGCAGCAGGAGCGGCGCGCGGCCGCTGCACGGGAGCTTTCCGGTATTCAGGCGCAGCTGGACGGCTCTTATGCGCTTTTGAACCAAACCGCCGACCCGGCGCTGCTGGAGGCCTGCATTCTGGAAATCAGCGCGCTGCAATCGCGTTACGGCAATGCGCTGCGCGGACTCAAATCGCTCTATCAGGAGGGATAGCGCGTCTCTTTCAGCGCTCGCTGGGGGTGGATTCCGTGGTGCCGAAAATCATATCATCGATGTCCTTTTCATGCATATTCATGTTACACTTCCTTTCTGATCCCTGTGTTATTGTGCCGTCAAAAAATCGCAACAACTCAGTTTATGCGCCCGGCGCAGGAATGATTCCCGCTCCGGCGGCTCATTCTGTATCCTATTTTGCCAGAAGAATGTAAACTTTTCATCCGGCGTACTGTAAACTTTTTGTAAGAGGGAACGCCGCCGTTACGCCGCAGCGCGCAGGGTAACGGCGACGACCTCCGGATTATTGAGAAAGCGCGGGATAAAGACCCGTTCCCCGTCCGCGCTGATGCTGGCGCTGCCGATCCCGCCAAGCCCGCGGGAGATCACCATACGATAGCTGCCGGAGGCGTGAACGCCGTCCACATATTCCGGGAACAGCGAGCGGTCGTTCCCGATCAGACCGCCGAGAACGGGCAGGCGCACGATGCCGCCGTGCGCGTGGCCACAGAGAATCAAATCCACCGGCAGCGTCGGGTAATCCTCCGCCCAGTTGTTCCGGTGCGCCAGCAGCAGGATAAAATCATCCGGGTACTCCGCGCGGAGCTCCGCCGCAAACACATCCGGCGCGATCATATCCTTTGGCCCGTTCGGGTCCTCCACACCAGCCAGCACGATTTCCTCATCGCCGCGCTCCAGCAGCACGGATTCGTTGCGCAGATAGCACACGCCGTAGCTGTCAAAAAAATCCTGCAGCGTATCCAGACATTTTGCGTGCCACTCGTGATTTCCGCTGACATAATAGACCGGCGCGATTTCCACCAGACCGGCCAGCAACGTTTCGATGACCGCCATATCGCTGTCCTCGTCGGCGAGGTCGCCGGTGAGGGCAATGATATCCGGCTCCGCCGCGCGCACGGATGCGAGCAGGCGGCGGTTTCCTGCCCCAAATTCTGCACCGTGTATATCGCTGAGCTGCACAATGCGGAACCCGTCAAACGCGGACGGGAGCGTTTCGTATTCCAGCGTATACTCCGTTGTAACAATACGCAGATTGCTGTCCGCCAGCAATGCGGCGAACAAAAGCAGCAGCAATCCCAATGCGCGCAGCAGCGGGTGTTTTCTTTTGTATCTTCTGCGGCTCACGCTGCACCTCCGGCGCAGACGCAATAGCTGCCAAACGAGGCCAGCACCGTATAGCCGGCCGCCTCGCTCCAATGCAGGATCAGCACGTCGCAGTCCTCCGGCATGACAAATTCATAGCCCGCAAAGCGTTCCACCGCGCGAAATGCACCGTCCGGGTTCGTATACTCCACGCTCTCTGCAAAAACCGTCGGCGGCACCTGCGCGTAAAACAGCGCGAAGATATACGGCGCGTTGACCTGATTTGTGATGTATACCGTCTCTGCATCCAGACCTTCTGCGTACTGTACCGCCTCCCCAAGTCCGGGGAAATAGTTCACATTTCCCGCTCCGCCGAACGTGCGTGAATAGCCGGAGAAAAACAGCAGGAAGCAGACCAGCGCTCCGGCCACGCCGCAAACCGCCCACGACCCCAGCCGCATGAGGACCAGATGCGCGCCCAGCGCAGAAAAATAAACCAGCGGCAGCCAGATCATGTTGAGCCGATTGATATTGCCGCGCACCAGTGCGGCGCAGACCAGCGCGCACAGCAGCGCCGTGCGCATCGGCATTTCCCACGGTACATCCCGACGGCGCAGCAGCGAAGCAACAAAGCCCACGGCGGCCAGCGGCAGACCAAAGCAATAAAAAATACCGCCGCGCCAGATACCCGGCGAATTATAGGAAAGGCCGTCGCTCTGCGTCCAGAGGATGCGCAGGAACGTGCGGAAGTTTTCCGCCGCGCTGCCGCCGCCGAATACGCTGGTTGCCGCCTGACGGCTCTCTGTCAGCCGTGGGAGCGTCACGCCAAACACGGTCAGCGCGTCCAGCCCCAGTGCGTTGCGCAGCTGGCAGACGGAAATGGGCAGCGCAAGCAGCAGAAAAAGCAGCAGTGCAAGGCAGAACTGCTTTGCCGGGACGCGCCGCCGCAGCCAGAGCGCAGCCGCGATGAGATAGAGCGGCAGGAAAAAGAACGCAGTACCGTAAGCATAAAGCGAAAGGCCAAAGGCGGCGGCTGCGCCGGGAACGGCCCACGGGTGTTCGGGCGCACAGGCGGTCAGGTAAACACCGACGCAGAGGAAAAACGGGAGCAGGTTGCTCTCCAGTCCCCAGCGGCTCATCATGATATGCCACGGGTTCAGCGCAAGAAAAAACAGCGCCGTGACGCCAAAGAAACGCCCGCGTGTACGACGGGCCAGCAGCCAGAACACGGGCAGCGTCAGGCAGCCGGAAAGCGCCAGCGGCAGACGGAGTGCCAGCGCGCATGGCCCCAGCAGCGCGACGAACGGGATCGCAAGATAGCTCAGCAGCGCGTTTTGCCCGCTGCCCCACGCTGTCAGCAGCACCGGCCAGGAATCACCGTTGCGGTCAACGCCTTCGGTCAGCAGCGCAAACGCCTCATACCCCGCCGAAGCCTCATCTTGGTTCAGGCCATAGGGCAGACTGCCCAGCGCGGCAAGGCGCAGGACGCAGCCGAGCAAGAGCAGCAGCGCCACGGGAAACCATTCGTGGCGGCGTATCAGGTTTTGATAAGCGCATTTTAACATTTTTGCATACCTTTCCTGCGGTTTTCGCTGAAACACCAGGCGAATGAATACGAGTGAAATTGTAGCACAATTTCCGCTGCAAAGCAAGACCGGATTTCCGCTGCCTTCCGACTCTTTTCCGCAGCAGCGCACAGGGCGATGGCAGTTCCTTCCGGCACAGGGCAGAGGTTCGCTCCCGCAGGAGCGGGGCAGGTTTCGCCGCCGCAGCGACGACTTACTTTCGCAACGCGGCGAAAGTAGGCAAAGGAAGAGCATTGTTTGGGAAAGGTAAACGCAAACAGGCAAAAGTCCAGTAT
>JAJBUU010000003.1 GCA_020860205.1 Oscillospiraceae bacterium | reverse complement strand
TCCCATGCCTATGGCTGGCTGCCATAAACCAAGGGGCAAATATATTGTAACAGCGTGGCGAGAGCAGTACGGATTGAACGACCCGTATTTTGTGCGCCTGGGAAATTATTTGAAACAGCTGCTTGTAGACCATAATCTTGGTACCAGCTATCAAACAGGACTGAGCGTTTCCGGAGAGATATGGTCCCGGTTCAAGGTCACGGCGCTGCTGGCGTCATGTAGTATCATCTGCGAGATCGTGTTCGGCGTTGGAATGGGCATTTTGGCGGCCACACACCAAAACTCGCCGCTGGACCGCATCTCCATGGCGGCGGCGCTGATCGGAGCTTCAGTTCCGGGCTTCGCGCTGGCATTGCTGTTTTCGCTGGTGTTTGCTCTGCATTTGGGCTGGCTGCCAGCCAACGGTTGGGGGAGCTTCCGCTATATGATACTGCCGTTGCTGGCTAACATGATCGGCGGCTCCAGTGGCTTTGCAAGACAGACACGCTCCAGTATGCTGGAGGTTATCCGCGCCGATTATGTGACGACTGCGCGCGCCAAAGGTATCTCCAGCCTGAAGGTCGTGTTTAAGCATGAGCTGAAGCCCGCGCTGATTCCGATCATCACCATTGTGGGACAAAACTTTGGTCGTGCATTGGGCGGAACGGTCGTCATGGAACAGGTATTCAGCATTCCCGGTCTTGGCACCTATATGGTGCAGGCCATCAATTCCCGCAATTATCCCGTGGTGCAGGGCAGCGTGCTGTTTCTCTCCCTGGCATTCAGCGTTGTGATGCTGGCGGTTGACCTGCTTTACGCAGTGGTTGACCCGCGTATTCGTGGGCGCTTTGTTGGCAGCAAACGGCTTGCAAAGGAGGCAAAGAAATGAACGAAGTGAAAGCAATGCCTGGTAAAATCAGCGACCTGGGCGTGAAAAAGCAGACGCAAATCGGCCTGACTGTCCGCCGTGTGGCACGGGGTCCGATATCCGTTCTGTGTTTTGTGGTAATCATGCTCATCGTGGTGGTCGCAGTACTGGCCCCCGTGCTGGCGCCCTATGGCTATGAGGAGATGGATTTGTTCAATATCCTTGCAGGTCCCAGCAAAAGTCATCTCTGCGGGACGGACGAGCTGGGACGCGATGTTCTAAGTCGGCTGATCTACGGCGCGCGGAACTCCCTGCTGATCGGTCTGTTCACTACGGTGATCTCCTGCGCCGTTGGTATTCCACTTGGACTTATCGCCGGTTACTTTGGTAAAACAGCAGATACCGTCATTATGCGTGTTTCGGATATCTTTCAGGCCATACCTGATATGCTTCTGGCCATCGCCATCTCCGCCGCGCTGGGTATCGGTCTGGAAAACTGCATCATTTCCATTTCTATTTGCCGCATTCCCGGATTTGCGCGTATGGCGCGCGCGGCCAGCCTGAATGTTGCAGGCATGGAATATGTGGAGGCGGCAAAGGCGATGGATATGAAAAGACCGGCGATCCTGCTGCGACATATTTTTCCGAACTCGCTCTCCCCGCTGATCGTGCAGATGACCATGACGGTGGCAAACTCCATCGTGCAGGCCGCCAGCCTGAGCTTTATCGGGCTTGGTGTGCAGCCGCCGCAGGCCGAGTGGGGCTGTATGCTCTCTGCGGGACGCGAGTACATCCGCTCCCATCCGCATATGCTCATCGCGCCGCTGGTCGCAATTCTGATTCTGGTGTTGGCACTGAACTTGTTTGGCGACGGCCTGCGCGACGCGCTGGACCCCAAGATGAAAAAGTAAGGAGGGAACTGTGCAATGACGGAACATTTGTCGGAACAAATAGAAAAGACGGAACGCCCTGCCTTGCTGGAAATCAGCGACCTTTGGGTGCAGTATCGCGCCGGAGGGGAGATCGTTCAGGCGGTCAACGGCGTTTCCTTCCAGCTGCATGAACGGCAGACACTGGCGCTGGTGGGGGAAACCGGCGCGGGAAAGACGACCATTGCAAAGGCCATCATGGGTATCCTGCCCGACCCGCCCGCCAAAGTCGTAGGCGGAGAGATACTGCTGGATGGCGACGACATGCTGAAAATGAAAAAAGACCGTCTCCGCAAGATACGCGGCGCGCGAATCTCCATGATTTTTCAGGACCCGATGACCGCGTTGAGTCCGGTGTATACCATTGGCAATCAAATCGAGGAAGCCTATCTGGAGCATTTCAATGTTTCGCGCGCGGAGGCGCGGAAACGCACGGTGGAGCTGCTGAATATGGTCGGAATCTCTGAAGAACGCTACGGGGAATATCCACACCAGTTTTCCGGCGGAATGCGGCAGAGAGTAGTGATTGCCATCGCGTTGGCGTGCAATCCCAATATCCTGATTGCGGATGAACCCACCACAGCACTGGATGTGACGATTCAGGCGCAGGTGCTGGATTTGATTTATCGTCTGAAGGAACAAAACGGCACTTCTATGATTTTGATCACACACGATCTTGGCATTGTGGCAGAAAACTGCGACGATGTGGCTATCGTCTATGCCGGAGAGATCGTGGAACAGGGGACAAAGGAGCATATTTTCAACGAAACGGCGCATCCCTACACAAAGGGGTTGTTTGGCGCGCTGCCAGATATGGCAGGGGAAGATGAAAAGCTCCATCCCATCGCGGGACTGCCGCCCAGTCCGTCCAATCTTCCAACAGGTTGCAAATTTCATCCGCACTGTCCCAACGCCTGTTCACGCTGCGAAAAAGAGGCGCCGCCCATGACGGAAATTTCTGCCGGACATTATGTTCGCTGCTTCCTGGCGCAGGAGGAGATCTGAAATGGAAACCCTGATTGAAACAAGAAACCTGAAAAAATATTTTTCCTCCCCGAAGGGAACGCTTCACGCGGTCGATGATGTGAACATCAAAATCAACGCCGGTCATACGATCGGGATCGTTGGGGAATCCGGTTGCGGCAAATCCACGCTGGGGCGTGTGCTGTTGCATTTGACGGATTCGACCAGCGGGCAGATTTTTTATCGTGGAGAGGACATCACTGATGTTCCACCGGAGAAAATGAGTGCGCTCCGCCAAAAGATGCAGATCATCTTCCAGGATCCCTATTCGTCGGTTGATCCGCGTATGTATATCGAAAAGCTTATTGGAGAAGCGCTGCGCAATTTTTCCAAAGCGGAGCGACAGAAAAAGACTCTGGAGCTGATGGACCTGGTCGGTATTCCCAGACGCCTGATTTATTCCTATCCGCACGAGCTGGACGGCGGGTTGCGCCAGCGTGTTGTCATTGCCCGTGCGCTCGCGCTGGACCCGGAGTTCGTCGTCTGCGACGAGCCGGTTTCCGCGTTGGATGTTTCCATTCAGGCACAGATTCTGAACCTCCTGAACGAATTGCAACGAGCCAAAAACCTGACATATATGTTTATCACGCACGATCTTTCCGTTGTGCGCTATGTTTCGGATGAAATTTGCGTTATGTATTTGGGTCAGGTTATCGAACACTGTGCAACAAAAGAGTTGTTTGCTCATCCGATGCACCCGTACACCAATGCGTTGCTCTCCGCAGTACCTGTGCCGCGCCTGAGCGATAAGCCGCTGCACAGGGAAATCATTCATGGCGAGGTCACATCTCCCATCAATCCGCCCGCTGGGTGCCGCTTTGTCGGACGCTGTCCATATGCTTCCGATGAGTGTGCCGCACCGCAGCCGCTGGCGGAAGTCACACCCGGACACTACGTCGCCTGCTGCAAGGCGGCGGGGGTTAATCAATAATTTGATTTAAGAAAGGACGAAACACTATGAAGAAGCAAATTACAAGGTTTGTCTCTGCCATTGCCGCACTGTCTCTTGTATTTGGACTGGCCGCCTGCGGCAGCTCCGAATCCGGTGCAGAAACAGACTCCGCGTCCGAAACCGGAACCGCTTCGGAGTCTTACCGTGAAACCACAATCGTTACCAGCGCAGCCAATGATCCCGGCGGGTTTGATATTTTCGCATCTCAGGCAATGAATGTTGAATATGGAATTTATGAAGCGCTGCTTACAAAGGGGTATGACGGCTATGAACCGGGCATTATCTCCGAGTATGAAATCGCTGAAGATGGTATGTCTGTTGAATTCTGGATCGATGAGGATATTTATACCGTTGACGGCTATCACATCACTGCTTCCGATGTCTTGTGGAGCGTTGGAATGCACCAGTCCGGCTATAACGCCTCGTTTGCTGAAATTTTTGACATGGAAACCAGCTATGTAATCAGCGACTATAACGGCGTGCTTGGGTTTGTTCAGGAATTTTATCCCTTTATGCTAAACGACTTCTGGCACCTGAACGTCACATCTCAGGAAGGCTATGAGAGCGCGGAGGATCACTATTATTATACCGCCGCCGGTTCTACCGGGCCCTACAAGGTCGTCAGCTATAAGGAAGGCACGGAGGTCGTTCTTGCAAAAAATGAGAACTACCGTGGCGGTTATGGCACGCAAAATGTTGATAACATCATTGTCAAAATCGTTGCCGAAGCCTCCCAGCGTCTGCTGATGCTTGAAAACGGAGAAATTGACGTAATCGTTGCACCAAACACAGAGGATATGAGCTACATCTCGACATTAGAAGGGATCACGACTGCAAACGAACTGTCAAGTATGCATTACTTTATGGCGTTTAATGCGGTTCAGGATTCCCCACTGCTGGATCAGAACGTCCGTCAGGCAATCTGCTATGCGATTGACAACACATTGCTGTGCGAGAGCGTGTTCGGAGATTTGCGGAACCCGGCGGTCAGCCCGATCGATCCAAGCGTTCAGGAGTGGAGCGAGCAGGTCGAAATCGACGCGGAAACAAATATCTACAGCTATAACCTTGAAAAAGCGCAGGAACTGATGAAAGAAGCCGGATATGAATCCGGGTTTGCGGCTGAGCTGGCCTATTCCACCGCAGAAACGGGAATGGATCTGATTGCGCAGATCATACAGGGAATGTTGGCGCAAATCAATATTACGCTGACACTTCAGCCCTATGACAGAACCAGCTTTACTACTCTGCGTTCCGGAACGACGGGCTGGGATATTTGCCTGGACAAATGCAAGCTGCAGGATTCTGTGCTCTTTCCCTTTAATGATAAGTCCAATCAGCGCACGCTGTCTGTCGGCGGTTGGTATGGCGAGGAATTCCAGACTCTGCTTGACCGGGCGCTTTATACGCTCGACATGGACGATACCCTGCGCATGGTTGAAATTTACAACGATCTGGCCTATCAGTATCACCTGATTTATAATACAGCGCAGTTTGCTTACCGCGATGGCATCCAGGACTTTGCGACACGCGGTGATAACCAGCTTTGTCCCGGAGATTGGACATACGATTACGATGCCTGCGACTGGCTGTACGATTAAATTCGTTCAGATGGAAGGAAGTCATACCCGGACACTACGCCGCCTGCTGCAAGGCGGCGAGGGTTAATAAATTAATTCAGTCAAGAAAGGGCGAAACATCATGAAGAAGCGAATGACCAAACTGGTTTCTGTACTCCTTGCACTATCCCTTGCGGCAGGACTTGCTGCCTGCGGTTCCTCCACCACAACGACGACCACAGACACAGACGGAGATGCTGCTAATACCGCTGCCAGCAGCGGCGTCCACGACGTTGTGGAAGCTGCGAGAGAGAACCAGAGCGGCAACACCGCTGGAAACAGCGACGATCCCGTACAACAGGAGCCCTCCGCTCGCGGCGAGAGCACGATCATCACCTGCGCCACCGGCGATCCCGGCGGATTTGATCTGTTTGCATCCACAGCCATGAACACCGAGTATGGCATCTATCAATCCCTGCTGACTTATGGTTATGGCGGATATGAGCCGGGCATTATCTCCGAGTATGAAATCGCTGAGGATAGTATGTCCTGTAGCTTCACCATCGACGATGACATTTACACGGTTGACGGCTATCACGTTACTGCCTCCGATGTATTGTGGAGCGTGGAGCAGCATCAGAGCGGATATTGCACCAATTATGCGGCGATTTTTGACATGGCCACCAGCTATGTAGTTGACGACTATCACGGCGTCTTGGGCTTTTCTGAAACCTATTATCCGTTCATGCTGGATAACTTCTGTCATTTGGGCGTGACCACGCAGGAGGGCTACGAGAACGCGGAGGATCATTACTATTATACTGCCGCCGGCTCTACCGGGCCTTATAAGGTCGTCAGCTATGACGAGGGTGTTCAGATCGTCCTGACCAAGTTTGAAAACTATCGCGGCGGCTATGCAACGCAAAACGTGGACAACATCATCGTCAAAATCGTCAC
Organism: Oscillospiraceae bacterium; assembly: GCA_020860205.1. Classification (GTDB taxonomy): domain Bacteria; phylum Bacillota; class Clostridia; order Oscillospirales; family Oscillospiraceae; genus RGIG7114. The sequence goes on along the minus strand of JAJBUU010000003.1, from coordinate 4,434 downwards.
AGAGGCCTCCCAGCGCCTGCTGATGCTGGAAAGCGGCGAGATCGATGTGATCGTTTCTCCGAACAGCTCGGATATGGATCACATTTCGGCGCTGGATGGTATCCAGACCTCAAATGAATTTTCTCATATGCAGTATTATATGGCATTTAATGTCGTAGAGGAATCTCCGCTGCAAAACCAGCTTGTCCGTCAGGCAATCTGCTATGCCATTGATAATGAGGCACTTTGCACTGCCGTTTATAAGGGACTTCGTTCTCCCGCAATCAGCCCCATCAACCCCATCGTGCAGGAATGGAGCGACCAGGTTGCGATTGACGCGGAAAGCAATATCTACAGCTACGATCTGGAGAAGGCCAAAGAGCTGATGGCCGAAGCTGGTTATGAGGATGGCTTCACTGCACAAATCGCCTATTCCAGCAACGAGGCCGGACTGGATCTGGCTGCGCAGGTCATTCAGGGAATGCTGCTTCAGCTTAACATCACGCTGGAGATCCAGCCATATGATAAGACGAGCTTCAAAACGCTGACACTGGGTACCAGCGGCTGGGACATCTGCCTGGATAAGTGCAAGTTGCAGGATTCCGTCCTGTTCCCGTTCAAGGACAAGTCCAACGCAAATGTGCAGTCTGTGGGCGGTTGGTATGACGAGGAATTTCAGACGCTGCTGGAGCGCGCGCTTTATACGCTCGATATGAACGATACCCTGCGTATGGTTGAAATTTACAATGACCTGGCCTGCCATTATCATCTGGTTTACAATACCGCGCAGTTCGGCTATCGAGAAGGCATTGAGGACTTCCGCACGCGCGGCGACAACCAGCTTTGCCCCGGTGATTGGACATACGATTACGACGCCTGCGACTGGTTGTTTGATTAAAGGTTAAAGGCTTCACCGCTGGTCGATCAATGCAGTGAAGCCTGAAAAGTTCGGATGCAGGGATTTTCACACCCGCGCGCCTGTTATTTGAACCATAGGGGCCTCTCCGAATCCAAACGGTTTTGGAGAGGCCGTTGAGTTTAAAGAAATGGAGTAACGCAATGGAATTATTCAAGAGACCGGAGCCAATCACCGATTTCGCGGTACATGAGCTGGACGACGGTATATTCAACATCACCGCACCGCCGATGCATTTTCAGCAGTATCTGGTGCTGGGACTAACGCGCGCTATGCTGATTGATACAGGCTTCGGAGTGTTATCATTAAAACGTATTGTGGACGGGTTGACAGATCTGCCTGTTGTGCTGGTAAACACGCACGGGCATCCGGATCATGTAGGCGGCAATGCTGAATTTGACCGTCCATATCTGCATCCGCTGGATAACGCGCTCTATGCCCATGCGTCTACTTATGAGGAGCGTATGGAGGAGGCACGCGGCTGGAAATTTTGGCAAGGCGCGTTGGAGCTTCAGCCGACGCCGGACGCACCGCTCCCGCTGGAGGACGGGCAGGTTTTTGATCTTGGCGGACGAATGTTGACCGCCATTTTGACGCCGGGACATACGCAGGGCAGCATATGTCTGCTGGACGCGCAAACAGGCGTTCTGTTCTCCGGAGATACGGTGCAGCGTACGCCTACTGCGTTGATGGAACCCTGTGCGACAGATGTTTCTGTATATCTGCGCAGCCTGGAAGCACTGGCGGAGCTTCCCGTTCGAAGAATCTGTCCGGGACACTTTCACGATAATGTTCCAGTGGAAATGATTTCCATGAAACTGGAATGCTGCAAACGCATTCTGTCCGGTCAGCCGGGAACGCCCATCCGAACCCGAACCGGTTCCGGTTTGGAAATGGTTTTTCAGGATGCCGTGATCGACTATCGAGAGGATAACGCAAAATAAAGCAAATTTGCCATTGCAAATCCACGAATGCCGATGTAAAATAAGATGTTTTCCGCCGGAAAAGCGGGGCAATAATCTGGAGAAATGGAGAACATCCATGAATTATGTTGTCGATGTCATCAAGCTGACGGTTTCCATCATTTGCACGGCGGTCTGTTTTGGCCTTGCATATGTAGTTTCATTTTTGAATGTATGGCTGATCTCCATTTTATTCCTTGCGTTGGGCGTCGTTTATATCGGCGTTGCCATCCACTGTGGACGCATCGTCCATATGGACGGCGAAGGGGTGAAGTGCAGCATCCTGTTCAAAAGGAGAGCCATGGCGTGGACAGATGTCTCAGAGGTGGGCGTTCTGGGAACCAAAGCGCTCCACAGCGGGGAAGCCCGACATACGGGTGCGCGGTATATCTATTTTTCACCTTCAAAGCTGGATGACGACCAGCGGTTCCAGCTATGTCTGCATTGGCCGCCGAAAGATTTGATTTATTTTCGCTTTTCTTACAAACGCATCGCCGGAGTGCAGCGCTTTTGGGCAAAGGATATTGCAATGTATAATGTGGGAGAATTGCATTTCTGATTTTTATACGGTAAAAACAGGAAGGAGTTTATGCCATGACAAAAGAACAAAATTCCCTGCGGGTTGGCGCCGGAGCGGGAAGCATATTGCTTCCCGCGAAATTTTTTCCGATTGACGGGTTTAACGGGACAACACATCGGTTCCGTTATCGCGATCATAACGGGGAATTGGAGATTATAGACGACCCGTGTGCCAGAATTTTATTATTTTATGGAACGGCCAATGCGGCCATTCTGGTGCTGGAAATTGCCCAGACGCCATCCGACCTCGTGGCGCAGTTGAAACGGCTGATACAGGAAAGAACCGGGATCTCGGAGGAAAATGTCTGGATTGTGGCCACGCATCAGTTCGGCTTTATGCACCGACCCAGCGACAACGCCGGCGTCGATATGTTCAACGCGGCTGTGCTTGCCGCAACGGAGAACGCAGTGGCGCAGGCGCTTGCCGTCTGCCAGCCATGCCGGATCTGCGTCGGTTACGGCGTCAGCCATGTCAGCGCAAATAAAAATGTCATTCCGCCGGAAGGACTGGCGGGAGTGGAAAACACCTGTTATTATGCGCCCGGCGGTGATGGACCTTCTGATCCCGCTGTCACAATGCTGCGATTTGAAGCGCTGTCGGACGGACATCCCATTGGTTTTTATATGTACTGCTGCGCCAAACCGTCTGTGCTTTGCATCACCGGCAAACACGCTGGCAACCGTCAGCTTAATTCCGAACTGACCGGACAGGCGTGCAAATGGGTGGAACAATATTTCGGCGCGCCCTGTGTGTTTTGTATGCCCACCGCAGGCGACCAATATCCGCGTGAAACAGCTATGTATTATGGCGTGCGTCAGGATGGTACATGGGGCATGATTGACAACGGGTTTGAACGCGGCATAGAAATTGTGGATCGTTTGGGCGCGGAGCTCGGTACGGATTGCATTCGCGCAGCGGAGTTTGCCAAACCAATGCAATGCGGCGGAGATGTGCGTTTGGGCGAGACATCCTTTGATTGGCCAAATCGGACGGGTGACGGAACGGTGCGTGTGGACATAGATGCGATTGCGTTGGGCGAACAGATCGCGTTTTTGGGATTTAAACAGGAGGTGGATTGCCTGCTGGGCCTTTCGATCCGGCAGCATTCGCCTTATCGGATCACGCTTCCGGCCTCCTTTGTCAACGGCGATGGGAAATACATGGTGGCGGCGGACGCCTATCACTACCGGAACGGAATCGGAACATGGGAGGCGAAGCGGACGCCGTTTGCCACAGGCGCGGGCGAGGAATTTGTCCGCAGGGGGATCGAGCTGCTTCAGGTGCTGCGGAATGGCAGCCATATACGGCCAAAACAGGCGAGAGCATCCGCAGGCAGTTATGTGGGCGGCACTGTGGAGCTGGGCGGCTGCAACTGGACGATATTGGCTGTGGAGGGAACAAGCCGTTTGCTGCTGTGCGACTGTATTGTGGAGGAGCGCGCCTACCACGCGCCCGGCGGGGCGGTGACATGGGAAACCAGCGAAGTCAGGGCTTACTTAAACGGGGCATGGCTTGAAAAGACCTTTTCGGCAAAAGAACGGGAGATGCTTTTGGAGACAAAGCTTCAAAATCCGTCTAACCCGAAGTACGGAACCGCAGGAGGGAACGCAACACGGGATCATGTATTCCTGCTGAGCCTGGAAGAAGCGGAGAAGTATCTGGCTGGCTTTGATCATATGTTAGTCAGCACAAATTTGTCCCGGCAAGTGGGCTGGTGGTATTTGCGCTCTCCGGGGGAAGCCGCAGACGTGGCTGCCTGTGTAACGAATACCGGAGAAATCGATTATCATGGGGTGGATGGCGGCGTGGCCAATCCCACCGGCGGTCTGCGCCCGGCCATATGGATCAAATGACGACGAATGGAACTGGAGAACTTTGGTTCAGGGGAGAATCCGGCGGGTGTTGCGTGTGTGCATTGAAACAGCGATAGACTTTTGGAACCGAGCCCTTCCCGCTTTCACGGACACAAAAATGCTCAAAAATCCTGAATGAATCGC
>JAJBUU010000024.1:84407-114545 GCA_020860205.1 Oscillospiraceae bacterium | reverse complement strand
ATCTTGCAAGCGCTTTTTTCTAAATTATTAAGAAAACGTTTTGTCGCTGGGGGTGGTTTCGCTCCTGCACATTGCGACCAACCGGAGCGGATAAAAATTACCTGCATTTCCAGAAGCGGGCGAAGTAAAGTAAATGCTCTCGCCCTGACAGATTTTCCCGCCGCTCTTGATTCATCGAACTTTTTGTGCTATACTCTCTGTGCTGTACTTTGTTGTATATGCAGTATATGTAAAAGAAACCAGGGAAACCGAAAAAACGCAGCCGGACGCGCCGCGCATTGGGCGCCCGGCGGAACAACAGACGGGAACGCCACAGGAGGAATCATCACATGGCAAGCAAACAAAGCAAACTCACAACAGTCCTGATGCTGCTGGCGGCAGCGGGCGCAGGCGCAGCAATTTATCGGCGGCGTGAGGATATCCGCGCGCTGCTGGCGCGCCACGTCACGATCGAATGCATTTGGGACGAGGACGACGAAGATTGGAACAGAGAAGCTCCGGCCGCAGCGCCGGACGCAGACGGAGCGGAACCGGACGCGCCGAAAGCCGCCGAAACAGTGCCTGCCGCGCCGGAGTCGGCTGACGCCGCATCCACCGCGCCGGAAACAGCGGAGACGGAGAGCGCCGCGCCGCAGGACAACGCGCCGGAGATTTAAGACAGACGGCACATGGAACACTTGGAACGGAATGCTTCCCTGCTCCCTTTCCTCGCCGTCAGCGCGGCGGTCTCCGCCGCGCTCTGTCTCCGTCTGCACGCCGCAGGCGCGGCGGCGCTGGGACTGTTTCTTCTGTTGTTCCTCGCCGCTTATCTGGCGCTGTGGCTTTTGCTGATCCTCGCGCTGCTGCTCCTTTCCATCGGCGCGCCGGACGCGCCGCAGATGCGCCGCCGCCCGTTTTTTGTCTGGCTGGTCGGTCATGTGGAGGGGATGATGCTGGCCGCTGCCCGCGTCCGCATCCACGCGACAGGTCTGGAAAAGCTTCCGGCGGGACGCTTCCTGCTGGTGTGCAACCACAGGAGCAACTTTGACCCCATCGTTCTCGGCTGGACACTGCGGAACTGCGACCTTGCGTTCGTTGCAAAGCCGGTCCTGCTCTCCGCGCCGGTGATGGGGGCGATTCTCCGCAAAGCCAACTATCTGGCGATCGACCGGGAGGATAACCGCGCCGCGCTGAAAAGCATTCTGACCGCCGCCGCGCTGATCCGGAACGATGTTTCCTCCGTGGGCATTTTTCCGGAGGGAACACGCAATACAGGCGCGGAATTGCTTCCGCTGCGCACCGGCGCATTCAAGATCGCGCAGCGGGCGAACGCGCCCATTGCCATAGCCGCGCTGCGCGGCAGCGATCAGGTACGCCGCCGCGCCCCGTGGCGGCACACGGACATCCATCTGGAGCTCTGCACCGTACTCCCTGCGGCGCAGGTCGCGGAGATGAATACCTTTGAGATTGGAGAAGAGGTCAGGAAATGCATAACTTCCGCCGTCTGCTGACACGAGAACAGATTTGCACGCTCCCGAACCTGATGAGCTTTTTCCGGCTATTGCTGGTTCCGTTCATCATCTGGGCTTATCTGAAAGACCGCTACTGGCTGACGGCTGCGCTGATCCTGCTCTCCGCACTGACAGACATTCTGGACGGCATCGTTGCACGAAAATGCAACATGGTTTCCGATCTCGGCAAAATGCTCGACCCCATCTGCGACAAGGCGACCCATGCGGCGCTGCTGATCTGCCTGCTCACCCGCTATCCCATCGTCTGGCTGCTGCTGGCCTTTCTCGCGGTCAAGGAACTGCTGATGGCCGTATTTGGCGCGCTGGCTGTCCGCCGCCGGGGCAAGGTACACTCCGCAAAATGGTACGGCAAGCTCTGCACCGTCATCACGGAAACCGTCATTCTGGCGCTGGTCCTCTTTCCGGGCATTCCGGAGCATACCGCGCTGCTGCTGCTCGCCCTGTGCGGTGCGGCGATGGTTTTTTCCCTGCTGATGTACCTTATTTTTTTCATCCAACTATTACGAAAAGAGGATTGACACCTTGAAGATTGCACTTCCCTTGAAAAATCATGCGAAAAAGCTCCTCTCCGTTCTGCTGCTTGCGGCGCTGCTGGTCTCCCTGATGGTCGCGCCCGTTTCCGCCGCCAATGTCAGTGCGGCAGAGGCCATTTCCACGCTGGAAACGCTCGGCCTTGTCGAAGGTGACGGCGATGGATTTTCGCCGGAGCGCAGCGCCACGCGCGCGGAGGCTGTGGTGATGCTCCTGCGTCTGCTGGGACTGGAGTCCGCGGCGGAGAGCGCCGCGCTGAAAAGCCCCTTCACGGACGGCGGCTGGGCGGATCGCTACCTCGCTTACGCCTACCAGAATGGCCTCGTTCGCGGCGCATCGGCCACCTGGTTCAACAGCAGCGGCAGCATCACCGCATCGGAATACCTCACGATGGCGCTGCGCGCGCTGGACTATACGGAGGGTACGGATTTCACCTTTACAGGCTGCGTGGCCTTTGCGGAAGAGATCGGCCTGACCCATGCGGAATACAGCGGCAGTGAAACGCTGCTGCGCGAGGACCTGGCGCTGATTTCTTATACCGCCCTGACGCTCAAACCAAAGGGCAGCTCCCGGCGGCTGATTGAGCAGCTTTATCTGGACGGCGTGGTAACGGCGGACGCGCTCGCCTCCACCCGCCTGGCCTCCGCTGTCAACACGGCCAAAACCGCCTATACCTCATCCGAAATCTATGAACTTTGCTCCTCCGCAACCCTCTATATAGAGGGCTATGAATCGGCGGACGACCTGGAAGCGGGCAAGCGCTCCGGGCGCGCCAGCGCCTTCCTGATCTCTGCGGACGGCGTTGCGATCATGACATGGCACGAGCTGGAGGACTGCCGTTATGCCCGCGCGACCACCACGGACGGCAAAACCTATGACGTTGCAAACGTACTCTATTACGACCCGCTGCGGGATGTTGCGGTGGTGCGCCTGAGCATGACGGATACGGAGGGCGAAACGGTACGGCGGTTCCCATGGCTGGAAGTCGGCAGCGCAGAGGCGCTCAGCAACGGCGATGAAATACACATCCTCGCAAGTCCGCTTGGTCTGATCGACTCCATCTCCAGCGGTCTGGTTTCCAACCGCAGCCGCGTGGTGGATGACCCCGCCTATCCCTGCATCCAAATCACCGCGCCCGCCTCCTCCGGCAGCAGCGGCGGCGCGGTCGTCAACGCCTATGGCGAGGTGGTCGGCATTCTCTTTGCCAGCTACGCCAACGGTCAGAATGTGAACCTTGCCGTGCCGATCGACTGCATCGACGGCGTTGACCTTCAGGCAGAGGGTACGCCTTTGACCGAAATCTATGACGAAAACATGGCGGCAAAGGCCACCGCGACCCTGCAAGCGGAGGAAACGGACTTCACCATTCATATCGGTGACGAAATCGCCGTTCTCGTGGAAAGCAACTATCCGGGTCAACCTGTCGTACAGTATGCCGTGGAGGACAGAGAGGTGGTCAGTTGCCTGTGGGGAAGCTATGAAACCAAACAGTCCGTCTGGCTTTACATTACCGGTCTGAACATCGGCGAGAGCGATGTGGAAATTTGCTTCTCCGAGGATTCCGGCAATACCGAAACCGTTCTGACGCTGCACGTTCGGGTACTGCCATAAAACGGGGGCACAGAGCGCGGCGAAAAAATTTTCAAAAATTTTCGTCACGCTCTTCCCTTTTTCCTTTCCACCTGCTATAATGTTCTGACGACAGGTCCACCTTATAATCCATAAAAAGAAAAAGAGAGGTCAACGCAACATGATTTCACACGGGAAAGAGCTGAAAGTCTTTGCCGGCAATTCCAATCCCGCGCTTGCCGTCGGCATTTGCCAGAGTCTTGGCAAAAAGCTCGGCGACTCCGTCGCAAAGCGCTTTGCAGACGGCGAATGCTCCGTTTCTGTCCATGAGCCCGTCCGCGGCGCGGACGTATTCATCGTCCAGTCCACCTGCAAGCCGGTGAACGACAACATGATGGAGCTTCTGGTGATGATCGACGCAATGAAGCGCGCCAGCGCCGGACGGATCACCGCCGTGATCCCCTACTTCGGCTACGCACGGCAGGATCGCAAAACCAAGAGCCGCGACCCCATCTCCGCCAAGCTGGTGGCCAACCTGATCACCAGAGCCGGCGCAGACCGTGTGCTGACACTGGATCTGCACGCGAACCAGATACAGGGCTTCTTTGATATTCCCGTGGACGACCTCCGCGGCGCGCACCTGTTTGCGAATCACTTTGTGGATCGCTTTGGCAAGGGCAACCCGGACGTGATGGTGGTTTCGCCGGATGTTGGCAGCGTGGGGCGTGTCCGCAGCTTTGCCCACAAGCTGGAAATGAACATGGCCATCGTGGATAAGCGCCGTGAGGTCGCCAACCAGAGCGAGGTCATGAACATCATCGGCGATGTGCGCGGAAAGACCGTCATCCTGCTTGACGACATGGTGGATACCGCGGGTTCCCTCTGCAACGCGGCGTCTGCACTCATCGAGCTTGGCGGCGCACGGGAAATTTATGCCTGCGCCAGTCACGGCGTTCTCTCCGGCAACGCGCTGGAGCGGCTGGCGGCCAGCCCCATCCGCGAGCTGACGCTGCTGGACACCATCCCCTTCCCCGCCGACCAGCCCGCCTGCGACAAAATCAAGTACCTCTCTGTAGCGCCCGTATTTGCAGAGGCGATCGAGCGCATCTATGAGGAGGTTTCCATCTCCACACTCTTTGAATAATGCGGCTCTCATCCTGCATGACATGATGCAAAACCTGTTTCAAAAAACCGGAGCGCCGTCGTGGCTGGTGGTTTTTCTGGGCAATCCCGGCGCAGAATATGTCAACACACGCCACAACGCGGGCTTTCTCGCAGCGGAACAGTGCGAACGGGACTGCGGCGCACGCATCCTGCGCGCCAGATTCCGCGCGCTGACTGCGCAGGTTTCCCTTGCCGGTGAAAGTGTGTTGCTGTTGAAGCCGCAGACCTTTATGAACCTCAGCGGGGACGCGGTGGCGGAGGCCATGCATTTTTACAAAAGCCTCTCGCCGGAGCGGGTAATCGTCGTTTCGGACGATGTGGCTCTGCCGCCGGGCAGGCTGCGTATCCGCACAAAAGGCTCCGCCGGCGGTCACAACGGACTGAAAAGCATCATCGCCCGGCTTGGCACGGAGGGATTTCCCCGTGTCCGCATCGGCGTTGGCGCACCGCCCCATCCGGACTACGACATGGCGGAATGGGTGCTTGGCACGCTCCGCGGCGCAGATTTGGACGCCGTTACAGCCGCCGCCGCACGCGCGTGGGACGCGGTAAAGTCCTATATCTCGGAAGGCGCAGACAAAACCATGTCAAGGTTCAACGCGCAGTCTTGACGCGATGTTCCGCCATGCGCGGGACAGACAGACCTGTTTTCCAAACGGAATCAGCGTTACCTCCTTTTGAATTTGAACGAATCCGCGCCGCCGCAGAGCCGGTTTTTCAAGGCTCTGCGGCGGCGCCTGGTTTCATTTTATTACAATCAGCCTACCCGATGATGTCCCGCAGCGCGCGCAGCGCATTGCCGGAGCAGATTTTTTCCGCGTCGGATGCGCCAAACTCCCGGACGATGGCCTCCGCCAGCATCTGCGCGCCGCCGCAGTCCTTCCATTCCATGCGGCTGCGGATGCCATCATAATCCGACCCCAGAGCCGGCAGCTCCATTCCGCCCACATCCGCCATGTGCCGCAAATGCTTCACGACCCATTCGCAGGAGGTGAACGGATCCCCTGCCGCGTCATGCAGGAAGTCGGCGGCAAAATTGACGCCGACCACGCCGCCGCTCTCCGCCACGGCGCGCAGCTGCGCGTCGCTCAAATTGCGCGCAATGTCCCGATAATGGCGGCAGCAGGAATGCGAAGCGACAAAAGGCTTGCGGCTGACGCGCGCCACATCCCAGAAGCCGCCCTCCGAAAGATGGGATACATCCACAGCGATGCCCAGCTCGTTCATCCGCTCCACGGCGGCGATGCCGAACGGTTTTAGCCCCAAGCGGTTCTGCGCGGCGTCTCTGCTCTGCGGATAACCCAGAGAATTTTCATAGTTCCACGTCAGCGCGACCATGCGAACGCCCTTTTCATAGTAATCATCCAGATTTTCCAGCCGTCCCGCCAATGTCACGCCGTCCTCCGCGGTCAGAACGGCGCTCATGTAACCGGCTGCATCATTTGCAAGGATCTCCGCCGCGCTGCGGGACAGGCGGATGCTGTCAGCACAGCGCGCAAGCTCCCGCTGGAATGCGGCATAAGCCGTCTGAAAATATTCCTCAGGCGTTTCCGAAACGCCATGCCGTTCCGCAGCCGCGCCGGTGGGTACAAAAATCGCAAAGCACTGCGCCATACATTCCCCGGCCCGCAGCCGCGACAGGCCGATATGTCCATCGGTCAGCTCCGCCAGATGCGCGCCCGCGTAAAAGCGCATGATCGTATCGCAATGCAAATCAATGATTTTCATATTCTCTCCCCCTTTTCCCACATCGTATGCTGATGCGATTCTTCATTTTCATAAATTGAACCAGTTCGGAAAGCGGCAAAATGTTCTCTCCTGCCGCCTCTTTCTTATACATAAAATAATAAAAATTTCAAGGTTTTTCAGTCCTGACAAAAACGGGTATGCAGCGCTTCCGCCGCATACCCATATAAGCACAGACTGAACAATGCCCCGGTTCACTGATATGTCCGAATCACATTCTCCGCAGCCTCGCGCTTGGAAATGCGCATATCCATCGACTGCCGGATAATGTAATTGTGCGCCGCCTCCTCGCTCATACGCAGACGCTCGATCAAAAGCCATTTTGCCCGGTTCATCAGGCGGATCTCCTCGATCTTTTCCTCCACGCTGACCTGCTTTTCCTCTACGCGGCGCAGGCGCTCCCGCGTGGCGCAGAGCACGCGCAGGTTCTGCGCGATCATCCGCTCGTTGGTTGGCTTGGAAAGCGTCACCACGCCGCAGGTCACGACCTTGAAATAGACCTCGTCATAGACCTCGCTTTTCACCAGCAGCAGCACGCCCGCTTCGCTGCTGGCACAGGTATCCATCGCAAGCTGCATTCCAAAATCATCCGGCAGCGGCGCGTTGATCACGACAAGATCAAAGTCGGCCTCCAGCAGCCGCCGCCCGGCCTCGCTGACGCTTTTCGCCACCGTCACCGGCCAGAACTCGTTCACAGGGAGCAGCGGCATCATGGCCTCGTTGAATTTGGCAGACGCGGAAACGAGCAGGACACTGTAAGTACTCTCCCGAAAAACCATGTTCCACCCCTCTCACTTTTTCCTTTTGCGAACTGCGCGGGGCAGTCATCTTTCCGCAGCCTGACCGCCGCAGTAGGCGCTGACGATCTCCGGTGGAAGGCTTTTCCGGATAAAGGCACTCTCCGAAGCGGCGGCAACCGCTTCCTCCAGCGAGGCAGGAAGCCGCTGCAGCCCGGCAAGCTGCTCCGGCAGGGCGGTAAAGAGATTGCACTCCATGCTCTCCGGCGGTTTCAGTCCGCGCTGTATCCCGTCCAGACCGGCATAAATCAGCAGCGCATACGCCAGATAGGGATTCGCCAGCGAATCCGGAGAACGCAGCTCTGCGCGGTAATCCGCTCCCCTTTGAACGGGAATGCGGATCAGCTGGGAACGGTTCTCCCGCGCCCACGAAACATAAGCAGGCGCTTTGTCCCGCCCAAGACGGTCATAGGACTCCGGCCGCGGATTCAGGAACAACGTCATGCCGCCGATCTGCTCCAGTATGCCCGCGATGACAGACGGCATCGGGTCGCCGCCGGAGCCGCCCTGCACGGAAAAATTGATGTGCATTCCGTTTCCGGGCGCCTGCGGCAGCGGGCGCGGGGAAAAGTCCGCCCACAGCCCGTTGCGTGCCGCGATGGTCCTGACCACTGCATGAAATGTCACCGCATTGTCCGCCGCGTGAAGCGGGTCGGAATAGCGAAAGTCTATCTCGTTCTGACCCGGCCCGCTCTCGTGGTGGGAGCTTTCCGGGCAAATGCCCATCTCTTCCAACGTCAGGCAAATCTCGCGGCGCACGTTCTCTCCCTTGTCCTCCGGTGCGATGTCCATGTAACCCGCCTCGTCATAGGGTTCCATCGTACGCGCGCCGTTCTCGTTCAACTTGAAAAGATAGAACTCCATCTCCGCGCTGAAGGAAAAGCTATACCCCGCTGCGTCCGCTGCTGCGACCGCATCCTGCAGCACCCGCCGGGTGTCGCCCGCAAAGGGTGTGCCATCCGGGCAGCGGATGTTGCAGAACATATGCGCCACGCGCCCATGCTGCGGCCGCCACGGAAGCTGAATCAGCGTGGATCCGTCCGGATACAGCAGCAGGTTAGAGCGCACATCGCCGCCAAATCCCTCGATGGACGAGGCGTCCACAGCAACGCCGTGTGCAAAGGCACGCTGCAGCTCGTCAGCCATGACCGCCACATTGTGCTGTCGACCATAAACGTCGCAGAATGCCATCCGGATGAACTTGACGTCCTCCTCCCTGATGAACTGCATCACTTCTTCCGGCGTGTATTTCATAGTTTCCCTCCTGACAGATTTATGGTATTCCGACGCCTGATATTCCGGCGCAGCATCAGTTTGGAACGTACATCTGCTGATAAGGATTGCTGCTGTCCGGCGTGACAAGGGTAAACGGCCCTTCCATCAACTCCGGCAGCGCCCAGCCGAATATCCCGCAAAATTCTTCCAAATATGGTACGATCTCCTGCAAATCATCCGGCGTAGCGGGACGGGCGGTCACCTGCTTTGGGAACAGAATGTCCGCGCAGTCTGAGCGCAGGAACAGTTTTCCGCCATGCATTCCGGTGCCGGGGAAATTGCTGACGATAGGTTTGCCGTTGACGCCCGCGCCGCGCCCCAGCACGATGATGATGCCGCCGGCCTGATATTCGCCGAGAAAGCTCCCGGCACAGCCGCCGATGACCATGACCGGCAGCTTGTCCTGATACGCCTTCATATGGATGCCCGCACGGTAGCCCGCGTTGCCCTCCACATAAATCTTGCCGCCGCGCATGGCGTAGCCCGCCGTATCGCCGATGCCGCCGCGCACGATGATGGTCCCCGCGTTCATCGTGTCGCCCACCGCATCCTGCGCGTTGCCGCAGACCTCGATGCGCGCGCCGTTCAGATAAGCGCCCAGCGCATTGCCGGGTACGCCGGTGATGCGGACATTGCGCGCGCCCATGCCTGCGGCGATAAAGCGCTGTCCAAGACAGCCGGTCAGCTCCACATCGCCTTCGCTGCGGCGCACCATCTCGTTCAGTTCGACATAGTTCATATTGGACACATCAATGGTCAGCGTCTGCGTTTTGCTTTCGGACATTATACCACACCTCCCAGCTTTTGTGCGCAATAAGTTTTGCCAAACGGCAACAGGGACGGCTGCTTTTTCACAGCGTCAAAGTCGATTTGCTCCAACGGGGTGCGCTCCCGAATGAGCGCGGTGTAAATTCCGGCGTGGCTGATGTCGTCCACGAGAATGAACCCGGTCAGATAACCGTCCCTGGTAAAGAGCTTTTTGCAGCGCGTTTCCGTGATGTCGGCATAAGCCGCGCCGCCGTCCTCTCCGGTAAAATAGTTTCCCGCTGTCATAATGTGCATTCCGTAAAAGCCGATAGAATTCATGCGGATGCCTTTGTCAAACACCGCTTCTCCGCCAGCCATATTCACGCCTGCGCAGCGCCCCTGCAGGGAGGCGTTCGGCAAAATGGCGAGCAGCCCCGCCTCCCCGGTGGTCACATCCACGCTCTCTACACAGTCTCCGGCAGCCCAAACATCCGGCAGCGAGGTTTCCATGCGGTCATTGATTTGAACGCCGCGCCCGACCGCAGCGCCGGCTTCCGCAAGCAGCGCCGTATTCGGGCGGGTACCGATGGCCAGCACCAGAATATCAAACTCCAGTGTCTTTCCGCTTTTCATCAGGGCAGTGCAGCCGTCAAAGCGCACGGCGCTGTCGCCCAGCAGCAGGTTCAGTCCGTTTGCCCGCAGCCGCCGTTCCAGGATCGGGGCGCTGTCCGCATCCAGAATGCTGGACATGGCGCGGTCCGCCAAATCGCAGACCGTGATCTCCGCGACACGTCCCGTCAGTCCTTCGGCGCACTTCAGGCCGATGAACCCGGCGCCGATGACCAGCACCCGCGTGGTGCTGTCCACCGCCTGCTCCAATGAGAGCGCGTCGGTGAGCTGTGTGAAAAAGAACCGCTTTGTTTCGTCCACCGTTTCCAATCCCTCAAATCGGGGAACAAACGGCGAGGAACCGGTTGCAACGCAGAGCGCGTCATAGTCCACAACTCCGCCGTCCGAGAGCTGCACCTGCTTTTTGTCCGGGAGCAGCTTTTCCGCACGGACGCCGCTGCGCACCTCGCAGCCATTGGCCGCAAAGAAGTCCGGCGCGCGGTAGCGCATCCGTTCGCGGTCGGTCTTGCCCTCCAGATAATAGGAGATCAGCGGACGGCAGTAGTTGGAGTCCGGCTCGGCAGAAATCAGGGTAATCGGCCCGTCCGGATCCACGCTGCGGATGCCTTCGATGCAGTTCATGCCCGCGATGCTTCCGCCGATGATGACATAATGCTTCATTCCGCCTCACCTCTCCTCATAGACGATGGCCTGATTCGGACATCCTGCAGCGCAGGCCGGCGCGCCGCAGGCGTTTTCCAGACAAAGCTCGCATTTCAGCGCCAGCCCGTCCGGGCCGGGGCTGACCGCTCCATAGGGGCAGAGCAGGATGCAGGTGAAGCAGCCGACACATTTATTGTGGTCGATGCACACCGTCCCGTCCTTCACCGAGAGCGCCCCGGCAATGCAGCCCTTGACGCAGAGCGGGTCCGTGCAATGGCGGCAGGACACCGCATAGCTGATTTGATCGTCCTCCTCAATGTGGACGCGGGGATAGATGGTACGGCCCTTCAGCGCCTTGACCATATCGCGTTCGCCGGAATTTGCGAACGCGCAGTTATATTCGCAGAGATGGCAGCCGAGACACCATTTTTCATTTACATATACACGTTTCATTCGCCTGCATGGGAGACGCCGAGGATCTCCAGCTCCTTTCCGTTTAGTCCGATGCCCCGGAGCATCAACCGGTTGCCCCGCAGCGCCTCGATGGAATTGATGCCCATACCGCCGAGGATTTCCTTGATTTCATGGTTCCATGCGGTCATCAGATTGACCAACCGCCTAGAGCCGACATCCGGGTTCAGCCGTTTCACCAGCTCCGGGCGCTGGGTCGCAATGCCCCAGTTGCATTTGCCGGTCTGGCAGGTGCGGCAGAGATGGCAGCCGAGCGCAAGCAGCGCCGCAGTTGCAACATAACAGGCGTCTGCGCCAAGCGCAACGGCCTTGACCACGTCGGCAGAGGAGCGGATGCTGCCGCCCACCACCAGCGAAACATTGTTGCGGATGCCCTCGTCACGCAGCCGCTGATCCACCGCAGCCAGCGCAAGCTCGATCGGAATACCGACGCTGTCACGGATGCGGGTCGGCGCGGCGCCGGTGCCGCCGTGGAAGCCGTCGATCGCGATGATGTCCGCGCCGGAGCGGGCGATGCCGCTTGCGATGGCCGCGATGTTATGTACCGCCGCGACCTTGACGATGACCGGTTTGGTGTAGGCCGTCGCTTCCTTGAGCGAGCAGACCAGCTGGCGCAGGTCCTCAATGGAGTAAATATCGTGGTGCGGCGCGGGGGAAATGGCGTCCGATCCCTCCGGAATCATGCGGGTGCGCGAAATATCCGCGCCGACCTTAATGCCCGGCAGATGGCCGCCGATGCCCGGCTTTGCGCCCTGCCCGATTTTGATTTCGATGGCCGCGCCCGCCTGCAAATAGCCCTCATGCACGCCAAAACGTCCGGAGGCCACCTGCACGATGGTATGCGGGCCATATTGATAAAAGTCCTCGTGGAGCCCGCCCTCGCCGGTGTTGTAATAAAGACCAAGCTCCGTTGCCGCGCGCGCCAGAGATTCATGCGCGTTATAACTGATGGAGCCATAGCTCATGGCAGAGAACATCACGGGCATACTCAGCTCAAGCTGCGGGGTCAGCGTGGTATCCAGCTCGCCGTTTTCCCCGCGCCTGATGCGGGAGGGCTTTTTGCCCAGAAATACCCGCGTTTCCATCGGCTCGCGCAGCGGGTCGATGGATGGGTTCGTCACCTGCGAGGCGTTGATGAGCAGACGATCCCAGTAGACCGGATAAGGCTCCGGGTTTCCCATGGAGGAGAGCAGCATTCCGCCGCTGTCCGCCTGCTTATAAACCTCGCGGATGTGCGCGTTGTCCCAGTTTGCGTTCTCACGCAGGCGGCAGTCGGAATGCACGATTTTCAGTGCGTTTGTCGGACACAGCGAAACACAGCGCTGGCAGTTGACGCATTGCATCTCGTCGCTGAGCATCATATCCAAATCCGCATCGTAGCGATGCACCTCATTGGCGCATTGCCGCGCGCAGGCCTGACAGCGGATACACCGCGCATCGTTGCGCACGACCTCAAATTCCGGTGTTAAATAACGGATGCCCATCAGTATGCTCCCTCCTTCACCCGGACAATCACCGGCTCGCCGCCGGCGGGCGCCCAGATATTTTCCGCATCCGGCTCCATCGCGCGGATCGCGGCTTCCTCACTGGCGATAAAAACGCGGTCGCCTTTTTCTCCGACCACCATGCTGCGCAGCTTCAGCCGATCATTCAGCGCCATCAGGCCGCCCTCAAAGCCGACGATGATGGAAAACGGCCCCGTCACCAGCAGGCTGGGATAAACGGTGCGAAGATATTGCAGCTTCTTCCGCTCCGCTTCGTCCTTGCGGTCTATCGTGGACCAGAACGGCGCGGCGATCACGCTGGCAGCCTCCTCCAGCGTCAGCTCCTGCTTGCGCAGCAGGAAGTCCATGATATAGGTAATGACCTCTGTATCCGTCATCAGCGTACATTTGTAGCCAAACATCTCGATGAAGCGCCGGTTCGCGTCATAAGATGAAATTTCTCCGTTGTGTACCACCGTGCGATCCAGCAGCGCAAAGGGGTGCGCGCCGCCCCACCAGCCGGGAGTATTGGTAGGATAACGGCCGTGCGCCGTCCATGCATAAGCGCCGTATTCCTCCAGGCGGTAAAATACGCCGACATCCTCCGGGAATCCGACCGCCTTGAACACACCCATGTTTTTGCCGCTGGAGAACACATGACATCCGTCGCAGAGGGTGTTGACGTGCATCACGATTCGTGCGATGAACTCATTCTCATCAAGCTGCATACTATTTAATAGTGTGTGCCGCGGGGTGACGAAGTAACGCCATATCTGCGGTTCATCCGTAATCTGTGGGATCTTGCGCGTTGGAATGTTCTCCTCCCGCACGATTTCCAGCTTGCTGCGCAGATAGGTTTCGCAGTCCGTGCGGCAGGCATCGTCGTCATAAAAAATATGCAGCGCAAAAAAGTCCTTATATTCCGGATAAATGCCATAGCCTGCAAAGCCGCCGCCAAGCCCGTTGGATCGCTCATGCATGGGTTTCATGCTTTCAACGATCTTCTCTCCCGTCATGCGCGTCCCGTCCGTGGAGATCACGGCGGAGATGGCGCAGCCGGAGGGAATCCGCACCTGTCCTTCCTTTTGTAACATACGATCAACTCCTCAACTTCTCAGTATACTTACATACAAAAAAGCAAAGGCGCTCCTGCATGAAAGGGTATAACCCTTCCCTGTGCAGAACGCCTTTGTTCTTGCATACAGTATACAATAAAGGTCTTTCCCGCGTCAACCGCGAATTTTGCAGAAAATCGCCTCCAAATTCTGTATCATTTTTGCGATTTTCACAGTTGACTTCCGGCGAAGGAAGGTGTATAGTGGTGTCCATCGAGAGACGCTGATGTCTCGGAGGAACCATTCCTTCCGAACATCGGCGTCTCTCTTTTTTATTTCCTTCCATTTAATCTTTATGGTTTTGTCTACTTCATTTATTCAATTTCAGAAAGGACGAGAACATTTATGCAAAGCGTACCTGAGTATTTCGGAAGCAAGGTCTTTGACGACCGCACCATGAAAGCGCGGCTTTCCAGCGAGGTGTACGATTCCCTGCGTGAAACGATCGAGCGCGGCGCGAAGCTGGACCTCTCCGTGGCCAACGCCGTGGCGGCGGCGATGTGCGACTGGGCAGTGGAAAACGGCGCGACGCACTTCACTCACTGGTTCCAGCCGCTCACCGGCATCACCGCAGAGAAACACGACAGCTTCATCTCCCCCTCTGCAAACGGCAGAGTGCTGATGGAGTTTTCCGGCAAGGAGCTGATCAAGGGGGAGCCGGACGCTTCCTCCTTCCCTTCCGGCGGCCTGCGCGCCACCTTTGAGGCCAGAGGCTACACCGCATGGGACCCGACCAGCTACGCCTTTATCAAAGAAAAAACGCTCTGCATCCCCACTGCGTTCTGCTCCTATAACGGCGATGCGCTGGACAAAAAGACTCCGCTGCTGCGCAGTATGGAGGTGCTGAATACCCAGGCGCTGCGGATCCTGAAGCTCTTCGGCAAGACCGATGTGAAGCGCGTCACCACCTCCGTCGGTTCGGAACAGGAATACTTCCTGATTGACCGCGAGATGTACGACAAACGGCACGACCTCATTTACACCGGACGCACGCTGTTTGGCGCAAAGCCCCCGAAGGGGCAGGAGCTGGACGACCATTACTTCGGCTCCATCAAGCCCCGTGTTGCGGCCTTTATGAACGACCTCAATGAGGAGCTGTGGAAGCTCGGCATTCTGGCCAAGACAGAGCACAACGAGGTCGCACCCGCGCAGCATGAGCTGGCTCCCATCTACACCAGCACCAACATTGCGACCGACCAGAACCAAATCACCATGGAAATCATGCGCAAGGTCGCTGACCGGCACGGGCTGGTCTGTCTGCTGCACGAAAAGCCCTTTGCCGGAGTCAACGGCAGCGGCAAGCACAACAACTGGTCCATCTCGACGGATACCGGCGTCAACCTGCTCTCTCCGGGCGAAACCCCGTTTGAGAACGTGCAGTTCCTTCTGTTCCTCGTCGCCGTCATCCAGGCGGTGGACGAACACCAGGGTCTGCTCCGTCTTTCCGTTGCAACAGCCGGAAACGACCACCGTCTGGGCGCGAACGAAGCGCCGCCCGCCGTTATCTCCGTCTTTTTGGGCGACGAGCTGACCGCGATTTTGAACGCGATCGAAACAGATACCCCTTACGAGGGCGTGGTGAAAGAGAAAATCAAGCTCGGCGTGGACACGCTGCCGCTTTTCGCGCGCGACACGACGGACCGCAACCGCACCTCCCCGTTTGCGTTCACCGGCAACAAGTTCGAGTTCCGCATGGTCGGCTCCAGCAACTCCATCGCCTGCGCGAACATGATGCTGAATACTGCCGTAGCCGATACGCTTCGGCAAATGGCTGACAAGCTGGAGGCCGCGGACGACTTTGACAGTGTGCTGCACGCGCTGATCCGCGAGACCATCACCAGGCACAAGCGCATCATCTTCAACGGCAACGGCTACGACGACGAGTGGATCCGTGAAGCCACGGAGGAGCGCGGTCTGCTGAATCTGCGCACCACGCCGGAGGCGCAGGCCAAGCTGCTTGACCACCAGAACCGCGATATGCTGGTGGGACTTGGCGTTTTCTCCGATAACGAGCTGCACTCCCGCTATGAGATCCAAATGAACACCTACTGCAAGATCGTACACATCGAAGCGATGACGATGGTAGACATGGCGCGCAAGGAAATTTTGCCCGCAGTGGAGGCCTATTGCACCGATTTGGCGTCCTCCATCGCAACAAAGAAAGCGGCCGACCCGTCTCTGGCCTGCGCCTGTGAAACAAAGCAGGTGCGTCTGCTCTCCTCGCTGATCGACGCGATCGACGCCGGCATCGAAGCGCTGGAAAAGGTCATCCTCAAGTCCGACACGATGGACGACTGCACGGAGCGCGGTCACTTCATCGCGGACGAGGTGATTCCCAAGATGGCCGAGCTGCGTGCTCCCTGCGACGAGGCGGAAACCCGCACGGCTGCCAGCTACTGGCCCTTCCCGACCTACGGCGACCTGCTCTTTGGCGTGCGCTGAGAACGCATCTCCGTACCCAAAGCGGCATAAGCATAAACCATGCGCGCTGCCCATAAAAACGAGAAAGGGCGCGCACCAGTCAACACAACCCACATATGGACATTGAAGAAGGAGGAGTTATCTCATGACAGTAGAATTTTGGTTTTTGATCGGCGCTGCGCTGGTCTTTTGGATGCAGGCGGGCTTCGCCATGTGCGAATGCGGCTTTACCAGAGCGAAAAACGCTGGAAACATCCTGATGAAGAACCTGATGGACTTTTGCATCGGCACAGTGGTGTTCTCCCTGCTGGGCTACACCCTGATGATGGGCGAGGATGCGCTCTTTGGCCTGATCGGTGTGCCGAACATGGATATGTTCACACATTTCAAGGAATTCATCGCCAGCCCCGAAAGCGGTGATTTCACCGGCGCATCCACATTCGTCTTTAACCTCGTGTTCTGCGCGACGACCGCGACCATCGTTTCCGGCGCCATGGCAGAGCGCACCAAGTTCTCCGCTTACTGCATCTATTCCGCCGTGATCTCGATGATCGTCTATCCCATCGAGGCGCACTGGATTTGGGGCGGCGGCTGGCTCTCCCAGATCGGTTTCCATGATTATGCCGGTTCCTGCGCCATCCACATGGTCGGCGGCATCGCGGGTCTGGTCGGCGCGGCCATCCTTGGTCCCCGTATCGGCAAATATCAGCGCGACAAGAGCGGCAAGGTGACAAAGGTCAACGCGATTCCCGGACACAACCTTCCCATCGCGGCGCTGGGCGTGTTCATCCTCTGGCTCGGCTGGTATGGCTTCAACGGCGCGGCCGCCACGACCCCCTCGGAGCTGTCCTCCATCTTTATGACCACCACCATCGCGCCCGCCGTGGCCACCTGCACAACGATGATTTTCACATGGATCAAGAACGGCAAGCCTGATGTTTCCATGTGCCTGAACGCTTCGCTGGCCGGACTGGTCGGCATCACCGCAGGCTGCGACGCGCTGGATGCGATTGGCGCAGGCGTCGTTGGCATTGTTTCCGGACTGCTGGTTGTCATCTTTGTCGAGTTCCTTGACCTGAAGGCACACATCGACGACCCTGTCGGCGCAGTCGGTGTCCATATGGCAAACGGCATCTGGGGTACCGTGGCGGTCGGTCTGCTGGCCAACCCCGACGCGCCCGCCGGACTGAGCGGACTGTTCTACACCGGCAGCGTCTCCCAGCTCGGTCTGCAGTGTCTTGGCGTTGTTTCGGTCGGCATTTACACCACCGTCCTGCTTTACATCACATTCAAAATCATTGCAAAGACCAACGGTCTGCGCGCCGCGCCGGAGGACGAAATTTCCGGTCTGGATATCAGTGAGCACGGCTTGCCCAGCGCTTATGCAGACTTCTCCGTTTCCCAGTACAGCAAGTATGGCGGCACCGTCAGCGAGGACGTTGTGGTCGTCCGCGGCACGACCCCGCCTGCGGAGGCGGTTCCCGTCAAGAAGGTCCCCGCGTTCGACACGGAAACCGACGCACAGGGACACAAGTTCACCAAAGTGGAGATCATCTGCAAGGAGGAGCGCCTGTATCATCTGAAGGAAGCGCTCAACCAGCTTGGCATCAGCGGCATGACGGTATCGCACGTCATGGGCTACGGCGAGCAGAAGGGTCACACGGAGCTTTACCGCGGCGTTCCGCTGGAAACCAATCTGCTGCCGAAGGTGCAGGTGGACATCGTCATCAGCGCCATTCCGCTGCGTGACGTGATCGAAACCGCAAAGAAGGCGCTCTACACCGGACACATCGGCGACGGCAAAATTTTCGTCTACGACGTGGAGAACGTGGTAAAGGTTCGTACCGGCGAGGAAGGCCACGACGCTCTGCAGGACTTGGATTAAACGCATGAGAACCTCCGTCCCTTCGGCAGCCCCCTTTTGCCGCATTTGTCGGAGGTTCCCAGACAAAATTCTAAAAATTCCATGCATTTTTGGATTGACAATCGCGCCGATTGAACGCATAATACTGTTTGGCATTCAAGCGCGCGGGAACAAGGCGCCACAGCCGACAGGCAGCGCTGCGTGAAACAACGGAAACGGGCGGACTCTGTATCATTTGCAGGGTTCATCCGTCCCGGGCGTTCATGTGCCGCAGCTCATACGCTGTGGTCCGAGGGAGCCCCGCCGCGCAAAGAAGGAACCGCCCAACACAAACAGTTCATATGTGCGAAAGGAAAAGAATAAAATATGGAAAAACTGCAGCAGCTCTATGAAGGAAAGGCCAAAAAGGTCTTTGAAACAGACGACCCGACGCTGCTCATCGTGGAATACAAGGACGACGCGACCGCATTCAACGGCGAAAAGCGCGGCACCATCCGCGGCAAGGGTGTCATCAACAACCAGATGAGCAACCGTCTGATGCAGCGTTTGTCGCAGCAGGGCATCCCCACGCATTATGTGCGGGAGCTGAGCGAACGGGAAACGCTGGTAAAGCGGGTTTCCATCGTACCGCTGGAGGTCATCGTGCGCAACATCGCCGCCGGCTCCTTTTCAAAGCGCTACGGCGTGACGGAGGGTACGGTGTTTGACGAACCCACGGAGGAGTTCTCCTACAAGAATGATGCGCTGGGCGATCCGCTGATGGCGCCGGATCACGCGCTGGCCATGAAGCTCTGCACCCGTGCAGAGATGGACAAAATCCGTTCCTTCGCCCTGAAGGTGAACGAGGTCCTTTCGGACTTCTGGCGGAGCTGCGGCATCACGCTCGTGGACTTCAAGCTGGAGTTTGGACGGCTGGACGACGGTGAGATCATCCTGGCCGATGAAATCAGCCCGGACACCTGCCGCCTTTGGGACAGCGTGACCGGCAAAAAACTGGACAAAGACCGTTTCCGCCAGGACCTTGGCGGCGTGGAGGATGCATATGCCGAAGTTATGGACAGACTGCTCTCCCAGGATGAAGCATAACGGCCTGAATAACAGAGAACACCACATCCATGAAGAATGTGGTGTTTTCGGGGTTTACTCCCCCACCGTTTCGGATTTGGCTTCGCTGGTTTATTACGGTCTTTATGCGCTGCAGCACCGCGGACAGGAGAGCGCCGGTATCGTCGTCAATGACGACGGCGTGTTCTCCGCCTGCCGTGGCGTGGGACTGGTGAGCGAGGCGATCCGGCAGGACGAGCTGGCTGCGCTGGGCAACGGCGGCATTGCCGTGGGTCATGTGCGCTATGCCACCACAGGCGCAGACCAGCACCGCAACATTCAGCCGCTGCTGATCAACCACCGCAAGGGACGCATGGCGCTGGCGCACAACGGCAACCTGACCAATTCCTACGAGCTGCGCAACGCGCTGGAGGAGCGCGGCTCCATCTTCCACACCACAACGGATTCGGAGGTCATCGCCTACATCATCGTGCAGGAGCGGCTGCACTGCGGCAGCATTGAGCAGGCGGTCTGCGCTGCGATGGACAGGCTGGAGGGCGCTTATTCTCTTGTGATCTCCTCCCCCACCAAGCTCATCGCCACACGCGACCCCCACGGCTTCCGCCCCCTTTGCATGGGCAAGCGGTCAGACGGTTCCATCGTCTTTGCATCGGAAACCTGTGCACTGGACACGGTGGGCGCAACATTCCTGCGTGATGTGGAGCCTGGCGAGGTAATCACCGTAGACCAAAGCGGCATCCGCAGTGACCGGAGCCACTGCGGCATCGCGCCAAAATCGCTCTGCGTATTTGAGTATATCTATTTTTCCCGTCCGGACTCCGTGGTGGACGGCGCATCCGTCAGTCTGACACGGCAGCGCGCCGGTGCGTTCCTTGCGCAGTCGCATCCGGTGGACGCGGATGTTGTTGTCGGCGTGCCGGACTCCGGTCTGGACGCGGCGCTTGGCTATTCCCGTGCCTCCGGCATTCCCTATGCGATCGGCTTCACCAAGAACAAATACATCGGGCGCACCTTTATCGCCCCCACGCAGGACCTGCGGGATCAGGGCGTGGAGATGAAGCTGAACCCTGTGCGTCCCATTGTGGAGGGAAAGCGCGTCGTTTTGATCGACGATTCCATCGTCCGCGGCACGACCTGCCGCCGCACAATCGACCAGCTCCGCCGCGCCGGAGCCAGGGAGATCCATATGCGCGTCAGCGCGCCGCCCTTCGTCGCGCCCTGCTATTACGGCACGGACATCGACAGCGCGGACAAGCTGATCGCAAACCAGCACAGTGTCGCGGAAATCGCGGAGATCATCGGCGCGGATTCGCTCGGTTATTTAAGTCTGGAGCAGGCGCGCGACCTTGCGCCCGGCGGCTTCTGCACGGCCTGCTTCGGGGGCGGTTACCCAACGCCGACCCCAACGGTTGGCGAAAAAGCGCGCTTTGAACAGAAAATCCACGGCTGAGGAAACGCCCTCCCCGCATTGCGGGCGCGTTTCAAGCCCGTATTCAGAGAGGTAGGACTTTTTTATGTGTGGAATCATGGGATTCACAAAACAGACGATGCCTGAGGAGGCTCTGCGGGTCTATTTTGACCGCACGACCTCCCGCGGGCCGGATATGTCCCGCGTGGAACCGGCGGGTGAAGGCTGCCTTTGCTTTCACCGACTGGCCATTATGGGACTGAACGAGGATGGGATGCAGCCCTTCCATCTTGGCGATGATATGTGCGTCTGCAATGGTGAGCTGTATCTGTTCCGCCCGCTGAAAAAACAGCTGGAGGACGAGGGCTATACCTTCCGCAGCGGGAGCGACTGTGAAATCATCCTGCCGCTCTACCGCAAATACGGCCTGCAAATGTTCTCCATGCTCGATGCAGAATTCGTTATGGTGATTTACGACAGCGTAAAGCGCTCGTTTATCGCCGCACGGGACCCCATCGGTATCCGTCCGCTGTTTTATGGCTACGATGCGGAGGGCAACATCATTTTCGCAAGCGAGGCCAAGAATCTCGTGGGACTGTGCGCGGAAATCCGTCCCTTCCCGCCCGGTCACTATTATGCGGACGGGAAGTTCACCCGTTACGCCGACGTGACCAGCGTGGACGACTATATCGACGGCGATGTGGACACGCTCTGCGCCGGTATCCGGGAAAAGCTCATTCTCGGCATTGACAAGCGGCTGGACGCGGACGCGCCGCTGGGCTTTCTGCTCTCCGGCGGACTGGACAGCAGCCTGGTCTGCGCCGTTTCCGCCCGCCTGCTGGGGAAGCCCATCCGCACCTTTGCCATCGGCATGGACACGGATGCCATCGACCTCAAGTACGCGCGCGAGGTCGCGGACTACATCGGTGCAGAGCACACGGAGGTTTATATGACCCGCGAGGAGGTGCTTGCCTCCCTGGACGATGTCATCGCGCTGCTCGGCACATGGGACATCACGACCATCCGCGCCAGCATGGGGATGTATCTCTGCTGCAAGGCCATCCATGAGCAGACCGACATCCGTGTGCTGCTGACCGGTGAGATCAGCGACGAGCTGTTTGGCTACAAGTACACGGACTTCGCCCCTTCGGCGGAGGCGTTCCAGCAGGAATCCAAGAAGCGCGTAGACGAGCTTTATATGTACGATGTGCTGCGCGCTGACCGCTGCATCTCCGTCAATTCGCTGGAGGCGCGCGTCCCATTCGGGGATCTGGACTTTGTCAAATACGTCATGTCCATCAACCCGGAGAAAAAAATGAACCGTTACAACATGGGCAAATATCTGCTGCGCCACGCCTTTGAGCGCGACAAGCTGCTGCCGGACGATATTCTCTGGCGGCAGAAGGCGGCGTTTTCCGATGCGGTGGGTCACTCGATGGTGGACGATTTGAAGGACTATGCGGAAACCAGGTATACCGACGCGGAGTTCGCCGCGCGCTGCCGCCAATATGACTTTGCCCGCCCCTTTACAAAGGAAAGCCTGCTCTATCGGGAGATTTTTGAAAAGCACTATCCCGGTCAGGCGCGTATGGTCAGGGATTTCTGGATGCCGAACCGCGAATGGGAGGGTTGCGACGTAAACGACCCCTCCGCCCGCGTGCTGGCCAACTATGGCGACAGTGGAAAATAAGCAACAGGCACCGCAGCTTGAATCATAATCAGGGCAACGCCGCAGCTCTGCTCGTGCGGCGTTGCCGGAAACAAAGCAAAATGGAGATAGGCAGCGTGAAAAAATACATTTTTGTGACCGGCGGCGTCGTTTCCGGTCTGGGCAAGGGCATCACCGCGTCCTCCCTCGGTCGGCTGCTGAAGGCCCGCGGCCTGAAGGTGGCGGCGCAAAAGCTCGACCCCTACATCAACGTAGACCCCGGCACGATGAGCCCCTTTCAGCATGGGGAGGTTTATGTGACGGAGGACGGCGCGGAAACCGACCTTGATCTCGGCCACTATGAACGCTTTATCGACGAGGACCTGAACCAGTTTTCCAACCTGACCACCGGAAAGGTCTATTGGAACGTGCTGAACAAGGAGCGCCGGGGCGAATATCTTGGCTCCACCGTGCAGGTCATCCCGCACATCACAAACGAAATCAAGGCTTTTGTCTACCGCGTCGGCAAACAGACGGACGCGGACATCATCATCACAGAGATCGGAGGCACCATCGGCGACATCGAGAGCCAGCCGTTTCTGGAGGCGGTGCGGCAAATCTCGCTGGAGGTTGGCCGGGAAAACAGCCTTTTCATCCATGTCACGCTCGTCCCGTTTCTAAGCGGCAGCGACGAGCACAAGACCAAGCCGACGCAGCATTCCGTCAAGGAACTGCAGGGCATGGGCATCAATCCGGATCTGATCGTCCTGCGCTGTGACCGTCCGCTGGAGAGCGCCGTATTCAAAAAAATCTCCATGTTCTGCAACGTGAAGCCCGACTGCGTGATCGAAAACATCACGCTGCCGAATCTTTATGAAGCGCCGCTGATGCTGGAAAAGTCCAATTTTTCCTCCGTCGTCTGCCGGGAGCTGGGACTGGATGTTCCGGCGCCCGATTTGACAGAGTGGACGGCGCTGGTGGAGCGCATCAAGAACCGGAAATATACGGTGAACATCGGGCTGGTCGGCAAATATGTCGGTCTGCACGACGCCTATCTTTCCGTTGCGGAGGCGCTGCACCACGCGGGCTATGCTCTCAGCGCGCACGTTGAGATACACTGGATCGACTCCGAAACGCTGACGGAGGAAACCGTGGCGCAGGCGCTGGAAGGCATGGACGGCATCATCGTCCCCGGCGGCTTTGGCAACCGCGGCATCGAGGGCATGATCCACGCCGCCAGCTACGCGCGGCGCTGCGGCGTACCCTATCTCGGCATCTGTCTGGGGATGCAGGTCGCCGTCATCGAGTTTGCCCGTGCGGTTGCCGGACTCTCCGACGCAAACTCCTATGAGTTTGACGAGATGTGTCCGCACAAGGTCATTGACTTTCTCCCCGGACAGAGCGGCGATACCAGCAAGGGCGGCACCCTGCGGCTTGGCAGCTATCCCTGCGTGATCGCCTCCGGCACCGTGATGGAGCGCTGCTATGGCGCACACGAAATCGGGGAACGCCACCGTCACCGCTACGAGTTCAACAACGACTACCGGGACACCCTGACCGAAGCCGGTCTTATCGTCAGCGGCACATCGCCGGACGGCAATCTGGTGGAAACCGTGGAGCTTCCCGACCATCCGTTTTTCGTTGGCGTGCAGTTCCATCCGGAATTTAAGAGCCGCCCAAACAAGCCGCATCCCCTGTTCCGCGGCTTTGTGGAGGCCTCCATGCGCAGGCAGGGCATCGAATAAACAAAAGGAATCACCACACAAATGCGGCGGGCGGCGATCTTCCGCCGCCCGCTCCTGCTGACCGATGCGGTGTATCACAAGAAGGCATCACAAAAAAAATCTGGCGAGGGACTTTTTGAAAAAGTCCCTCGCCTTTTTGTACGGAGTCCCATTCAGGTTTTTCCGGAAAAGCCGACGTATTCCCCTCTCCCCTGTCGGGGAATGGCCGTTCCCAATCAGGCCGTTATATCCGGCAGACGGTTGGTAAACTGCATCATCCGCACGGCGGCATAAATCGCAACGACAAGCTCCGTGACCGGCATGGCAAACCAGAGCGCCGCAGGCGCAAACAGGGCGGGCAGCAGATAAATCAGAATGCCGCTGAGCACTGCGCCGCGCGCGACCGAAACGACAAAGGACGTCCTCGGCTGAATCAGCGCCTGAAAATAATAGGTAGAAAAAATATTAAACGGCAACAGCAGGAACGAGATGCCGTAAACGCGGATGACCGCCGGAGCCGCCGCCAGAATGCTTTCCGTCGGGGACATGAAGATGCGAACATAAAGATTCGGTGCAAACAGACTCAGCAGGACCCAAAACAGGCCAAACAGGAGCGCCGTTACAGATGCATAGTTCAGCACTTGCCGGATACGTCCGCCGCGCCCTGCGCCAAAGTTGGCCGAAATGATCGGCTGGGATGCCTGCCCAACGCTATAAGCACAGCACTGCACAAAAGTGCTCACATTGATGATCACGCCATAGATGGACAGCGCCTCCGAACCGAGATATTTCAGCACCTGATGGTTGAACAAAATCGTCAGGATCCCCATTGCCACATCGGTAAAGAAGGTGGCAAAGCCGGTCACGGCGATGTCCTTCAGCATCCGGGCAAGTCCACGCGGCTTTGCAAAATGGATGGTGCAGCGTTTGGAGCGGAAGTGCGTCAGCATCACGAGCAGCGAGAGCACGCTGCTCACGCCGGTCGCAAGTCCGGCTCCCATGATGCCCATGTCCAGCACAAACACGCAGAAATAGTCCCCGGCGATATTAAACACACCGCTGACCATCACGGCCTTGGTCGCCAGCTCCGGGTTCCCGTCGTTGCGAAGGAACGCGCTGAAAAGCTGCGTGAACAGGAACGACGGGATCACAAACTTCAGCGGAAAAACATAGCTGCGCGCCAGCGGCATCAGCTCCTCGTTGGAACCAAACGCAAGCAAAAGCTGCCGGTCAAAGAACGCCACCGCGATCCACATCACCAGCGCCAGTATCCCGGTCCCGATTACCGCAGCTGTGAAAAATTCGTTTGCGCGCCCGCGGTTCCGCTCCGACCGGCCGCGCAGCGTCCCGAACAGGACGGAGCCGCCGATGCCGGTCAGCAGTCCCAGACTGTAAACGATGTTCCAAAGCGGCGCGACCACAGCCATCGCCGCCGCGCCGTCCGGTCCCTGGTACTGCCCGACCATTGCCGTATCCACCGCCGCATAGACGGAGGAAATCAGCGCGCTGCCAAATGCAGCGGCAAGGTAACGAAAGTACATGGGGCGGATGCGTTCCGTTAATAAATTCATATTATCTCCCCTCTGGTTCGCGCGTTGCGCAGGTTCGTCCGGCAGCACCGCGCCATTCGGTCAGCGCGGCTCGATGCAATGCCGCCTCATCCTCCCAGTGGACAGCCGGGAGAGCGCAGAAAAAGAGCCGGATAAAAGTCGCGGCGGTGTTCCTTCCGCCCCGTCTTTACCCAGCTCGCCATCGCTGACGAATGCACATCGCGTTTTTCCGTATTTTAGCAAACAAACCTCCGCCTGTCAAGGCTTTTCTCTCAACGCGGCCAGGCGGGCGCATTTATTTTGCTCCGCGCGCTTCCGGGAATACAGGTGCATTTTTATCCGTTCCGGTTGACCGCACTGTGCAGGAGCAGGCTGCGTTTTGCCGCGTGGGCAGGTTTCGCCGCTGCGGCGACGAAGCCCTGCCCACACCGACGGAGGTCGGCGCGAACCCGGTCGCGCCGTTCATTTCAACACTTGCGCCATAAAAGGATTTGTGTTAAGATACCATCAAACAAGGACAGGAGGGATGAACAACGGCCGGAACGGATTTTGAACAAATGCTCCGCTACTGCGCACTGCTGGAGCAGCACAACGAACGCACATGGTTTCACGAAAACCACGATATGTACGAGGCAGCCAGGCGCGATTTCACCGAGCTGGTGGATTTGCTGAAATACCGCGTTGCGGAGAACGCCGCGCCGGAGCTGGCGGAGGCGCTGCTCTTTGTCAACGCAAAGGACCTGCTCTACCGCATTCCCCGCGATATGCGGATATACCGCAACCAGCCGCCGTATAACCCAAGCTGGCGGGCTTATCTTGCCGCAAGCCGCCGCTCCGTCTATCCCGTGGGCTACTTCCTGATGATCGCGCCGGGGAAGCGCTCCCACTTTGGCACCGGCGCATGGTGTCCGGACAGCAAATGGCTGCGGCGCGTCCGCACCTATATTTCCGAAAACTTCGACCAATTTTCCGACGCGCTGGAACAGTGCGGCTATCCCCTCATCCAGGACGAGGGTACAAAGCTCAAGCGCGTTCCCGCCGGATTTGACCCGGACGACCCCGCCGGAGAATATCTGAAATACAAAGAGTGGTATGCGATAGCCTCCTTTGACGACTGCGAACTGACGGACTATGACAGCTTCGCGGATCGCATCGCGGCAACCGTGCGCCGTATGGAACCGCTGCGCCGCTTTTTTGACGGGGCGTTCTCCCGCCGCGCGCAGGGTCTGTGGGATATGGAGGTGGAGGAATGAACCGCGCCTATACCTATATGCTCCGCTGCGGTGACGGGAGCCTTTACACCGGCTGGACGAACGATCTGGAACAGCGCATCAGGGCGCACAGCGCCGGACACGGCGGAAAATATACCCGCTCCCACCTGCCGGTGGAACTGATCTGGTACGAGCCTTGCGCGGACAAATCCGCCGCCATGCGCCGCGAGGCGGCGATCAAACGCATGAGCCGTGCGGAAAAGCTGGCGCTCATCCAGAGTGCGAACGCGACGGGAGCAGACGGCGTCACATGATCCCGCAAGACGATGCAGCGCCGATTCTGCGGCGTTGCCCAAAATAAAATTTAAAAACCAGGAAAGGAACAGGTCCCTATGAAACTTCGATTATTTTCCCTGCCCTTGGCGGCGCTGACGATGGCGGCGGCGCTATTCCTGCTGTGCGCGCTCCCGGCAACGGCAGATGACGACGCTGCGGAAGCGGAAACAGTTTGCACAGAAACGGAGCAGATTGAGCTTGACACATCCTCCCTGTCCGACAACGACACGCTGCTGGAGGACTATGTGGAGCAGCTTTTCAGCCTGAACAGCGGCATCGCCCTGAGCAGTTATGGAGAGGACTATCTCTCCGGCGTCGATCTGGACGTCTACACACAGCTAAAGGCCGCCATTGAGTCGATCGCCGCCGGAGAGGAGAGCAGCTCCATCGTCACGGTTTCGCTGCAATACACCCCCGACGAGCTGGACGCGGCAAACTATGACAGCGCATACGAGGCTTTCTATGCACAGCTGAACAGGACGCGCGTTTGGAACTATCTTCTCTACGACTGCCCGTATGACTTCTACTGGTTCGATAAAAGCGCGAGTGTTACCTCACAGCTCCGCTACAGCGAGACGCAGGAGCTGCTCACCGTTACCATAACCTATTATTTCCCCGTTGCTGAAGGTTATCAGAGTGAAACAAAATACACGGTCAATTCCGAAAAAGCCGCGGCAGCCGTGCAAT
Source organism: Oscillospiraceae bacterium (assembly GCA_020860205.1). GTDB lineage: Bacteria > Bacillota > Clostridia > Oscillospirales > Oscillospiraceae > RGIG7114. Next base: position 86,949 of record JAJBUU010000024.1, on the reverse strand, counting down.
CCGCCGCAAACGCGCTTGCAATCGTGGAAGCATATGACAGTCTCTCTGACTCCGAAAAGCTCTCCGCCTACAAGGACGAAATCTGCGCCCTGACATCCTATAACAAGGATTACGCGACCGCGTCTTACGGCGACATCTGGCAGCTTGTCTGGGTCTTTGACGGCGACGAGGACACAAATGTTGTCTGCGAAGGCTACTCCAAGGCGTTTCAATACCTCTGCGATTTGAGCAGCTTTGACGACGTCCTCTGCTACACCGTGATTGGCACGATGAACGGCGGCACCGGTGCGGGCAACCATATGTGGAATGTGGTCTGCTTAAACGGCGTAACCTATATGGCGGACATCACCAACAGCGACAGCGGCACGATTGGAAAAAACGGCGGTCTGTTTATGGTCTGTGCGGACGACGCGGTTTCCAGCAGTTCGTCCGGCTACAGCTTTCTGGTCGGGAGCACGACCATACGATATACATATAGCTCCACCAGCCTTGAGCTTTATGGTGCGGACGCTCTGACGCTCGGCAGCGCCGCCGGGCAATCCGGTAGCTCCACGGAAACCGGAACCTGTGGGGAGAATGTGATATGGACGCTGGACACGGACACGGGCGTTTTGACCATCTCCGGCGAAGGAGAGATGGAGGACTATTCGTCCTCCAGCGATGTGCCGTGGTATTCTATACGGGAATCCATTACCGCCGTTGTCATTGAAGATGGGGTCACGTCTATTGGCAACCGTGCATTTTATTATTGCAGCAACCTGACGAGCGTCACGATTCCGGACTCTGTCACGTCCATCGGTCAGTATGCATTCAATGGGTGTAGCAGTCTGACGAGTGTCACGATTCCGGACTCTGTCACAGCCATTGACTTTGGTGCATTCGCTCTGTGCAGCAGTTTGACCGATGTCTACTACGGTGGCAGCGAAGCGGACTGGAACGCGATTGAAATCGGCGAAGCAAACGAGTATCTCACTTCCGCCACCATCCACTACAACAGCACAGGTCCGGAGGACACCGACGATACCGACGACGATACAAGTGGTGACAGTAGCGGCGTTACCGATTCCACCACCCCCGGCGACCTGAACGGCGACGGCGAGGTAAACGCAAGCGACCTGACGATTCTCGCGCGGCACGTCGGCAAGGTGGAAACGATTGAGGACGAAACCTGCCTTGCCAACGCGGATGTGACCGGCGACGGAGATGTGGACGCAAGCGATTTGACAAAGCTGGCGCAGTACGTCGGCAAAATCATCAGCTCGCTGGAGTGACAGCGCGGCAAACAGAAAGGATAACAAGCGATGCTGACCATTTCAGACTTATACGACCTCTCCCACACCCGCGCCGCAGCATACCTCGCGGGTCAGACCTACCCGTGGGAGGCGCTGGAGGGCATCTCCGCGCTGATCCTGTCGCTCGGCGCGTCGCTGCCTGCGGCGGAGTTTGACCATCCCGAAGCGGACGTTTGGATCGCAAAAAGCGCGTCCGTCGCGTCAAGCGCCTGTATTCACGGCCCCTGCATCATCGGAGCCGATACGGAGGTGCGCCACTGCGCGTTCATCCGCGGCAGCGCGCTGGTGGGCGACGGCTGCGTGGTCGGAAACTCCACAGAGCTGAAAAACGTCATTCTCTTTGACGGTGTACAGGTGCCGCATTATAATTATGTTGGCGATTCCATTCTGGGGCATCTGGCACATATGGGCGCGGGCGCGATCACCAGCAACGTCCGCAGTGACCGGCTGCCTGTTGTCGTCCATGACGGCGCACAGCATATGGAAACCGGACGCAAAAAGGTCGGCGCAATGCTGGGGGACCGTGTGGAGGTCGGCTGCAACAGCGTCCTGAATCCCGGAACCGTCATTGGCCGCGGCAGCAGCGTCTACCCCACCTCCTGCGTTCGCGGGACCGTCCCCGGCGCAAGCATCTGGAAGTCGGACGGTACGGTGGTCGCAATGCGATAAAAGCATATTTCGGATGCAGACATCAGGCATCCGGAATATCCCTCTGTAGAATAAAATATCTGTCTCCCCACGCCATTTTCTGCTCCTGGCAAATGGCGTGGGGAGTTTTTTCTTGGTACCGCGTTTCCCGGCGGCAGCACCGCACCATCAGAACGGCGGCTTGCGGTCCTGTCTTTGGCAAATTTCGCTGCAAAAACCGAATACGCAAAGTATCGCCCGCAGGGAGCGTCCCGCACCGTGCAGATTTTTCAGGACGGCTCTTGTATTTTGTCGAAAAATGTCGTAAACTTTTCGTATATCGTGCGGCGCTGCCAATTCACACAACGGAGGGAACACGGGAAATGAACCATAGAGGCACAAATCTGATCCTTGCCGCAATTTTTCTTGCCGCAGTCTGCCTGTTGAGCACGTTCCGTCCGCACAGCGATGCGCCCACGGATGTCACGGCTCCCGTATCCCCTTCCGCTGCGGCAAGCACACCCCCACTACCCGTGGAAACGGTGGCCGCAGCGGAGGAAACCGCGCCCGCAGAAACGGCGGACGCATCGGAGGAAACTGCGCTCGCAGAAACGGCGGACGCA
>JAJBUU010000024.1:0-84307 GCA_020860205.1 Oscillospiraceae bacterium | reverse complement strand
CGCAGAAACGGCGGACGCATCGGAGGAAACTGCGCTCGCAGAAACGGCGGACGCAGAGCCGGTCAAACCGGAAACGGAACCGGAAACAACAGCGGCAGACGCGCTGCCGGATATAGACCCCGCAGGGTGGGAGCTTTTGCTGGTCAATGCGTCACACAACATCGGGGATTATGCCCCCACGCTTTCCGAGTTGGAAGGGCAGCAGTTTGACGCGCGGATCATTGAGGCGCTCACGGACTTTGTGGCGGCGGCGCGCGCGGAGGGACTGAGCGTCTATCTCTCCTCCGGCTACCGGGACTACGCCACGCAGTCCTATCTCTATGAGCGCAAAGTATCGGAATACGGCGCGGAACGCGCGGCGTCGATTGTGGCTGTTCCCGGTACCAGCGAGCATCAGACGGGACTGGCCTGCGACATCACCGATCAATATTATGCGCTGAAAACAACAGCGCTGGAAGAAACCGCGCTCTATCAGTGGATGTCCCAGCACTGTCAGGAATACGGATTCATCGTCCGCTATCCGTCCGGCAAGGAGGATATCACGGGCATCATCTACGAGCCGTGGCACTTCCGTTATGTTGGCACAGAGGCCGCGTCCTATATCATGGAGCACGGCCTCTGTCTGGAAGAATTTCTGACGCTATACGATATTGAATAAGCAACATACTGCGGAACCTCTGATGAACCACGCGGTTTCATCAGGGGTTCCCCTGCATTTATGAGCGCCGGGGCGCGCGACAGCGCAGCGCCCGGATTGCGTTCAGCACGGCAAGCACCATCACGCCAACATCCGCAAAAATGGCAAGCCACATATTCGCAAGCCCCAGCGCGCCAAGCACAAGGCAGGCAAATTTGATAACGAGCGAAAAGCCGATATTTTCATAGACAATGCGCAGACACTTGCGGGAAATGCGGATGGCTTTGGGAATCTGCATTGGGTCGTCGTCCATCAGCACCACGTCCGCAGCCTCGATCGCGGCGTCCGCGCCCATCGCGCCCATCGCAATACCGATGTCCGCGCGTGTCAGAACCGGCGCGTCGTTGATCCCGTCCCCGACAAAGGCAAGGCGGGCGCGCGGCGGCTTCTCCGCCAGCAATTCCTCCACCCGCTCCACCTTGTCTGCCGGGAGTAGTTCGCTGTAAACCGTGTCGATGTCCAGCGCGGCAGCCACTTCGTCCGCCGTGCGTTTCCTGTCACCGGTCAGCATGACGGTTCGCGTCACGCCCTCGGCTTTCAGCGCGGAAACCGCCGCCTTTGCATCCGGCTTTATGCTGTCAGAAATCAGAATATGCCCCGCGTATGTTCCGTCAACCGCAACGTGTACGACTGTACCGGCGGAGTGACATTCCACATAGTCCACGCCCAGCTTTTGCATCAGCTTGCCGTTGCCCGCCGCCACTGCCACGCCATCCACGCGGGCGGTGACGCCGTGGCCGCTCTGTTCCTCAATTTCCGTCACGCGGCTGCGCTCCGGCGTTTTTCCGTAAGCCGTCTGTATGCTGCGGCTGATGGGATGGGAGGACGCACATTCGGCCAATGCCGCGTATTCCAGCAGCTTTTCCTCCGGAATGGCGCTGTGATGCACGCCGCGCACTGCAAACTCGCCCTGCGTCAGCGTACCTGTCTTGTCAAACACCAGATATTTTGTCTGCGCCAGCGCTTCCAGATAGTTGGAGCCTTTGATCAAAATCCCCTCGCGGCTGGCGCAGCCAAGCCCGGCAAAGAACGAGAGCGGAATGCTGATGACCAGAGCGCAGGGGCAGCTGATGACAAGGAACGTCAGCGCGCGGTAAATCCAGTCCTCCCAGCCCGCAGGCAAACCGAGCAGCAGCCGCACCAATGGCGGCAGCAGCGCCAGCGCCAGTGCGCAGTAACAGACAGCGGGGGTATAAATTCGGGCAAACCGCGAGATGAAATCCTCCGGCCTGGATTTGCGCGAGCTGGAGTTTTCCACCAGCTCCAGGATTTTGGAAACCGTGGACGCGCCAAATTCCTTCGTGGTCCGGACCTTCAGCAGACCGCTCAGGTTGATGCAGCCGCTGATGATCTCGTCTCCCGGACGCACATCGCGCGGCAGGCTCTCTCCGGTCAGCGCACTGGTATTCAGGCTGGAGCATCCCTCCGACACCACGCCGTCCAGCGGCACTTTTTCGCCGGGCTGCACCACAATGACGCTGCCAACGGCAACCGTATCCGGCTCCACGCGCACAAGCGCGCCGGCGCGCTCTATGTTGGCATAATTGGGACGAATATCCATCAGCGCCGTGATGCTGCTGCGGCTTTTGCCGACCGCATAGCTCTGGAACAGCTCCCCGATCTGGTAAAACAGCATGACGGCGATGGCCTCGTTATAGTCGCCGCTGCGGTCATAAATCGCAAGGGCGAACGCACCCACCGTGGCCAGCGCCATCAGAAAGTTTTCGTCGAACATCCGCCGGTTCAGGATGCCCCTGCCCGCCTTGCGCAGGATGTCATAGCCGATCAGCAGATAGACGAGCAGATAGAGCGTCAGCCGCAGCCAGCCGCGCAGCGGGATGAGGGAAAGCGCGACGAGCATCGCGGCGGTGATGAGGATACGGGCGAGCATCTTTTTTTGTTTCCGGTTCACGCAAAACAGCTCCTTACTGGCAGAACATTATAATTCAATTATTTTTTTGATTCAGTGTGGCAATCTCATCTTCTAACAAAGCAATATCAAATTCCATTTTTTCCAGTCTTTCATCCAAAAGTTGTTGTTGAGTTTCCAATTCCTTAATCTGTGCATACATTCCTCTTATTGAAAAAATCAATTCAACCAGTAACTCTTTATCATCAAGCGCAAGCAATCTCATCCTTTCTGCTTGCATATCTTCCTGCTTTTTTAGTATATTTTCTTTCCTTTTTCGTATTATTTCAGATTCTGCTTCTATTTTTTCTTTTCTTTTTGTAATCTTTTGTTTTTGATGGTTGTTCTTTTGGTTATTTATTGTATCTAAAACTTTATTCACAACTCTACTCTCCTTCTTCAAATATAAATCATGATTTATATATTTGCGTAAAACGCGCGCCCCTTCCGTTTGCATGACGTCCGGGGCGGCGGTGCGTATCAAAGCTCTATTTCGCAGTCCGGCTCCACCCGTTTGCAGGCTTTTCGTACGCTTTTCATCACGGCCTTTTCGTCCTCTCCATCCGCAAATTCCACAGTCATTTTCTGCGTCATGAAGTTGACGACTGCATTTGCCACGCCGGAAATTTTTTTTGTTTCAGCCTCCATCAGATTTGCGCAGTTCGCGCAGTCCACTTCGATCTTATAAGTCTTTTTCATGGGATGCTTACCTCTCCTCCAAATGTTCTTTTGCCATGCCGATGATGATTCCAACATGGTCGTCCGCAAGGGAATAATAGACCGTTTTTCCGTCCCGGCGGCTTTTGACAAGCCGCGCCTGCTTGAGCGCCTTGAGCTGATAGCTGATGGCCGGCTGGCTCAGCTTCAGCACTGCGGCGATGTCACAGACGCATAGTTCACTGTGGGACAAAATGTAAAGGATACGGATGCGGGTGGAATCTCCGAAGGTCTTGAACAGCTCTGCCATCTCCGAAAGCTCCGGCTCGTCCGGCATACTGCCCAGAATTTCGCTGACCGCCGCCTCATGGCGGTGCTGTACGGTGCAAAGCTCCACCACGGTTTCCTCGTTGTCGATGTAAATCGCCCTCCTTCAAATAAACAGATAAAAATATAAATGCTCCTTTATTTGACAGTATACACGCTTCCCCTTCTCCTGTCAAGCGGAAAATTCATATTTTCCTGTACAACAACAGTTGTGAAAAGCACGACAGGGTCCGCTCCTGCGGGAGCGAACCCTGTCGTGCTTTCTATCGCAATAATCAAAGCACAGCGCGCTTGACGGCGCGTGCATAACAGTGGAACCGCGCCTTATGTCCCCGTTTCCCCGCGCGGAAGGAACAGGCGTTCCATCCAGCGGAAGCGTCTGTTAAAGAAACCGGCGATTGGGCCAATGAGCAGCGCGGAAATCACGGTGCCTTCACGCACACCCGCCACGCGATGCAGGAAAATCAGCCCGATACAGGAGGCCAGGACGACGAGCGCAACGTCCGTAAGCAGCTTCAGGCGGTGATAAGGCTTGCCGGTACGCAGCACTGCGGCGTTCACAAAAGCGGTATTGGTGTCCATAGATACGCCGGAGGTGACGATCAGGCTGAAGCCAAAGCCAATGACGACGCAGCTGATCAGCACAAGCAGGATGCGCACCCCATAAGCGGAAGGATTCAGGTTGCGCAGCAGGTATTCGCTGAGATCCACGATCAGCCCGAATACCAGGGAAAACGGGAGCAGGAGCCACTGATAGAGCCGGAAATCGCGGCGCAGCAGCACAAGGGTCAGCACAAAAAACATGGTGTTTTGCAAAAATACAGAGATGCCGAGCGAAACGGACGGCACGATCTGGTGCATGGTATAAGCGATGGTGGAAATGGGCGAGATGCCCAAGTCGGCCTGTACACAGAGCGCAATGCCAAACCCAAGTGCAAACATACCAACGATCATGACCGTTCCACGCTTGAGAACCTCTGCGGCGGACATCCGACACTGTGGAATTGTAGTTGACATGGGTTTTCTCCTCGAATCATTTGTACGGCGCCGCATCATTTGCCGGGAGCGGCGTCGCCACAGGAAACTCTGTCACCCCGCTCCGTTTTATCGGAGTGCGGGATTCGTGATGGCATAAACAATAAAAAGCAGCCATTTGAAAAAATGGCTGCTTTTTCAAATGGATTTTGCAGAACATACGTTCCGCGCGGGAGAGGCAATGACCGGTTTCGCTTATTTCTTGCCCATGTTCATCTGGGCAGCGACTTCCTCAGCAAAGTTCTCCTCTTTTTTCTCAATGCCCTCGCCCTTCATGTAGCGAACGGCGTCCACAAAACGGACAGAGCCGCCGAGCGCCTTTGCAGCGCGGGCGATGTAGGTCTCCACAGTCATGGAACCGTCCTTGACGAACTCCTGCTGCAGCAGGCAGTTTTCCTCGTAGAACTTGTTCATCTTGCCAACGACGATTTTTTCCTTGACGGCGGCGGGTTTTCCGGCCATCTTGGGGTCCTGCTCCATCAGCGCAAGGGCGATCTTTTTCTCTTCCTCCAGCACGTCCTCCGTCACCTGGGACTTGTCCCAGAAGCGGGGATTCAGCGCCGCGATCTGCATGGCGACGTCCTTGCCGATTTCAGTGGCGTCGATGCCGCCCTCCACGGCCAGATTGACCAGAACACCGATTTTGCCGCCCGCGTGCACATAGGCGACGCTGGTGTTCTCCGCAAAGCGGGCGAAGCGGCGGATCTGCAGATTTTCTCCGATAGACATGACCTTCTCCGGCAGAATCTCCGCCACGGTCAGGTCAGAGCCGGGATACTTGCTGGCAAGCAGCGCGTCCACATCGGCGGGATTATTTTCGATAACGGCCGTTGCAATGTCCTTGACAAAGGCGACGAACGGTGCGCTGCCTGCGCAGAAGTCCGTCTCGCAGTTGACCTCCACAACGGCGCCAACCCCGTTTTCCACGGCGGCGTAAGCCATGCCCTCAGCCGCAATGCGACCGGCCTTTTTTGCGGCCTTTGCCAGCCCCTTTTCACGCAGCCATTCGACTGCCTTATCCATATCGCCGTCCGTTTCCACGAGGGCCTTCTTGCAGTCCATCATGCCAACGTTGGTCATTTCGCGGAGTGTTTTTACATCCTGTGCGGTAAATGCCATGACAGTTCTCCTCCTTTATTCCGCGGCGGACACAGCGGCGTCCTCAGCGTCCTCCGCCGCTTCCTCTGCCGCGTCCTCGCCCTGACGGCCTTCCTGGATGGCGTTTGCCATCGTTGCGGAAATCAGGCGGATGGCGCGGATCGCGTCGTCGTTGCCGGGGATGACATAGTCCACCTCGTCCGGGTCGCAGTTGGTGTCCACAATGGCGATGATGGGGATATTCAGCTTGCGCGCCTCGGAAATGGCGTTATGCTCCTTGCGGGGATCGACAACGAACAGCGCGCCGGGGAGCTTCTTCATCTCCTTCACGCCGCCGAGATACTTGTCCAGCTTCTCCATCTCGTGCATCAGCTTGACGACCTCTTTCTTCGGCAGCATATCAAAGGTGCCGTCCTCCTGCATCTTCCTGAGCTGCGCCATACGATCCACGCGGGTGCGCATCGTCTTGAAGTTGGTCAGCATACCGCCCAGCCAGCGGGCGTTGATATAAAACTGTCCGACGCGGGTGGCTTCCTCGCGGACGGAGTCCTGCGCCTGCTTCTTGGTGCCGACAAACAGGACGGACTGTCCGTTCTCGGCCAGGGTGCGGACGAAGTTATAAGCCTCCTCCAGCTTTTTCACGGTCTTTTGCAGGTCGATGATATAGATCCCGTTCCGCTCCGTGTAGATGTACTCCGCCATCTTGGGGTTCCAGCGGCGGGTCTGGTGGCCAAAGTGTACGCCGGCCTCCAGAAGCTGTTTCATAGAAACGACTGCCATTACGATTTTTTCCTCCAAATTCAGTTTTTACCTCTGGGAGCTTCCGCTCCGCCGCCAGACAGCCTGTGTCACCGACGGCAGATCCGCTCCCATGCGTAATGCCGAAGTATTATACCAAAATCCGCCTCCGATTGCAAGCAAAATTTTTTCGGAAAACGGGGCTTTTTTTGCGGCGGTCAGAAATAATTTTTCCGTTTCCGCTTGCTGCGGCCATAGCTGCCCTGTATTTCCACCAGAATGATGTCCTCGCCAGTGCGGGTGACACAGTCCAGCGGGATCAAAAAATCCGGCTCCCGCCCAAACAGGCCAAAAAAGCGGCACGGGCCCGGCACGATAAGCGCTTTCAGCCGCCCCTCCGGGAACTCGATTTCCGCGTCGCAGACATAGCCCAGACGGTGGCCGTTGCTGATGTTGATGATCTCCTTGCAGCGAAGCTCCGAAAAACGCATGGCGTTCACCTCTGCAAAAAGCGTATGCGCGCGGAAGGGGAAAAATGCGACGCGTTTCCCCTTCCGCGCCCGTTCAGCTCGTGATTTGTTTTTTGATGCGTTCCACCGCGCCTTTTTCCAGACGGGAGACCTGCGCCTGCGAGATGCCGATCTCCCCGGCGACCTCCATTTGCGTCCGGCCGTCCAGAAAGCGCAGGGAAAGGATGCGCTTTTCGCGTTCGGAGAGCGCGTCCAGCGCTTCGGAGAGCGCCAGACGGATCAGCCAATGCTCGTCCGTATTTTTTGTATCGCCCACCTGATCCATCATGGTCACGTTCTCGCCGCTTTCGGTATAGACCGGCTCATAAAGGCTGACCGGCTCGCAGATCGCGTCCATGGCAAAAACCACCTCGCTGCGGGGAACGCCCAGCGCGGCGGCGATCTCGTCCACGTCCGGCTCCCGTCCCCGTTCCGCCGTCAGCTTTTCCCGCGTTTGCAGCGCCCGGTAAGCAACGTCGCGCATCCCGCGGGAAATGCGCATGGCGCTGTTGTCGCGCAGGTAGCGTCGGATTTCCCCGGCGATCATCGGCACGCCATAGGTGGAAAATTTGACCGCGTGCGCGGGGTCAAAATTGTCGATGGCCTTCATCAGTCCGATGCAGCCGACCTGAAACAGGTCGTCCGCGTTTTCTCCGCGTCCCAGAAAGCGCTGGATGACGGAGAGTACCAGACGCAGATTTCCGTGAATCAGCCGCTCCCGCGCAGCGTGGTCGCCGTCTCTGGCCTGACGCAGCAGCGTTTCCGTTTCCTGGCTGCTCAGCAGCGGCAGTTTGGCCGTGTTGACGCAGCTGATCTCCACCTTTCCCTGCATGGAACCTACCTCTCTTTCGTCGGTAGTATTTCCCTGCAGGGCGGATTTGATACCTTGCCGCGTCCGGTTTGCGCCGCAAAACGCAGGGAGGACACGCAGAGAAAGAAAAATTTCTTCCATTTTTGGTATTTCCTTCTTGCATCTTTTGTGGTATTATGATTAACTGTCTTTGAAGCTGCGGCTGCGCGCGCCGCATCCGTGCAACGATGGGGGTGTCGGGGAGGACATGAATAAAAAACTGCAAAAAATAATCGTGCCCGGCACACGGCTGTATCTGCTGGTCATGCTGGCCTTTGCTGCGGTGACGCTGTTTTTCAACCAGACGCTGGCCATCGTGGAGGGCGGCATCATCGTACTGCTCGTGGCCTACTATTTCATCGACGCGCGCCACCGCCAGCGGGAGTTGCTGGAATACATCGAAGGCGTGACATATGACGCGGAATCCGCCAAGAATAATACGCTGACGCATTTTCCGCTGCCCATCGTCGTATTCCGGATGAGCGATGGACAAATCATATGGGGCAATCAGATATTTTTCGGCCTGTTCGGCGCGCAGCGCCCCACCTTTGAGCAGCGGATGGGAGAGCTGGTGCCGGAATTCAGCGCAAAATGGCTGCTGGAGGGCAAAAACCAGCATCCGGGGCTGGTGGAGCTGGGCGGACGGCGCTATCAGGTGCATGGCAACATCGTCAGCTCCCGCAGCGAACACACAGCCGAAGCAGAGCACGCGGAAAACAAGGTCGGCAGCGGCTTTATGGGCATCACCTATTGGGTGGATGTGACGGATTATGACGATATCCGGCAGGAATATGAAAATTCCCGTCCGGTGACGATGATCCTGGTCGTGGATAATTACGACGAGCTGATGAAAAACCTGCCGGACCGCAGCAAAACGGAGCTGCGCAGCCGCGTGGAGGACAAAATCACCCAATGGTGCGACGGGAAGCACGGTTTTGTCCATATGTACGACCGCGACCGCTATTTCTTTATTTTTGAAAACCGCTATCTCAGGGAGATGAGCGACACCAAGTTCGACATTCTGGAGCAGATCCACGAAATCGTCAGCCCCGCCGGTATCCACGCGACGCTGAGCATCGGCGTCGGGCTGGAGGGCGACGGCTTTGAGGAGAATTTCTCCTTCGCCAACCTCTCGGTGGAAACAGCGCTCTCCCGCGGCGGCGACCAGGCGGTCATCAAGAACCGCCGCAGCTTTGAGTTCTTTGGCGGACGCGGCAGCGAGGTGGAGACGCGCAGCAAGGTGCGCAGCCGCGTGGCGGCCAACGAGCTGGCGGAGCTGATCCGTCTGAGCAGTCAGGTGCTGGTGATGGGGCACCGTTACAGCGATATGGACGCGATCGGCGCGGCAGCCGGAATGATTTGCATTTGCCGCCGTCTGGGGCGGAAGGCGCACATTGTCGCCGACGAGAGCAGCACCGCCGCCGGACGGCTGATCGGTCTGCTGAAGGACACCGCCGAGTATCAGGATGTGTTCATCACGCCGGAGGACGCCATGCTCTGCGCAGACAGCCGCACGCTGCTGATCGTGGTGGACACCAACCGTCCGGAACAGGTGGAAAGCCGTCCGCTGCTGGAAAGCTGCACCCACATCGCCGTGGTAGATCACCACCGCCGCGCCGCAAGCTATATCCAGAACGCGGTACTCACATTCCACGAGCCTTACGCATCCTCTACCTGCGAGCTGCTGGCCGAGCTGCTGCAGGAGCTGATAGACCCCGGCGACATCACGCACACAGAGGCGGAGGCGCTGCTCTCCGGCATCGTGCTGGATACGAAAAACTTCACCATCCGCACCGGAGAGCGCACGTTTGACGCCGCAGCGTTCCTGCGCCGCATGGGTGCGGACACGGAGGAGGTAAAGCGCCTGCTGCAAAACGACATGGCGCATACGGTGAAAAAATACGCCCTGCTCCAGAGTGCAAAAATCTATCGTCCCGGCGTGGCGGTCGCCGTCAGCGAAACGGAGGTTGAGCGCGTGGTCGGCGCGCAGGCCGCAGATGAGCTGCTGAATATCTCCGGCGTGGAGGCGTCCTTTGTGCTGGTTGCCACACGAGCGGGCGGCGTTGTGATTTCCGCGCGCAGCATCGGTGAGCTGAACGTGCAGCTTGTGCTGGAAAAGCTGGGCGGCGGCGGCAACAAATCCGTCGCGGGTGCGCAGGTGGAAAGGATCACCCTGCGCGACGCCGTGAACACCGTCTGCGCGGCGGTAGACGAATATATGAGCTGACACGCTCTCCGCCGGGACACACGGCGCAATGCGATCATCTGTTCACATCATGCTGATACTACATTTATCATAATCGGGTACCGTACCGGAAACGCAGGGCTCCGCTTTGCCGTTTCAGAAACAGGAGGAAAAACATGAAGGTTATTTTTACCGCCGACGTAAAGGGTCAGGGCAAGAAAGGCGAGCTGAAAGAGGTCGCCGAGGGCTACGGCAGGAACTACCTGCTGCCCCGCAAACTGGCAGTGGAGGCCAACGCCGACAATCTGAACACGCTGCGCCTGAAGGAAAAGGCCAGAGCCGCCCAGCTTGCGGCGGAGAAGGCGAAGGCAGAGGAGAACGCTGCGCGGCTGGAACAGATCGTCGTAAAAATCAGCGCGAAGGCCGGTTCCGCCGGAAAGCTGTTCGGCTCCGTCACCACGCGCGAGATCAGCGAGGCGCTGCAAAAGCAGCACGGCATTGAGATTGACCGTCAGAAGCTGGTCCTGCCGGAACCAATCAAGGGCTTCGGCAGCTTTGAGGTCAAGTGCAAATTTGGCTACGAGGTCAGTGGGACCGTCCATGTGCTGGTAGTAGAGGAGAAATAAAGCCGATGGAAGAACTGCTGGGCGCGCGCGTTCCGCAAAGCCCTCAGGCGGAACAGGCGGTGATCGGCTCCATGCTGATCGACCCGGAATGCGTTCCGGACGTACTGAAGGACGTGCGCGCGGAGCATTTCTACCAGCGGGTCAACCGCGAAATTTTTGAAACGATCTTCACCATGTTCAATTATGGCCTGACCATCGACCCGGTCACGGTCATTGAACAGATGAAGGAACACGGCGTTTACCACGAGGAGAGCACCAGAGATTATATTCTGGAGCTGATGAAGGTGACGCCAACGGCGGCCAACGTCGGGGAATACGCCGCGATTTTGCGGGACAAGGCGCTGCAGCGCGATCTTGGCAAGGTCGCGGGAGAGATCACCGAAATGGTGAACGCCGGACTGGGCGGCGCGGACGAGATGCTGGAGGCCGCAGAGCGGAGCATCTATGCCCTCCGGCGTGACCGTTCCATCGGCGGGCTGAAGCCCGTCGGCGAGGCGATACAGGCCGTTTATGACGACCTGAACCGCATTGCGGAGGAGGGCGCGCGCATCCCCGGCATTTCCACCGGGCTGCCGGATTTGGACAGCCAGATCCTTGGCATGAATCCCGGCGAGCTGATTTTAGTCGCGTCCCGCCCCGGCATGGGAAAGACCTCCATCGCCATGAATATCGCGATGAGCGCGGCGCGCTCCAGCAACAAGGCTGTGGCCTATTTTTCGCTGGAAATGTCCCGCGAGCAGCTTGCCATACGGCTGCTCTCCGGCGAGGCGCTGGTGGATTCCCAGAAGCTGATGCGCGGGTCGCTCAGTGCCGGGGAATGGAGCCGTCTGGTCTCCGCCGCGGGAAAAATCAGCAGCACCCGGCTGCTCATTGACGACAACCCCTCGCTCTCCGTCGCGGATATGAACGCCCAGTGCCGCCGTGTGCGGGACTTGGGGCTTGTGGTGGTGGATTATTTGCAGCTGATGCAGTCCGCCGGCGGGCGTCAGAGCAGCGGGGAGAACCGCCAGCAGATCGTTGCAGATATGTCCCGTATGCTGAAAATCATGGCAAAGGAGCTGGCCGTTCCTGTGCTCTGCCTCAGTCAGCTCTCCCGCGCCAGCGAAACGCGGCAGGACAAGCGCCCGGTTCTCTCCGACCTGCGCGAATCCGGCGCGATCGAGCAGGACGCGGACGTGGTGATCGGTCTTTACCGCGAAGGGTACTATAACCGCGAGTGCGAAAACCCCAACGATGCGGAGGCCATCGTACTCAAGAACCGCAAGGGGCGCACCGGCACGGTGAACCTGATGTGGCTGGCGGATTACACGACGTATGTTTCCGTAGAACGGCGGCACGAGGAATGACGGAGCGAACCATAAGCGCCTATATGTCAGCGCACGGGATGCTCCCGCTGCCGCCCGGCGGGCGGGTGCTTTGCGCCTGCTCCGGCGGAGCGGACAGCACCGCGCTGCTGCACCTGCTGCACGGGATGGACGGCGTGGAGGTCGTCTGCGCCCATTTCAACCACCACCTGCGCGGCGCGGAGTCTGACCGGGACGAGGCGTTCGTCCGCGCGCTTTGCCAGTCGCTGGGCGTGACGGTTTGTGTGGACGGCGCGGATGTCGCCGCTTACGCTGCGGAAAAGCGGCTTGGCGTGGAGACGGCTGCGCGGGAACTGCGCTATGCATTCCTGTCGCGCTGCGCCGCGGAACACGGCTGCTGCCGCATCGCCACCGCGCACAACGCGGACGACAACGCAGAAACCATGCTGCTGCATCTGCTGCGCGGAGCAGGAGAGCGCGGGCTGTGCGGCATCCCGCCGGTGCGCGGGAACATCATCCGTCCCCTGCTGGGAACAGACCGCGCGGAAATCGAAGCCTATCTCGCCGCACACGATTTGCCGCACATGGAGGACAGCAGCAACGCTGCGGACATCTGCGCCCGCAACCGCATCCGCCACGCGGTCATGCCGGTCCTGCGCGCGCTGAACCCCGCCGCCGTGAAAAACGTCTGTGCCGCTGCGGAGCTGCTCGCGGAGGACGAACGATACCTCTCCGGCCTTGCGTCGGCGTTTCTGACGGAAAATCTGCGCGGCGGCGCGCTTTCCGTGGCGGCGCTTCGCACACTGCCAAAGCCGGTCGCCATGCGCGCGCTGCGTGATTCTTGCGGCGGCGCACCCGGACGGACGCATCTGGAGGCGGTCTGGGCGCTCTGTTGTGCCGCCGTGCCACGCGGGGAATCGGTGCTGCCCGGCGGCGTGCGCGCGGTGCGGGAGCAGGATCGTCTGACCATTCTCCACGGCGCGGAGCCGCCGACGGAGCCAATGCCGCCCCGCCTGCTTCGTGTGGGGGAAACCGTTGCGCTGCCGGAGATCGGGCGCTCTGTCCGCTGCACGGAAACAGAGGATTACGCAGAAATTCACAAAACTTTCAATATTTTTTGCTTCAAAAGTGCGGAGGTTTGTGGTAATATATACGTTGCATCCCGCAGAGCGGGTGACCGCATCCGTTTGGTCGGGCGCGGCTGTACCAAAGCGGTGCGCCGCCTGTTTTCGGAGGCGGGGCTGCCACTGCGGACGCGGGTGGAAACCCCGGTTTTTTCGGACGATGCAGGCGTGATCGCAGTCGCCGGATTCGGCGTTGCGGAACGCTGCGCCCCGGAAAAAGGAAAAAAAGCGATTATAATTGAAATACTATAAGCGATAAAGCAAAGACTTTGCCGCATAAATCCGGCAAACGCGGCGGATAAAAAATCTTGCGTCAGGAAAAAAGACGCAAAAGCGCCGGAACCCTTTGTGGATTTCAGGCTTTTGCAACACATTTCCGGCGAAATACAGCCGTCAGCCGCCGCAGGCGGATTTGCATGACGGCGCCAAAACGATTAGACTATCAGGAGAGCAGAGGACGGAAACATGACCGGAACCATGCAGGACGGTATCGCGCGCGTGCTCGTCAGCGAGGAAACGCTGCAACAGCGTGTGCGGGAACTGGGCGCGCAAATCACAGCGGATTACCGTGGCAAAAAACCATTTTTCCTTGGCGTTTTGAAAGGCTGCTTTGTATTTATGGCAGATTTGATCCGCTGTGTGGATCTGCCTTGCAGTCTGGACTTTATGGTGCTCTCCTCCTATGGCGGCGGCACCAGCACCAGCGGCGCGGTGGAGATCCGCAAGGATTTGACGCGCGACATTGCGGGGATGGACGTCATCATCGTGGAGGACATCATCGACTCCGGCATAACGCTGCACTATCTGCGCGAATATCTGTCCCGCCGCAATCCGGCCTCCATCCACATCGTCACGCTGCTGAACAAGCCGGAGTGCCGCCGGACGGAGATCGAACCGGATTACAGCGGCTTTACCATTCCGGACGCATTCGTCGTGGGCTATGGGCTGGATTATGCGGAGGAATACCGTAATCTGCCCTACATCGGCGTGCTGAAACCAGAGGTTTACGAGAAATAAACGCTGTTTATTCCTCATATCATATAAAATACTATTTCTTTCCCTGCGCTGCGCGGAACAGACCGCGCCGCTTCTCATAACAAAATTCAGCAGCAAAAGCATACCATGCAAAAAAAGTTCCAAAAAGACAGGAAGTGAAGTTCGATTGAACAACAAGAAACCAGAACGAAATCGGGCGAGGGACATTGGATTTTATGCCCTCCTGATCGTGATCCTGCTGGCCACGATTGTCACCATGAACACCTCCGGCCAGACGACCACCGACATCAGCTATTCTGAGGTGCGCGACCTCTTTTTGCAGGAGCAGGTGGACTCCTTCGTAGCGGAGGGGAACATCCTGACGCTCTATCTGAAGGATGGCAGCACCGTCACCTGCGAGCTGAGCACCATCAGCATCTTCTATAACGATATGCAGGAGCTGGTGGAGGCGCAGAAGGACGCCGGCATTCTGACGGAATATGACTACCCGCCGGAGCGGACCGCGCCGTGGTGGGCCTCGTTCCTGCCCTATCTCATCGTGATGGGTCTGTTCGCCGTGGTTTGGTTCGTCGCAATGAACCGGATGCAGGGCGGCGGAACCGGCGGCATCACCAAATTCAGCAAGGCGCGCACCCGACTGGGCAGCGAGGAGAAGAAAAAGGTCACCTTTGCGGACGTTGCGGGCTGCGAAGAGGAAAAGGAGGAGCTGGCGGAAATCGTCCACTTCCTGAAAAATCCGAAGCAGTATACCGAGATGGGCGCGCGTATCCCCAAAGGCGTGCTGCTCGTCGGCCCGCCGGGCACCGGTAAAACGCTGCTGGCAAAGGCCGTCGCGGGCGAGGCGGACGTACAGTTCCTGTCCATCTCCGGTTCGGACTTTGTGGAGCTTTATGTCGGCGTCGGCGCCGGGCGCGTCCGCGACCTGTTTGAACAGGCCAAAAAAGCGGCTCCGGCCATCATCTTCATCGACGAGATCGACGCGGTCGGCCGTCAGAGAGGCTCCGGTCTTGGCGGCGGTCACGACGAACGCGAGCAGACACTGAACCAACTGCTTGTGGAAATGGACGGCTTTGGCAATAACGACGGCGTGATCGTCATGGCCGCGACCAACCGCGCAGATATTCTGGATAACGCGCTGCTGCGCCCCGGTCGCTTTGACCGTCAGGTCTATGTTGGCCTGCCGGACATCCGCGGCAGAGAAGCCATCCTGAAGATTTATGCCCGCGGCAAGCCGCTTGGCGACGATGTGGATTTGAATTCCATCGCAAAAGGCACGCCCGGCTTTGCAGGCGCGGATCTGGAGAACCTGATGAACGAAGCCGCGCTGCTGGCCGTTCGCCGTAACAAGCGCTTTATCACAAACGAGGACGTGGAGGAAGCCATTCTCAAGGTCAGCATGGGACCGGAGAAAAAGAGCAAAAAGATGTCCGACCGCGCGCGCCGGCTGACGGCTTACCACGAATCCGGCCATGCCATCGCGGGAAAATATCTCAAGCACACCGACCCCGTTCACTATATCACCATCATCCCGCGCGGACAGGCGGGCGGCTTCACCATGTTCCGCCCGAAAGAGGATTTGGAAAACTTCAAATCCCGCAGCGAGCTGTTTGAGCAAATCGTCATGTCGCTGGGCGGACGCATTGCAGAGCAGATGTTTCTGGACGACATCTCCACCGGCGCCTCCGGCGATATTCAGCAGGCGACCGAGCTGGCGCGCGCAATGGTCATGCAGTACGGCATGAGCAGCAAGCTGGGTCCCATCTCTTATGACACCTCCGGTCACAGCATCTTTATCGGGCGCGATTTTGGCCAGATAAAAAGCTACAGCGAGGAAACAGCCGCGCTCATCGACGAGGAGGTCAAGCACCTGTTTGACGAGGCCGCACGCATTTGCGAGGAGCTTTTAACCGAGCACCGCGAAACGCTGATTGCCGTTGCGGAATACCTGCTGGAGCATGAAACGATGGACGGCGAGGATTTCAACTACTTCTGCGACCACGGGGAGCTTCCGCCACCCAAACCGTCCCCTGCGCTGATCGACGACACGATAGAGCGTCCGGCGCGCAAGATCTCCATGTTTATCGACGACGATCCCGCCGCGCCGCCCACGGAGGAGCAGCGCCGCGGCAACGATCCGGACGACCTGCAGGAGCCGCCGTTGGACGGTGCGAAGTAAGCCCTGCATGCTTCACACACACAGATGAACAAAACAGCGCACACCGCAGCTCATGCGGTGTGCGCTGTTTTCCTATGCGCTTTTTTCGCATTATTCTTTATGCACGCCCGCTCCCTGTGCGCGCGGGAGAACCGACAGGAGCGGAGAAAAATTTGCAGGGGCGCGGTGAAATAAAACCGCAGATTCCGGCCATACTAAGCCCATGTCGGTTTTAGAGCTTTCATTTGTATATACGGTCGGCGCGATGGGCTACGGCGGTCTGGAGATGCTCTGGCGCGGGCGGACACATTGGACGATGCTGCTACTGGGCGGGCTTTGCTTCCTCGCCATTTACCTCATCACACTGTATCTGCCGGGGCGCGTCTGGCTGAAGTGGCTGCTCTGCGCCGCCGTGATCACC
Organism: Oscillospiraceae bacterium; assembly: GCA_020860205.1. Lineage (GTDB taxonomy): Bacteria > Bacillota > Clostridia > Oscillospirales > Oscillospiraceae > RGIG7114. Next base: position 67,676 of record JAJBUU010000024.1, on the reverse strand, counting down.
GCGCTGGAATTTGGCGCGGGCTGTCTGCTCAACCTGCGGCTGGGCTGGGAGGTTTGGGATTACCGCAGTCTGCCCGGCAATCTGCTTGGTCAGGTCTGCCCGCTCTACGCCTGCTACTGGTATTTACTCTCCATCCCCTGCTCCGGCTTCGCCCAGCTCATCCGCAGGTTCGTCTTTGTCAGCAGCGGATGAGGGCAGCGCGTGCTGCGCAGCTTCCGCCTCCGCCGCAAGGCGCACCAGACGGCTGCTGCCAAGACGGTCCGCGCCGCATTGCAGCAGCGCTTCCGCGTCCGCAAGCGTGGAAATGCCGCCCGCAGCCTTGACTTTCACGCGCGGGTCACAGTGGGCGCGCAGCAGCGCCACGTCTGCGGTGGTCGCGCCGCCGGTGGAAAATCCGGTGGAGGTCTTGATGTAGTCCGCGCCGGAGAGAGAAACCAGCGTGCAGAGCTGCAATTTTTCTGCCTCCGTCAGCAGGCAGGTCTCGATGATGACCTTCAGGATTTTCCCTTCCGTGGCGCGTCGGACGGTCTGGATGTCCTCCAGCACGTCGCCCCAGCAGGCGTCTTTGACCATGCTGAGGTTTGCCACCATGTCCAGCTCGTCCGCGCCGTGGCGGACAGCATCCTCCGCCTCAAACGCTTTTACCGCAGCGGTGGCATAGCCATTGGGGAACCCGATGACCGTGCAAATACACATCCGGCTGCCGACATATTTTTTCGCGCCCGCAACATGGGCGGGCGGAATGCAGACTGCGGCGCAGCCATAGCGGATGGCCTCGTCGCACAGCGCGCGCACCTCCGCCGCCGTGCAGTCCGGGCGCAGCAGCGTATGGTCGCAGTGGGTAAGGATTTCAAGCGGGTTCATATTCGTTTTCGGCTCCTTTTCCGTTCGTTCCGTGCGCGATGTCAGTCCAGCGCGCTGATGATTTTTCCAACGCACTGCGCCAGCCTGGTCAAATCACTTGCGTCCACGTTCCCGTCGCCGGTCACGTCCGCATTGGCAAGGGCGATTTCATCCTCCATCGTCTCCACCTTGCCGACGTGCCGTGCAAGAACGGTCAGGTCGCTTGCGTCCACCTCGCCATCGCCGTTCAGGTCGCCGGAGGTGGAATCACCGGTTTCATCCTCCGGGCCTGTGCTGTTGTAGTGGATGGTGGCGGAGGTAATAAACTCACTGCCATCGCCAATGTCGATTGCAGCCCAATCCGTTTCATCTCCACTATAATAAACATCGGTCAACGCATTGCCAAACCCCGCAAATGCATAATCCCCGATGTGAGTTACACTGACAGGAATCGAAATGCTTGACAGACTGTTACAACTGGAAAACGCATAATCACCGATACTGGTTACACCCTCCGGAAGTGTGATGTTTGTAAGACTTAGACAGTAAGCAAACGCGCCATAACCGATGGATGTCACATCAGTGGGAATTTCAACATCTTTCAATTCCAAACATTTGTTAAACGTCTCCTCTCCGATTTCTGTAATACCGCTTCCGATTGATATACTCACGAGAGCCGTACACCAGGAAAAAACTCCGTCACCCAAAAAAGTCACATTGTCAGGTATTACAATATCGGTCAGATTATCACAAAGTTCAAAAACGTAGTTTCCAATGTATGTTATGCTGTTTGGTAAAACAACTTCTTCCAAATTAAAACAAGATGCAAACGCCCCCTCACCGATGAAAATAACGCCATCCGGAATCGTCACACTCGCCAGACTACTGCCACAGAATGCATTCTCGCCAATGGATGTGACCCCATCCTCAATGACAACACTGGTGATGATTTCCCGTTGCGAATACCACGGAGCACCGCCACATTCATAGTCCTCCATCTCCCCCTCGCCGGAGATGGTTAGCACACCGGTATCCGTGTTCAGCGTCCATGTCAGATTCGTCCCACAGGTGCCGCTCGTTGCGTCGTCCGCCAGCGCGGCAGTTGAGAGCAGCACAGCCAGACCGATCGTGAGCAGAAGAATCAGCGTTGTTTTTAGTTTTTGCATAATCATTCTCTCCTATACAAAACATTTTGGTAAAGTTAATGCTATTTTAATCTTTCTTTTGTGAAAAGTCAAGGGCGGTTTTGCAAATTTCGTCGCTGGCAAGGCAGGGTTTCGCTCCTGCGGGAGTGGGTCGGGTTTCGCTCCTGCGGCGACGACTTACTTTCGCTACGCGGCGAAAGTAAGCAAAGGTGCGACAGGAGAGGGGGTTACGGCGGCGCAAGGAACGCGCCGCACGCACAAGGCACGGGAGTACGTGCCCCGTCCGAATCCCTCTCTCCTGTACCTCTCCCAACGGCCAAAAGGGATAAAATGCTTTGAAATATTCCCTGTGCGGGGTACAGAACCGTAATTATATTACCGTAATTATATTGTAGGAGGCATTCTATAACTCTGTGCGCCCGCATTCTGCGCTGGGATGGGTCTCGCCCCCATACCCGAATTGACAGACAGACAAAACAGTCGTATCATGGAAAGAAAAAACATACCCAAATGAGACTTCCAGAAAATACAATGGCTGCGATTCATTCAGGATTTTTGAGCATTTTTGCGTCCGCGAAAGCGGGAAGGGCTCATACGGAAAACGCGCCGCAGACATTCTGCGGCGCGCGTTCCATTTTGTGAGGATATGCTTTGTACAGTGGTTTTCAGGCAGCTGCTTTCACGCCGCCCTTCCTCGCGTGTGAGGCGCGGATGAAAAATCAGACGAGAACCAAATCAGAAGATGGCGACGACCGCGCCGTTGTAGCTCTCCTCGATAAAGGTCTTGACCGCATCGGTCTGGAGGGCGTTGACCAGCGCCAGCGTCTTTTCGCTTTCTTCCTCGCCGGTGCGCACTGCGATAATGTTCGCATAAGTCTGCGCCGCGTCGCCGGATGCGTCCTCAATGGCCAGCGCGTCCGCGACGTTCAGTCCGGCCTGCAGCGCATAGTTACCGTTGATTACGGCGATGGTACCCTCGTCACTGTTGAGAAGCTGCGAGGGAACAGTGTCCGCCTGCACCGCGACGATGTCATAGCCGCCATCGTCCACGATATCAAGGGTGGTCACGCCGGCCTCAGCAGATGCATCGTCCGGCAGCGTGATCAGCCCCTCCTGCTGCAGCAGGAGCAGCGCGCGGGTTTCGTTGCTGTCGTCCGCCGGGATGATGATGGTCGCGCCCTCAGCCAGCTCGGAGAGGTCGCTGACGCCGTTGGCATAGATGCCGAACGGCTCATAGTGGATCAGTGCGGCAACGGCGAGATCCGTGCCGTTGGACTCGTTGAAGCTGTTCAGATAAGGCGTGTGCTGGAAATAGTTTGCATCCAGCGTACCGTCATCCAGCGCCAGATTGGGCTGGATATAATCGTCATAGACGATGATGTTCAGCTCATAACCCGCCTCTGCCAGCGCGTCGCGGACAGCTTCCAGAATTTCCGCGTGCGGGGTGGAGCTTGCGCCGATGGTCAGTGTTTCCAGTTCGGCCGTCGCATCGGCGGCGCCGGTTTCCTCCGTTTCGGCGGCGTCGGTTCCGCTGGCGGTCGTATCCTCCGAACCGCCCGTGCTGCCGCCGCAGGCGGCGAGCGCAAAGACCAGCGCCAGTGCAAGAATCAGTGGCAATAACTTTTTCATTTTGAAATCATGCCCCTTTCAAAGAATCAAACAATGATATTTTTATATAGCTTCCAAACTTTGCGAACGTCCTCACCTTCGTTCGCTGGCAGGAGTATATAACGAAAGTGTATCAAAGTTGTTACAAAAATATGAAGTAGCTTTTTCGGTCATTGGCGAATACGTTTGTCCGTCCGGCGGGCAATGCGGTTGCCGACCTCCTGAATGATTTGCACGATCACGACCATGAGCAGCACGCAGATCCATGTGATGTCACCGTTGCTGCGCTGGTGACCGTAGATGATTGCGATCTGTCCCAGTCCCGTGCCGCCGATGGTGCTGGCCATCGCGGAATAGCCCAAAATCGTGACCATTGAAATCACCGCGCCGGTGATCAGCGCAGGTCTGGCCTCCGGAATGAGCACCTTCCACACGATTTGGAAATTGCTCGTTCCCATCGACTGCGCGGCCTCGATCACGCCCGCATCCACTTCCACGATGGAGGATTCCACCATGCGCGCAATATAGGGCGCGGCGGCAATCACCAGCATGACGATCATCGCGCGGTTGCCAAGACTGGTGCCGACGACGAGCTTTGCCACCGGCAGCATCGCAACCATCAGGATGACGAATGGGATACTGCGGAAAAAGTTGATGACAACGCTAAGCACCCGGTTGAGCCATGGAACGGGATGAATCCCGCCCTTTGCGGTGACGCAGACGGTCAGCCCCAGCGGCAGCCCGATGATATACGCGATCACGGTGGAGAGAACGGTCATGTAGACCGTTTCCCAGATGCCACGCTGAATCAGGCCGTTGTCCCAGAGCTTGAAAAACATATCAGACAAAAACGTATGTAAAAACTCCATCACTGCTCCACGCTCCCCTCTCTGGAATAGGAAATCCCGCTCTCCTCCAGCCACGCCAACACACGCCGCGCCTGACGTTCATCGTCCGAGAGCTGAATGAGTATCTGTCCATAAGCCTTGCCGCCCACGTCCTTCGTATCTGCATAAAGGATGTTCACCGGCGTCTGGCACTCCATGATAAGATTCGATACCACCGGAAGATAGGACGATTCGCCGTTAAACACGAGCCGCAGCTTCTCCCCTCCGGTAATGGCCTCCGTCGCTTTTGCGTTCGGCAGGATCAGCTCCCGCGCGATTTGCGACTTAGGCGCGGTAAATACGTCGCTGACCGCGCCGACCTCCGCGATTTTTCCGTGATCTATCACGGCAACGCGGTCGCAAATCTGGTCGATGACCTTCATCTCATGCGTGATGACCACAATCGTGACACCCATGCTTTGGTTGATTTCCTTCAATAGCGCCAGAATGGACTGCGTGGTCGTGGGGTCAAGGGCGCTGGTGGCCTCGTCGCAAAGAAGGTAGCGCGGATTTGTCGCCAGTGCGCGGGCAATGGCGACGTGCTGCTTCTGTCCGCCGGAGAGCTGGGACGGATAAGACTTTTTCCGATCCGTCAGCCCCACCAGCTCCAGCAGCTCCTCCGCGCGGGCGGCGGCGGGGCCTTTTTTCGTCCCGGATACTTCCAGCGGAAAGCGGATGTTTTGAATCACATTGCGCTGCTCCAGCAGGTTGAAATTCTGAAAAATCATCCCGATGGAACGCCGCATCTCCAGCAACGCGCGGCGCGGCAGCAGCGTCAGATCCTTTCCGTCCAGCAGCACCTGGCCGGAGGTCGGGCGCTCCAAAAGGTTGATGCACCGGACGAGCGAGCTTTTTCCTGCGCCGGACAGTCCGATAATGCCGAAAATCTCCCCATCTGCCACTGTCAGATTGATGTCCTCCAGCGCGCTGATGGGACCGTTGGCAGAATCATAGGTCTTGTATAGATTTTTGATCTCTATCATAAAACGGCCTCCGATTTTTCACAAAGCAAAAGCGCACCGCTCTGCGCGCCGGAACACGGATGCATTCCAGCCACAGACATATCTGCACGATGCACGCCCCCGCGCAAAAAACGGCGGACACGCCACAGCGCGCTTTTCTTTCCCGTAAATCCTATATTGTTTGTTGGATTATAGCATTTTCTTCCGCCACTGTCAAGCGGACGCCAACCATCAAACAGCATGATTTTTTCGCCGCCGCGCCATGACAAAGCGCCTGATCCCGCGCGCATGGGTGCCCTGCACCTTCCCTGAAAAAACACGCCGCACCAAACCGTGCGGTCTGGTGCGGCGTGTCTGCGCGGACTTATCTGCTCTTTCGCCTGTGCGCCTGTATCATATGGTGTACCATGCGTAAAATCAAAGCGGTTTATTCCCCTTGAAATACGGCGATGACATTATTATAAGCATCCAAAACCAGCGTGGCTTCCGCGCCGATCTCAAACGTACTCTGGCGCGGTACCAGCGAGCTGATCAGGATTTTGCTGTAGCCATAGCGGTAAGTCGTATCATTCACCGTGATATTCGCCTTGTCCGCGCCGCTGGGACCGGCTTCCGCCTGCGTGTATGCGGACACGGTGCCCGTGACGGTTTCCGCAGCGGAAATTGCGGTGATGACGGCGCTCTGCGTTTCCGCGTCCCCCGCGATGCCGGAGCCATCCACATTCACCAGAACATAGTCGCCGTTGGAGAGCGTGGACAGGTTGGAGAAGTTTTTGCTGGACACGGTGACCGTGCCGCCGACCGCATTTGTCACAAGCGTCCCCTTGTCGCCGCCAGCGAGCATGGTGATGGAAAGCGTTCCGTTTGCCGCATCATAATCGCTGCTGACCTGCGCCAGATAGGTGTTTTTGATGACAAGCGTCACATTGTTATACTCGTCCACATAGATTTCCGAAACGCGGCCCGGTCCGCCAAGACTGGCTGCGGTGTTGGTCCGGTTCTCCTCCGCATACAGGCTTGTAAATCCGAAATGATCTTCATTCGCGTCCGCAGTCCAGCCCAGCTTGATCCCATCCTCATAATAGGTCATGGTGGACTCCCCGTTCTGGAGCGCAAGTGCGACATCCTCCCCGATTGCCTGGAATGCATCAGCCATAGAGAAGGACGCGGTATAGCGCGCAACGGGTTCATCCGCGACAAAGCTCGCCTGCCCGTCCACATAAGTCCATGTGCCGGGACGGCCCAGACCGTCGCGCGCGGCATCCGGACGGCTCTCCACGGAAATCACGTTGGTGCTGTCGTTCCAATCGACTGTATAGTTGACCGCCTCCAGGAACCCTCTGACCGGAACATAGGTCGTGTCATCGATGATCAGCGGTTCCACATCGTTTCCGTTGACATCGGTCATCGCCAGCTCCTCTCCATCGACCGCAATGCTGATGTCACGATAGGTCAGGATCGCGTTGACCGTCCGGCTTGACGCAAGGACCGGCGTCGCCAAAAGACATAGCGCAAGCGCGGCTGCAATCCATTTTGCTGTTCTTTTCATCACGTTTCCTCCAAAAAAATTTGAAATTGTGGGAACACAGGCAAACAAAATTATACAGGAAACCTGAAAAAAGTAAAATGAATATTATTGATAATGCATAAAAAATACTGATAGGCCGGGCGGCAATTATGCAACCATGCCAGAAATTCCGAAATTTTGAAAAAAGAAAACAGGCTTCCTGAAAAGCCTGTTTTTTTTGGTCAGCCGATATAGTTGACGCAGCCTTCCCTGCGCGGGTGGCGGGGATTTGGTTCCTTGCCCTTGTAGCCGATGGAGAGCGCAAATTCCGGTTCATAGCCCTCCGGGAGCTGCAGACGCGCCAGCAGCGCAACGCCGTCCGGTGTGCGCAGCGCCTTGCGGAATCCGGCAAGATAACAACTACTCAGCCCCATGGACTCCGCCGCCAGCGCCATTGTGGTCGTCGCGTTTGCGCAGTCCGCGATGTGGTAAGCGGCAGCGGTTTCGCCGGATACGATGATCGCCATAGGCGCGCCGCGGAAATTATCAAAGTCCGGCGCGCTGGCCTTTTCGATCTCCGCCGGGTCGCCGCTGTTCAACATGATCTGACGATTGGCCTCCGTGATCTCGTCAAGGAGGGCGCGGTCGCGCACAACGGTGAAATGCCAGGCCTGCTTTCCAAGCCCGGTAGGCGCAAGCTGGGCGACCTCCAGAAGCGTGTCAATGGCCTCCTGCGGCACCGGCTCGTCCGTATAAAAGCGGATGCTGCGCCGCGCACGGATGGTTTCAAGCACAGGATTTGTCATGATTTTATTGTTTCCTTTCATACAGATTTGATCGGCGGCAGCGTGGATGGCAAACCCGTTTTGTTCTGCGGCCAGCCGCCTGTCTGAATACCGCCATTATACCGCGTTCCGCAAAACTTTGCAACAAAAAACGGACGGCGGGCACAAAAACTTCTGCCATGTCATGCTATGTAAGCCGTTTTTTCGTTCGGTACAGGGCGTTGCAATAACACCCTGCTGTCATACACAGGGCGACAGCATTTACTTTTTATGCGGCGCTGCCTTAAAAGCAAACGCCTTCGCCCCTGCTATGATGCAGTTCCCACCTTGCCCGGCCGCGCAAATCGTGTTATACTATTCTCGTATGATTCTGTTTTTCGCGTTACGGAACAGACAGAGGAGGAACAGCAGATGACCGGAAAAACACATTTGACAGCGGGCGCGCTGGCGGCGGTTTTCCTCGTCCGCGCGGAACAGGGGGAGCCCCTGTTGGTGCTCTCCGGCTGCGTCGGCGCGGCGCTGCTTGGCAGCCTGTTCCCGGACATTGATTTGGAAACGAGCAAACTGGGTCACGCCGTTTATCCGCTTGCAAAGCTCCTGAACCGGACGGTCGGGCATCGGACGGTTTTTCATGCGCCGCTGCTTTATCTGGCGCTATGCGCCCTGCTCATCCCGCAGTTTCCGCGCTGGACGCCCTGCATCGTTTCGTTTGCAGTCGGCGCGGGAACGCACGTCGGTCTGGATGCGCTCAACCCGGCGGGCGTGCCGCTGTTCTGGCCATGGAAAAAACGGGTTTCCCTTGCGTCCATCGACACGGGGCGGCGTGCGGAGGCGTTGCTACGGGAACTGATGCTCCTTGCGATTCCGCTGTACGTCGTTGCGTTCTGGGTCGCGCCGCAGCTCCTGCACATCCGCTGACGCAGGGAGTGCGAGGTACAAAGCAATGCGGCATGAAAAAAGTCCGGCATAAACCTTCCGGACTTTTTTCATGCAGATTTTGCACCTTCCAAACGCGAGGGCAACGCTACTCCGACGGGAGCAGCAGGCTCTTGATTTCGGTGAAGCGCTTGACCGGAATGGGAAGCTCCGCGCCGTCCTCCATGATGACGCAGAACCGTTTGACCATCGTCACATAATTGCGGTTGACGATAACGCTGTTATGAATCCGGACGAAATTGTCGCTCAGCGCGGGCATCAGGTCACAGATGCGCATCCGTCCCTGACAGCTGCTGCCATCCAGCAGGTGAACGGTGCAGTCGTGATTCTGGGAGAGGATGTACAGGATCTCATAGGGCGCCAGCAGGTGGATCGTGCCGCCCTTGCCCCGAAAATGGAGCCGTTCGCAGGCATCCCGCTCCCCCTTGCGGTACGGGAGATGCCGCCCGTCTGTCGCCCTGCCAGCATCCACGAGCATATTTTTGACATCGTCCTGCAGCTTGCTGACAGGGTTGGAGATGTGGATATGATGGATCCACGGTTTCCCGTCCGTCAGCGCCCAGCCAAAGCTGCACCGCTGCTCGGTTTGAAAGCGAACGTCGCCCTCCGTATCCGGGCTGATGAAATAATGCCCGACGATCAGGCAGGAATTTCGCTGCTTCATCGAAACCAGATACTCCTGCCTGACTACATGGCAGGGGCAAATCTGCTGCGAAATCTGCCGCATATCCTCCGCCACCGCGTCATAGCCCTGCATCACCTTACCGCGAAGCTCCTCCACGCCGATGACGGCTGGACTGCACAGGCGCAGCAAAAATTCATAGTCAAGCTGCCAATAATGCTCCAGACATTCCCTCGTTAAATCAATCAACGCAACCACGTCTTTTTGTCTCATGTGCGCCCCTTTTCTCTGTTTGGCAGCCGCGCCGCACGCGGGCGCTGCCAATAGGGTATAATCAGAGATATTATACTGGGGAAAATCAATTTTGTAAACCGTTTTGCCCTAAATCACCATATTTCCGTCGTGAAAAATTCAATTTTTACATTTTTCTCACAAATCTTTTCACGTTCAGCAGGCTGCAATGCTGCATCCGGAAACCGCTCTGCCATCAAAAGCTCCATCGTCGGTTTCAAAGCCCCGCTCCTTCCAAACCCTCCATAAACAGAAAAAAGCCGAGCCGTCCGGCGTTTTCGCCTGGACATGGCTCGGTTTTTGCGCCCGGTTTCCCTCCGTACCGTACATACACGGGGCGCAGGCGCATAAAATTAAAAATTATAAGTCCTCCAAAATCCTTGCCCATGCCGCGCAGAGACGGTCAAAGCTCCATGCGGCGTTGGCTGGACTGGTGGAAGGCAGGCGGACAGCCGCAATGCCGGTCAGGGGGAGCTGATATTTTGCGTAGACAGCGGTGGAAACGCCGCCGTTCGTAAAAATCGCGCGCACCGGCGCGGCGGAAAGGATGCGGGATAAATCCGTCGGCACGGCGTTGCGGATGCTCCCGTCGCTGGAACCCTCCACATCGCATTCCTCGATCGCATCCCAGAGCGCGATGTGGCGGGAGAGAAGCAGGTCGCGGCGCTGCTCTGTCGTATCGGGCAGCGGCACATCCAGCAGCGCGGCCAGGACCGGCCAGAAGCGGTTGCGCGGATGTCCATAGTAAAACTGCACCGCGCGCGACGCTGCGGACGGAAAGCTGCCCAAAATCAGGATGCGCGAAGCGGCATCGTAAACCGGCCCAAAGCCATGACTGAAATGCCCGCGTTCGGCGCTCACAGCAGGTCAGCGATTTCGTAGATGAGGCGCTCGCTCTTTTCCCAGCCGAGACAGGGGTCTGTGATGGATTTGCCATAGCAGCCCTCTCCGATCTTCTGCGCACCGTCCTCGATGTAGCTCTCCACCATAAAGCCCTTCACCAGATGCGCAATGTCGCGGTTCCACTTGCAGAAGGAGAGCACCTCTTTCAAAATGCGCGGCTGCTCCAGCGGATTTTTGCCGGAGTTCGCATGGTTTGCATCGATGATAACGGCAGGGTTCGTCAACTGGCCGTGCTCCGCATAAAATTCGGACAGGCGCACCAAATCCTCATAGTGATAGTTCGGCAGCGTGACGCCCTGCTTGTTGTTATAGCCGCGCAGGATCGCGTGTGCATAGGGGTTGCCGAAGGAATGTGCTTCCCAGCCGCGATAGATAAAGGTGTGCGCGTGCTGCGCGGCCTGAATCGCGTTCATCATCACGGAGAGATTGCCGCTGGTCGGGTTCTTCATGCCAACAGGCACTTCGATGCCGCTGGCGGTCAGGCGGTGCTGCTGATCTTCCACCGAGCGCGCGCCGACGGCGACATAGCCGAGCAAATCGTCCAGATACTTGTGGTTCTCCGGATAAAGCATCTCATCCGCGCAGGCAAAGCCGGTTTCCTGCACGGCGCGCATATGAAGCTGGCGCGTGGCGATGATGCCCTTGAACATATCCGGCTTCTCGTTGGGGTCCGGCTGGTGCAGCAGCCCCTTGTAGCCGTCGCCGGTGGTGCGGGGCTTGCCGGTATAGATGCGGGGTACGATAAAAATTTTGTCCTTCACCTTCTCCTGCACGGGGCAGAGACGGGAAATATAATCCATCACGCTGTCCTCGTTATCCGCCGAGCAGGGGCCGATGATGAGAACCAGTTTGTCCTCCTCCCCGCTGAAGATACGCTTCAGCTCCGTGACACGGCTCTCCACATCCTCGCTCATTTTTCCGGTCATAGGATACATCTCCTTGACCTCCATTGGAATCGACAGCTTGCGCGTAAAATCCATATTCATGGCGTTTGTTCCTCCTGATCCTGTGTTATGATTATGAAAATTGTTTCCGTTCTTTTCGCTCAGTCGAAATAGGCGCGGCGTTCGGTGGAAAGGCGCATTTTTTCGCGCAGTCCCTCCCGGTCGTCCGCCTCCAGCAGCGCGCGCAACACGGCAAATTCATCCGCAAACAGGTCCATCTGCCGCAGCAGCGCGTCCTTGTTGCAGAGGAACAGCTCGCTCCACATCTCGTCGTTGATGCGGGAGATACGGGTCAGGTCGCGGAAAGAGTCTCCCGTGTAATCGACCAGATGGCGGTTATCGTTGCAGGTCATCAGCGCGATGGCGATGCAGTGAGTCAGCTGGGAAACAAAACCGATCATCTCATCGTGTTCCTCCGGCGTGAGGACGGAAATGCGGCGGCATCCCAGCAGTCGTCCAAGACACTTGCACCATTCCACCGCCTCCGGCGTATTTTTGTCCGTCGGCGTGACAATATAGTTCGCGTTCTTAAAGATTTGCCCGTCGCTGTTTTCCACACCGTAGACCTCGCGCCCGGCCATCGGGTGCGCAGGGATGTACTCCACATCCGGCCGCAGCATAGCCTGAATATCATAGACGACGCTGGACTTTACGCCCGTCACATCCGTCAGCATCGCACCCGGACGGAACAGGCGCTGGTTTTCCCGGATCCACGTCTTGAAAACGCCGGGATAAAGTGAAAAAATCACCGCGTCCGCGCTGGAAACGCAGTCCTCGTCCACATAGGAAAAGCCGCCGTCAATGATGTCGTTTTGCAGTGCGTAGTCGATTGAGGACTGCTTCGCATCGATGGCAAAAATATGGTAGCCCAGATGCTTGAGCGCGCGGGCATAGCTGCCGCCGATCAATCCAAGCCCGACGATAAGAATATTGCTCTTACTGATCCATTCCATTGGATTCCACCTCCATATGCAGCACTTTCAACTGCGCAAAAAAGTCCGGGAAGCTCTTGCGAACGGCTTCCGCCCCGTGAATGACGCCGCCGGTTTTGGCGCAGAGTACGCTCAGCGCCATGACGATGCGGTGGTCGTTGTGTCCGTCCAGCGGCTCTGTGGGCGTGCGCAGCCCTGCGGGAACGCGGATGCGGTTTTCCGCAAGCTCCATTTCCACGCCGAATTTGCGCAGTTCCTCCTGCATGGCCGCGCCACGGTCACATTCCTTCAGCTTCAGGCGCGCCGTGCCGGTAAAGGTCCCGCCGTGCAGCGCGGCAGCCGCCGCAAACAGCACGGGGCCAAGATCGGGGCAGTCCGCAATATCCAGCGTTGTATCGCCCGCCGCCAGCGCGCGGAGATAACCGCCGCAAACCTTATCCCCCTGCAGACTGTCCGTCCGCAGGCCGGTGACGGAAACGCCGCCGCAGAGCGTATCCAGCGCCAAAAAGAATGCGGCGTTGGACCAGTCGCCCTCCACATCCGCGCTGCCCGGCTGGTAGCATTGTCCGCCGGGAACGGCAAGCGTCATATCGTCCCGCCACTCCGCCGTGATCCCGAATGCATCCAGCGCCTGCAGCGTCATGCGGATATAAGGCTCGCTTTCCACCGGGGGACGCAGACGGATGCTGCTTGCGCCGTGCAGCAGCGGCAGCGCAAAAAGCAGGCCGCTGATGAACTGGCTGCTGACATTGCCTGGCAGCGAAAATCCACCGGGCGAGAGCGTGCCGCATACGCGCAGCGCATCGGCTTCGTGTTCAAATGCGATGCCCTGTGCGCGGCAAATCGTTTCGTAAACGTCCAGCGGGCGGCTGAGCAGACGCTCGCTTCCGCACAGACGCGCCTCCTGTCCGGAGAGCAGACAGAGCGGCAGAAAAAAGCGCAGTGTGCTGCCGCTCTCCCGGCAGTGAAGCACCGCGGCGGTGCGCCTTGCGCGCACGTCCGTGCCGCGAATCAGGACCCGCTCCCCTTCCCTGCGCACCTCTGCGCCCAGCGCCGTCAGGCAGTCCAGCGTGGCCAGCACATCCTCTGACGGGGCGACGCCCTGCACCACGCTCTCCCCGTCGGAGAGTCCGGCGCAAATCAGCAGCCGGTGCGCCATGCTCTTGGAAGGCGGTGCGCAGACCGTGCCATGCGGCTGTCCGGGGCGGATGGTCACGGTCATTTCCCTGCCCCCTGTTCCATCAAAAGCTGCATCGCGTCCAGATAACCCTGTATGCCGCGTCCGGCGATGGTGGCGACACAGGCGGCACGGATATAGCTGATCTGCCGGAAGTCCTCCCGCGCGGCCACATCGGAAATATGCACCTCCACCGTTGGGATAGACACGGCCTTCACCGCATCGAGCAGCGCGACGCTCGTATGGGTATAAGCGCCGGGATTGATAACGATCCCGTCCACGTGGCCATAGGCCGCCTGTATTTTGTCCACCAGATCGCCCTCGTGATTGGACTGGTAAATCTCCACGCCGACGCCTGCGGCCTTTGCGTAGTCCTCCACGCGGCGGCAAAGCGTCTGATAATTCTCCGCGCCGTAAATATCCGGCTCCCGGATGCCCAGCATATTGATGTTGGGACCGTTTATGACAAGTAGCTGCATGGAAATCCTCCTGATTGCCGCCCCGTTCCGCCGGTTCGGCGGCGGGCGGATTTTATTTTGAGCCTTCGCCGCATAAATCGACAGGCGCGGCTGCCGGGAAATTGCCGTCAGGCCGCCGCAGGCGCATTTGCGCGGTGATGCATCTGATAAAGCGCTTGCCGTGCGCCGGGACGGAGCCTGTCCGCCCGTGCGCGCAACAGCGGCTTTGAAATATCCTATTCTCCGGCGGAGAGCGCCGATAAAATCCGTTCCGCAGTTTCCTCCGGCGTACCTGAAACCTCCACTGTAACGTCCGCAGCGGCCTGGTAAATGGGGCGCCGCTGCGTATAAAGCGCGCGTATCTTCTCCGCGCTGTTCGCCAGCGGGCGGTCGTCCGTCGGCAGCAGCGTTTCCAGCGCGCGGTCTAAAAATACCAGCGTACCGTTGGCGCGCAGCGCATCCACGTTCTCCGGCCGCAGCGGTACGCCGCCGCCTGTTGCAATCACCGCGCCGCCGCGCTCACCCAGCGCCCGAACCGTTTCCGTTTCCAGCGCGCGGAACGCCGCCTCGCCCTGCCGGGCGAAAATCTCCGTAACGGGCGCTCCGGCGCGGGCAACGACCTCCGCGTCCGTATCCAGAAGCGGGCGGTTCAGCCGCCGCGCCAATATCTCCCCCAGCGTGGACTTGCCGCTGCCGGGCATCCCGATCAGGACGATGCTGCGCTTTTCAAACGTAAGCGAAGCGTAAATCCGTTCCACAGTCTCCGCGCCAAAGTCCGCGCCAGTGAACTGCTCTGCGGCCAGCACAGCCTGCGCCACGAGCATATATAGTCCGTTTTCCGCTGGAATTCCCCGCGCGCGGGCCTGACGCACCAGACGGGTCGTCAGCGGGTTATAAATCACGTCCACCACGCCGGTGAGCGCCGGGAAGTCCGCCAGATCGACCGGCGCCGCATCCGATTTGGGAAACATTCCGCTGGGCGTGGTATTGAACAGGATGTCCGCATCCGCATGGGCTTCCCGCGCCGCATCGTAAGAAATCGCGTCCTCCCGTCCGCTGCGGCTGAGACGGTATACTTCTCCCGCGCCAAGCGCATGGCAGAGAGCCAACGCCGTTTTGCTGGTGCCGCCGGTTCCGGCGATCAGCACCCTTTTTCCCGCGAGGGAAAGCCCCATGCGCTCCACCAAAAGCTGCATCCCACCATAGTCCGTGTTGTCGCCGCAAAGCCGCCCGTCCCGGTTCACGATCGTATTGACCGCGCCGATGGACGCGGCGCGCGGCGTGATCTCATCCAGATAAGGGATCACCGTTTCCTTGTAGGGGATGGTGATGTTCAGACCGCAAAAATCCCGCCGTGTCAAAAACTCCGGCAACGCCTCCGGGGAAATCTCCCGCAGCTCATAGGAATAACGTCCCAACTTCCGGTGTATCTCTGCGGAAAAGCTGTGCGTCAGGTGTTCGCCCAAAAGTCCGTATTTCATGGCTGCCCTCCCAGATAATCCGTGCCAAAGCGCATGGCAAGCGCGTCGCACAGCGCCAGCGCGGTCACGCTGTCCACCACCACGCGCGCGCGGTGAATAATCGCGGGGTCGTGCCGCCCCTCTATTTGAAGCGCTGCATCCGCGCCATGCAGAAAGTCCACCGTCTGCTGCGGCTTATAGATGGACGGCGTCGGCTTCACCGCGCAGCGGAAACGCAGGGGCATTCCGTTGCTGATGCCGCCGTTGACGCCGCCGTTGTGGTTGGTTCTGGTTTTCACCGTACCGGCATCCAGATAAAAGGGATCGTTATATTCGCTGCCGCGCGCATCCAGCAGCTCCGGCGCGTCGCCAAAGGCTACGCCCTTTACGCCGGGAACGGAAAACAGCGCGTGGGAAAGCAGTCCCTCCAGCGTATCGAACCACGGTTCGCCCACGCCGTTCGGCAGTCCGCAAACCGCTGTTTCCAGCTCGCCGCCCACGCTGTCGCCCTCCGCAGCGGCAACTGCGATGGCCTGCTGCATCTCGTCCGCCCGCGCTTCGTCCAGCACGGCGAACCGCAGTGCAGCAAGCTGCGTGATGTCCGATGCAATGTCGTCGGAAAAGGGGCGGTCAGCCACGCCGCCGCAGCGGGCAATGTGCGTCCCGATTACGATACCCTTTCCGCGCAGCGCGGTCAGCGCGACCGCGCCGACCGCCGTCAGCGCCGCCGTGATGCGCCCGCTGAAGTGTCCGCCGCCGCGATAGTCCTCAAATCCGTGGTACTTGCAGTAAGCCGTATAATCCGCATGACCCGGCCTCGCCAGCGCGCGCGTCGCGGCATAGTCCCTGCTGCGGGCGCTCACATTTGGGATCAGGATGCAAAGCGGCGTTCCCGTGGTGCGTCCCTCGAATACTCCGCTGACGATTTGGAACCGGTCAGGCTCCTGCCGCGCGGTGGAAATGCTGCCATATGGCCGCCGCAGCGCGAGCTGCGCAGCGATATAGTCCGTATCCACCGGGATACCGGGCGCAAGACCGTCCAGCACCGCGCCGATGGCCTCGCCGTGGCTCTCGCCAAACAGCGTGACACAGACGGAGGTTCCAAAGCTGTTTTTCATTCCGTTGCCCCCCTGCAAATCATGTTGATGCCATCCCGCAGCGCGGCGGGTTCCACGCATTCCATCTCATAAGCGCCGGGTCGCGGGCAGCGGATGACGCTCAGACGCCCCTCCGCGCTCTTTTTGTCGTGCAGCATGGCCGCATAGACCCGCTCCGGGTCGGCAGCGCAACGCAGCGGCAGGGAGAGCTTTTGCAGCACCGGAACCAGTCGCGCGCGCACATCCGGCGCGCACATGGGAAGCATTCCCAATGCAACGCACTCGCCATGATAGAGCGTCGCGGAGGACACGCTCTCGATCCCGTGACCGATTGTGTGACCAAAGTTCAGCGTTTTCCGCAGCCCCTGCTCCTTCTCGTCGGCCTCCACCACCGCCGCCTTCAGCTCCAGGGAACGTGCGATGATCGCCTCCGCATTCTCCTGCGTAAACCCCTCCGTTTCCATCCGCGCGAACAGCGCCGCGTCAAAGATAAGCGCCATTTTCACCGCCTCCGCCAGTCCGGCGGAGATCTGCCTTTGCGGAAGGGTGTCCAGCGTGTCCATGTCGATCAGCACTGCCTTTGGCTGATAGAACGCGCCGACGATGTTCTTGATCCCGTCCAGATTCACGGCGGTCTTTCCGCCAATGGAGGAGTCCACCTGTGAAAGCACCGTGGTCGGGATGTTGTAAAAATCCACGCCGCGCATATAGCAGGCTGCGGCAAAACCGGCAAGGTCGCCTACCACGCCGCCGCCAACGGCGACCACGCAGTCCCCGCGCGTAAATCCCGCGCGGAGCATGGCGGAGAGCAGCTCCGTCAGCGTTTCCATGGACTTGCTCCCCTCTCCGCCTGGAACCGCGCGGATCAGCGGCGTTTTGCACTGTGCCGCAACCGTCTGCGCATAGGAGTCCGGCACGCCGTCGTCCGTTACGATCAGCACGCGACGGTTCAGGTTCAGGGATTCTCCGGCGCGGAGCAGTCCGCCGCGCTGCAATAAAATCTCATAGCTGTCCGCTCCAAGCCTGACCGGTATCATCATGGCGTTTCCTCCCTGCCTTCCTCCAGCGCGCCCGCGTGGAACCGTCCAACGACCTTCAGCATAACGCATTCCTGTCGGAGCGCCTCCACCATGTGCCGCCCGTTTTCGGAGGTATCGTCCCCCTCCGCTTCCACATAAAAGTAATACTGCCACGGCAGCGTGCGCAGCGGACGGGAGCGCAGCACCCGCATATTAAAGCCGTATGTACCGATGACGTTGATGGCCTTTGCCAGCGCGCCCGCTACGTTCTCTCGGACGGTGAACATCAGCAGGAACACGCTGGAATCCCGTCGGCCGGGGCTGGCATTCTCCGCACGGGAGAACACCGCAAAGCGCGTGGTGTTGAATTTGCTCTCGTTGATGTCACGGTCCAAAATTTGCAGTCCATAGAGCGCGGCGGTTTCCGCACTCGCGATGGCGGCCAGATGCACGTCCTGCCGCTCCATCACGAGCTTTGCGGCGCGCGCCGTATTGGAGCTTTCCTTCTCGGTCAGATTGTGCCGCCGCAGATAGGGCTGGCACTGGCCAAGCGCCTGCGGGTGGCTGACCACGGTCTGAATATCGGAAAGCGCCGCGCCCGGTATGCCGAGCAGGTTCTGCGAAATGCGCAGGTCATAAATGCCGTTGACAGAGAGGCTTCCGCTGAACATCAGGTCCATCACCTGCCCGACCTCGCCGGCATAGCTGTTTTCCATCGGCAGCACCGCGCAGTCACAGTCCCCGCAGGAAACCGCGTTGTAAGCCTCCTCAAAGGAGGGATAAGACATCGGCGTACCGCCCGGAAAGATGCGTTTTGCCGCGATGTGGGCAAACGCGCCTTCCACGCCGCTGTAGGCGATGCGCATTCCGTCCATCAGCCGGTGCTGGTAGCGGCGGGAAACGGTCATGGTGTTCTGCAAAAACTCCACAAAATAGTCGCGCAGTTCGGGGTCGTCGATCCATTCCAGACTCCGATGCACCACCCGTTCCTCCTGCTCCCTGTCAAACACGGGCAGGCCGTGCTCCCGCTTATAGGCCGCGACCTCTTTGACCGCGTGCATCCGCCGCAAAAACTGTGCAGCCATCTCCGCGTCTGCGGCGCGAATTTCATTTCTTGCTTCTTCCAGATTCATAAACAGGGGTTCCTTTCTTGGGCAAGGCCGCGTTTCACCAGATCACGCGCCGCCCTTGTTTTCCTTGCAGTGCCCGCCGCAGTCAGACCGGCAGGTACTGTGCAGCCAGATAAATCGGCGGCACCAGTACGATGGCGGGCAGCATATCCGCGACCTTGAGCTTTGTGATGCCGAGTATGTTCAGGCCGAGTCCAATGATCATCACGCTGCCTGCGCAGGTGATTTCCGCAACCAGTGCGGTATCAGTCAAAAGTCCCTGCAGCAGGCCGGCGCAGAGCACCAGCAGCCCCTGAAACAGCAGCACAAAAACCGCAGCGCACATAACGCCCACGCCCAGCGTTCCGGCAAGCATACAGGAGGAAATCAAATCCATGATGGACTTGGTATAAAGCAGCTTATTGTCGCCGGTCAGTCCGGCGTTGATGCAGCCGACGATGGTCATGGCGCCGATGCAGAACAGCAGGCTGCCTGTCACGAACCCTTCCGCAACGCCGCTCTCCTCGCCGCCGCGCTTCAGGCGATCGCCGACCAGCAGTCCCAGTCGATTCAGCCGTCCGTCGATGTCCAGCGCGGTGCCGACCGCAGTGCCGCAGACGAGGGAAACGATCAAAACGATGGTGTTGCTCCCCTCCAGCGCACCGTCCACACCGATATAGAGGGTACAAAGCCCGATTGCAATCATCACGGCCTCGCTCAGACGTCTGGGGATGTTTTTCTTCAGCAGCAGTCCCACGGCGCTGCCAAGCAGCACGGTGAGCGTATTGAAAATAACTCCGTTCATAGTTTCTCTGCCCTTTTCATATAATAGTTTACGCATGAATGTATCTGCGGCGATTTTTGCGCCGGAGCACAAAAAAGAACGACCCTGTCCGAAAACAGGGCCGCTTGCATTCCACAAAAAAGCACTATTTTACACCCGGACAGCTTGCGATTTTGAAGCACCATAATAAAAGCCCCCAAAATAGCGGGCCGGTGTAAAATAATAATAACCATAAGAACCAGTGACGGCGGCGCAGTGCATGGCAGTCCGGCTCCTCTCTGTCGATAAAACATCAAAAGATACTTTCAATTTAACACGTTCCGGCAATGAAGTCAAGCTTTTTTCCCTGCAAAACAAAAAGTTTTGCTTGAAAGACCGCAGAGAAAGCGGTATTGTATAAGGAAAAGCAGGCAGAAAGGAGAAACGCGCATATGGATCATGCCGTGGATGCGGCGGTTGCCGCCATATTTTGCATCTGCGCGCTCGTCAAAGGACGCAGGGGGCTTTACCGGAGCCTGATGTCGCTGCTGGTGTTCCTCGCCGCCATGCTCGGCGCTTATCTGCTCTCCCGCGCGCTGGCGGACACGGTGACGGCGCTGGTCTATCCGTGGGTGCAGGCGCATATTTCGCCCGCTGCACCGGAAGCAGCCGCATTGCAGACAACGGACGCGGCGGTCATGACGGGTCTTGTGGAGCAGTCGTTCCCGGACGCGCTGCTGCGCTTTATGCGGAATCTTGGCATGGAGACACAGGATTTCATCGCCCGCGCAATGGGATCCCCAACGACCACCGCGCAGGAAATTGTGGAATCCGCCGCAGCGGAGATGCTGTTGCAGGCCACACGGACGCTGGTACGCGCAGGGCTCTTTCTCCTGTCCTTTTTGCTGCTGCTGTTCCTGCTCACGCTGCTCAAGAACGCGCTTGGACTGACAACCCGCCTTCCGGTCATTCATTTTGCGGATCGTCTGGGCGGCGCGGCGTTTGGGATCGCGGAATGCGCGCTTGCGCTCTACGCGCTGCTCTGGCTGGCAAATCTGCTGCAAATCGAGGGGCTGCTGCATCTTGCGGCGCAAAGCCGTATCCTCGCCCGGCTCGCTTCCTCCACGCTTTAAGGAACCACCGCACAAATCGACGGCAGCGCCTGTCGATCTGTGCGGTGATTTTTTGCGTTATCCCAGATTTCGCAGGCTCTCGTTCAGATTTTCGATCAGTGCCTCCAGCGAAGCCTTTTTCTCCCGCTCCGTGTTGACGACGGCCTCCGGCGCACGGGAAACGAATTTCTCATTGGAGAGCTTCGCGTTCTGCGCGGCAAGCTGCTTTTCCGCATTGGCAAGGTTCTTTTGCAGCCGGGCGCGCTCCGCCGCGATATCCACGAGGTCGGCCATCGGCATAAACATCCGCGCGCTTCCGGTGACAACGGAAACCATGCCCGCCGCATCCTCCGGCGGTTCGGCGGCAACGGTCAGCTCTGCGGCATAGGCCAGCTTGCAGATGTAGTCCCGCCCCTGTTCAAATGCTGCGCGCTGCGCCGCTTCCGCAACGATGATCAGGTGGCTTTTGCGGGATGGCGGCACATTCATCTCCGCACGGCGCGCGCGCACGGCGCGGATCGCCTCCATCACAAGGCTGAAGCTCGCCGCATCCTCCGCAAAGCAGAGCTCCGGACGGTAAACCGGATAGTCCGCAACGATCAGCGCATCTCCCTCATGCGGAATGGCCTGCCAGATTTCCTCCGTGATGAAGGGCATAAACGGGTGAAGCAGCTTCAGGATTTCCGTCAGCACATAGAGCAGTACCCGCTGCGCGCACTCCGAAGCCGCCGCATCCGTCCCGTTCAGGCGCGGCTTTGTCAGCTCGATATACCAGTCGCAGAAGCTGTCCCAGATGAAGTCATAGAGCTTGGACGCGGCTACGCCCAGCTCGAAGCGATCCATGTTCTCGCAGACCTCGCGCACGGTATCGTTCAGCGTGCTGAGTATCCAGCGGTCAGGCAGTTCCAGCGTATCCGGCAGCGCGTTATCCTCAATTTGCAGATTCATCAGGACAAAGCGGCTGGCATTCCATATCTTGTTGCAGAAATTGCGCATTGCCTCGCACTTTTCCACATAAAAGCGCATATCGTTTCCGGGCGAGTTGCCGGTGATCAGGTTGAAGCGCAGCGCGTCCGCGCCGTATTTTTCCACCATCTCCAACGGGTCTATGCCGTTGCCGAGACTCTTGCTCATCTTGCGTCCCTGCGCGTCGCGCACAAGGCCGTGGATAAACACGGTATCGAACGGGTGTTCCTGCATCTGCTCCATACCGGAAAAAATCATGCGCGCCACCCAGAAAAAGATGATGTCATAGCCCGTGACCATCACGCTGGTCGGATACCAGTAATCCAGCTCCGGCGTTTTCTCTGGCCAGCCCATCGTGGAAAACGGCCAGAGCGCAGAGGAGAACCATGTGTCCAGCACATCCTCCTCCCGCGTCAGGTGCGTGCTGCCACATTTTTCGCAGACCGTCGGGTCCTCGCGGCTGACATTGATGTGACCGCAGTCGTCGCAGTACCATGCGGGGATCTGATGTCCCCACCAGAGCTGACGCGAGATGCACCAGTCATGGACGTTTTCCATCCAGTTGATATAGGTTTTGGAAAAGCGCTCCGGCACGAATTTTACAGTGCCGTCCTTCACGACCCGGATCGCTTCCTTTGCCAGCGGCTCCATCTTCACGAACCATTGTGCGGAGATCAGCGGCTCCACGTCGTTGTGGCAGCGGTAGCAGGTGCCGACGTTGTGGCTGTAATCCTCGATCTTGACCAGGTAACCCGCCGCATCCAAATCGGCCACGATCTGCCGGCGGCACTCGTAGCGATCCAGACCTTCATACTTTCCGCCGTTTTCGTTGATGCTGCCGTCGTCCGCGATGACGCGGATCACCTCCAGCCCGTGTCGCTGCCCGACCTCAAAGTCGTTGGGGTCATGGGCGGGGGTCATCTTCACCGCGCCGGTACCAAAGCCGATTTCGCAATAGGCGTCCCCGACGATGGGGATCTCCCGTCCGACAAGGGGAAGGATGCAGGTCCTGCCGATCAGGTGACTGAAGCGCGTATCCTCCGGGTTTACGGCAACACCGGTATCGCCCAGCATCGTCTCCGGGCGCGTGGTGGCAACGGTGATCTCGCCGCTGCCGTCGCTGAGCGGGTAGCGGATATACCAGAGATGACCGGGCTTATCTATATATTCCACCTCTGCGTCGCTCAGGGCGGTCAGGCAGTGGGGACACCAGTTGATGATGCGGCTGCCCTTATAAATCAGGCCCTTTTCATACAGATTGCAGAATGTTTCCCGCACCGCACGGGCACAGACCTCGTCCATCGTAAAACGGCTGCGTTCCCAGTCGCAGGAGGCGCCCATCTGCTTCTGCTGCTCCACGATGCGGTTGCCGTATTTGTCCTTCCACTTCCAGACACGTGCCAGGAACTCGTCCCGGCCAAGATCGTAGCGGGTCAGCCCCTCGTTGACGCGCAGGTCCTCCTCTACCTTGATCTGTGTGGCAATGCCCGCATGGTCGGTGCCAGGCAGCCAGAGTGCGGCATAGCCCTGCATCCGTTTATAGCGGGTCAGGATGTCCTGCAAGGTGCAGTCCAGCGCGTGACCCATGTGGAGCTGACCGGTCACGTTCGGCGGCGGCATCACGATGGAAAACGGCTTCTTATCCGGGTCGATTTTGGCGTGGAAATAGCCGCCCTGCTCCCACATCTCATAAATGCTGCGCTCCACGCGCTGCGGTTCATAGACTTTTGGCAATTCTTTCATGCTGGTTTCTCCTTTTCGCTTTGCATCAAAAAAAGCGCCCTGAAGCGTCAGCTTTGACTGCTTCAGGACGCAAAACGACCTTCTTTTGCGCGGTACCACCTGAATTTCCCCGCCGCGAAACGCGCAGGGACGCTCATACCCTTAACGCGGGCGAACGCCGGAACCGGCAGCGGGAAAGCCCCTGTCTGCGCAGATTCCGATGCGGCTCCGAGCCGACCTTCATTCCGTCCCGGCGGACACTTGCACCACCCGTGTCCTCTCTGCGCGCCGGAAAACGCGACTACTCCTGCTCATCAAAGCCGAATTGCCAGATTATTATACCGACGCGCTCCCCGTTTGTCAAGCATGGAAAAACGGGCGCAGCAAAAACTGGCGAAAACTGTTGACAATGCAAGTTGACAATGCCGGTTTCAGGTGCTAAAATGCTGGAAAATGAACCCGCCCAACAGCGGGAGCTTTCATTTTGAATTTTATGTGAAGGTGTGCGAATCGGAGCAATGAAGCAACACAGATTTTGGGCAATGGCAGCGCTGTTTTGTTTTGCGATGCTGTTCTACACAGGCTACAGGCACAAATAAGGAGGACATTATCATATGACAAACTGGGAAAAAGCCGCACTCTTTGCAGGCGGCGTTTTGTTCGGAACCGCAGGGATCAAGCTGCTTGCGAGCAACGACGCAAAGAAAACCTATGCACACTGCACCGCCGCGGTTTTGCGCGCAAAGGACTGCGTGACAAAGACATCTACCACGCTGCAGGAGAACTGCGAGGATATTCTGGCGGAGGCAAAGTCGATCAACCAAAAGCGGGATGACGCGGCAGCGGCGCAGATTGTGGACGGCGAATGATTCGAACCTGACGGTTCGGGCTTCACCGCATCATAAGAACGGTGTTGTCTCAAGCGAAGCGGAGCCGCCCGGCTCCGCTTTTTTTATCGAATAAGACAGATCCCGTTCTTTGCAGTTATCCTGTTTTTGTATAGAGGGTTTGAAAACGCATGAAATTTTATATTAAACACTGCATTGAGGGCAGAATCCGCGTACATCTTGCGCGGAACGCGCTCAGCTTTCAGGAAGCGGATACGCTGGAATATTACCTCAAGACCAGTCCCAGCGTCAAAAAGGTCAAGGTCTATGAACAAACCGCAGACGCCGCAATCGAGTTTTCCGGAGACGGCGCGGATGTGATCGAGGCGCTGCGGACAGCTTCCCTGGACAGCATTTCCGTGCCGGAGCACGTCATGGAGCATTCCGGGCGGGCGCTGAGCGCGGAATTTCGGGAAAAGCTGACGACAAAAGTTCTGATACATTTTGCAACGAAGCTCCTCCCCTATCCGTTGCGCATCGCCATCCGCATCTACAAGGCGCTCGGCTATGTCCGCGCCGGACTGCGCTGTCTGCGAGATCGCAGGCTGGAGGTTCCGGTTCTCGACGCGACGGCAATCACGGTTTCCCTCCTTCGCGGGGACTTTGAAACCGCAGGCTCGGTCATGTTCCTGCTGGAGATCGGTGAAACGCTGGAGGACTGGACGCACAAAAAATCCGTCGGCGATCTGGCGCGGAGTATGTCGCTCAACATCGAAAAGGTCTGGATTCAGGCGGGGCCCCAGCGCGTTCTGGTCAACAGCGCGCAGGTTCAGGCGGGCGATCTGGCCGTTGTCGGCGCAGGCAGCATGATTCCGTTTGACGGCACGGTCACGGCAGGTGAGGCCACAGTCAATCAGGCGTCGCTGACCGGCGAGAGCCTGCCCGTTGCAAAGCACATTGGCGGAGAAGTCTACGCAGGTACTGTTGTGGAGGAAGGCGAGCTGACTTTCCGGGTAAAAAGTGTCTCCGGCGCTACGAAATATGAAAAAATCGTGCGCATGATCGAGGATACGGAAAAGCTGAAATCGGCAGTGGAAAGCCGCGCGGAGCATCTGGCTGACCGGCTCGTTCCCTATACCCTTGCGGGAACGGTGCTCGTCTGGCTGCTCACCCGCAACGTGACAAAAACGCTTTCCGTACTGATGGTTGACTTCTCCTGCGCGCTGAAGCTGGCGATGCCGGTCACGGTGCTCTCCGCGATCCGTGAGGCAAGCGCCGGACAGATTACAGCGAAGGGCGGGAAATTTCTGGAAGCAATGGCGGTGGCCGACACGATTGTGTTCGACAAGACCGGCACGCTGACAAAGGCGACCCCAACTGTGCGCGAAATCATCCCGTTCTGCGACAGCAGCGAGGAGGAGCTGCTGCGCATTGCGGCCTGTCTGGAGGAGCATTTCCCACATTCTATGGCAAATGCAGTCGTTAAAGCGGCCAGTGACCGCAGCATACAGCACAGCGAAATGCACTCAAAGGTGGATTACATCGTTGCCCATGGGATTGCTTCCTATGTGGAGGACAAGCGTGTGGTGATCGGCAGTCACCATTTCGTATTTGAGGACGAGGGCTGCACGATTCAGTCGCAATATCATGACAGGTTTGAATCGCTGCCGCTCCAATATTCCCATCTTTACATGGCGATAGACGGCGTTCTGGCGGCTGTCATCTGCATCGAGGACCCGATCCGTCCGGAGGCGCCGGATGTGATTCGCGCGCTGCGGGCAGCCGGATTCCGAAAAATCGTGATGATGACCGGCGACAGCGAACGCACAGCCGCCGCAATCGCCGCAAAAATCGGCGTGGACGAATACCATGCGGAGGTGCTTCCGGAAGACAAAGCCAGCTTTGTGCGGCGTGAACAGGCGCGCGGCGGCGTGGTCGTGATGGTCGGGGACGGCATCAATGATTCCCCTGCCCTCTCCGCCGCCAATGTCGGAATCGCAATCAGCGACGGCGCGCAAATCGCGCGGGAGATCGCCGACATCATGATCGCAGCGGACGACCTGCGGGAGCTTGTCAATCTGCGGACGCTGAGCCAGGCGATGATGCAGCGGATCAACCGGAACTATCGGCTGATCCTTGGCATCAACGGCGCATTGATCGCGCTCGGCGTGGCCGGCGTCATTCAGCCGACGACCTCCGCGCTGCTGCACAACACATCCACCCTGCTCATCACCCTCCAGAGCATGAGCAATCTGATCGAGCGCGGCGCTCCGACTGCGGACACGCCCTGCAACGCATAGCGCAGGGAACCGAAGGCGGCGGCTGTGACGGCTGTTTTCTGCCGGAAGTACGCTGCAAACACAAAGGTTCCTCCCCACAAAGGATATGCCGCGCCCTGCGGCGCTCCTGCTTCCGCTCCTGCGCCTGCGCGCCCTGTTCTGCCGAAGCCTTTCCGCGCGCCCCGCTCCCGCCGGATGATGCGCGCCGCCCTGAATGGAAAAATCCGTGCTGCATATATCTTGCAGCACGGATTTTTTTGCAAACTGATCGGTATTGCAGGCTTTTCAGCGGTTTTTCCAAAGCATCGCGGGAAACAGCCGCGTAACGCGGCGGGCACGCCCCACGTTATTCCACGGTAACGCTTTTGGCCAGATTGCGCGGTTTGTCCACGTCCAGCCCACGGGCGACGCTGGAATAGTAACCCAAAAGCTGCAAGGGGATCACCGCAAGGCTTGCAGCAAAATAGGGTGCGATTTTGGGAACATAAACGGTGAAATCCGCCGTATCCTCAATGGCATAGTTGCCATAGCTGGTCAAGCCCATCAGGTAAGCGCCGCGGCTTTTCACCTCCACCATGTTGCTGACAGTTTTTTCATACAGCGTGGGCTGCGTCAGCGCGCTGATGACCAGCGTACCGTTTTCAATCAGGCTGATGGTCCCGTGCTTTAGCTCGCCCGCCGCGTAAGCCTCGCTGTGGACATAGGAAATTTCCTTCATCTTCAGGCTGCCTTCCAGACAGATGGCGTAGTCGATGCCGCGCCCGATAAAGAATACGTCGCGCGCATTGGAAAATTTGCTGGCAAACCACTGAAGGCGTTCCTTGTCCGCAAGAATCTGTTCAATTTTGGCGGGAATAGTCTGCAAATCAGCAACCAGCTCGGCGCAGCGCGACTCCTGAATGGCGCCGCGTGCCAACGCAAAGCGGAGAGCAAGGCAATAGCAGGCGGCAAGCTGCGCGCTATATGCTTTTGTCGTAGCCACGGCGATTTCCGGTCCGGCCAGCGTGAAAAACGTGTTGTCCGCTTCGCGCGCGATGCTGCTGCCCATTACGTTTACAATGGCAAGCGTCCGGACGCCGCGCTCCTTTGCCAAACGGAGCGCGGCCAGAGAATCCGCCGTTTCCCCGCTTTGGCTGATGACGATCACCAGACCGTTTTGATCCAGCAGCGGGTTCCGGTAACGGAACTCGGAGGCCAGCTCCACCCGAACCGGAAGCTGCGCAAGCTCCTCGATCACATACTGTGCGACCATTCCAACGTGCCATGCAGAGCCGCAGGCGACGATATAAACCTGTGAAATTCCCCGTATGTCGGTATCCGAGAGCCCGACGGCGCTTAAATCGATCGTGCCGTCCTTCAGCACACTGTTGAGCGTATCCTGAATCGCTTTCGGCTGCTCATGGATCTCCTTCATCATGAAGTGTTCAAAGCCGCCCTTTTCGGCGCATTCCGCGTCCCACTGGATCTCGGTCGGCTGTTTTTCAACCTCGTCGCCGTTCAAATCGAAAAAATGTACCTCGCCCGGTTTGATTTGCGCCGCTTCCAGGTTGTCAATATAATAGATGCTCCGTGTATAATCCAAAATCGCCGGAACATCGGAGGCGATATAGCTTTCGCCGTCCGCGATGCCGATGATCAGCGGGCTGTCCTTCCGCGCAACATAAATCTCTCCCGGATAGTCCCGGAACATGACGGCCAGCGCATAAGAACCGCGCACACGCACCATCGTCCGTGTCAGCGCATCAATGGGGCCGATTTTGTATTTTTTGTAATAATAATCCACCAGCTTGATGACAGCCTCCGTATCGGTCTGGCTGTAAAAGCTGTATCCGTGGCGCTGGAGCTTTTCCCGAATTTCCTGAAAATTTTCAATGATACCGTTATGTACGCCGACGACCTCAGACTCCACCGGACCGGAACCGGAACCGGTGCAGTTGCCGCTGACGTGCGGATGGGCGTTGATGCGGTTCGGCTCGCCATGTGTCGCCCAGCGGGTATGACCGATGCCGCAGCAGCCCGGCAGGGCAAGACCGTCGTCCGTTTTTTCCGCCAGCACCTTCAGCCGCCCTTTGGTTTTTACAACTTCGGCAGGCGCGTCGCCGTCTCGCACGGCAAGTCCCGCGGAGTCATAGCCCCGATATTCCAGCCGTGAAAGGCATTTCAGAAGGACGGGCGCTGCCTGCCGCCCGCCGGTAAATCCAACGATTCCACACATAACCTGACCGCTTCCTTTCCTGTTCCGGTTTCTGTTTTTTTATTGCGCCGCGTGACCTTTTGCACGGATGACCGCAATGATCCCGTCCACCAGCGAACGGCAGACCTCCTCGCTTTCCGCCTCCGCCATCACGCGGATCAGCGGCTCCGTACCGGACGGACGCACGAGAATCCGCCCGCCTTCGCCCAGCTTTTCCGACGCGGACTGCACAGCCGCCTGCACATCGGCGTCGGCCTGCGCGGCGTCCCGATCCTTCACCCGTATATTTTCCAGCACCTGCGGATAAATAGAAAGGCCCTCGCAAAGCTCGGAGCAGCGCTGCTTCCGCGCCAGCATGACCTCCATCAGCTTCAGACTTGTCAAAATCCCGTCGCCGGTGGTGGCATATTCGCTGAAAATGATGTGGCCGCTCTGTTCCCCGCCAAGACGGCAGCCGTTTTGCGTCATGTATTCGTAAACGTACTTATCCCCTACTGCGGTTTTGACATAGCCGATGCCCGCCGCGTCCAGCGCCTTGTAAAGTCCGAAATTGCTCATCACTGTGGTAACGATGGTGTTAGTCAAAAGGCGGCCGCGCTCTTTCATATATTTGCCGCAGATATAGAGTATGTGATCTCCGCTGAGGACATTCCCCTTTTCATCCACGCAAAGGCAGCGATCCGCATCTCCGTCATAGGCGAAGCCGACATCCAGCTGGTTTTCTACGACATAGCGGCGCAGCCCCTCTATGTGCGTGGAACCGGCGTCCTGATTGATATTGAACCCGTCCGGCTCCGCGTTGATGACAAAGGTCTTTGCGCCCAGCGCGTCAAACACGGATTTTGCGATGTTCCAGCTGCTGCCGTTGGCGCAGTCCAGACCGATGCGCATCCCGCGAAAGCTGTAAAGTCCCAGCGAGATCAGGTAACCGATATAGCGGTTCCGTCCGCTGACATAATCCACGGTGCGCCCGACGTGTTCCCGCCGCGCAAGCGGCAGTTCCGTCCACGTCTGTCCAAACGCCGTGCAGCTGCCATCCAGAAACGCCTCGATCAGCCCGATGGTTTCATCGTCCATCTTTTCGCCGGCGCTGTTGATGAGCTTGATGCCGTTATCATAATATGGATTGTGCGAGGCGGAGATCATGATACCGCAGTCAAAGCTGTCCACCCGCGTCACGTAAGCGACGGACGGCGTGGTGGTGACATGGAGCATATACACGTCCGCGCCGGAGGCAACCGCGCCGCTGACCAGCGCATATTCCAACATATAGGAGGACTTTCTGGTGTCCTTCCCGATCACAATGCGCGCGGGAAGCGCTTCGCCCTGTGTCTCCTTCTGTCTGGTGTAGTACCAGCCGAGAAAGCGCCCGACCTGAAACGCCCGCTCTGCGGTCAGGCTGCAATTCGCCTCCCCGCGAAATCCGTCTGTACCGAAATATTTTCCCATTTACTTCTCCAAATTTTTTGGGGCAATCGCCCGGATGCGGCAAGGCCATATGCATCGGGTCGTGTGGCACTGCCCCAGAATACATAAAAATGATTTTGATCGCCGGAACAACTGTTCCGGTTTTATTTTATACCAAACCGCCCGCTTTTTTCAAGCCCCAAATTGCAGCCGCCACGAGATGAAACCGCTGCACAGCAAAAAAAAGCGTTCCTTCCCGTCTTTGCGAAAGAACGCTTTTGCAGTATCGTTTCGGGTAACACCGCGTCAGTCAGCAGGCGCGGACGGTGGGAACTGCTGCACCGGACGGTGCAGACGCATTCATGCGGTGTTGCCCGTGTTTTTTATAACGCAGCTCTGGCAGAACCTTTCCGCAAGGCGCCGCTGCCCTCATGATGCAGGGTCGCCTTAATACAGCTCGATAAATTCCTCCAGGCAAAGATCGTTTTCCATGATATATGTCGCCGCATCTTTGCCCACATAGCGAAAATGCCACGGCTCATACCAGCCGGTGATCTCCTGCTTCTCCTTCGGATAGCGATAGATAAAGCCGTATTCGGCGCAATGCTCCTGAAGCCAGAGCAGCACAGGCAGCTCCTCCACATCCTCAGCGACCATCGCCGTGCTCGCGCTGTCCATCAAATCCACCGCCAGCCCCAGCTGATGTTCGCTGGTACCGGGATAGGCGACGGTTTTCCTTGCCAGCTCCTCTGCATCCGCATATTCCACCGTGCCGTCCCACGCGATTTGGCTGGCCTTGCCAAAGAAGATGTAGGCCTGGGTCGCATATGGGCGATAGCCTGTCCGGATTGTGACGGTATAACCGGCTTCCTCCGCGCCGGAAATCATTTCCAGCAGCTCCTCTGCGGCGCGGCTGTCAAAATACTGTCCGTCGCGCACCTCTGTCACGTCGGGCGCAAAGCTGCTGGATAGAACGTGGAGAGAATCGACCAGCGTCAGCTGCCAGCTCCCGATATTCAGCTCCGGCGGCGTGGGCAGCGCGGGTTCCGTTTCCTCCGGCTCCTCCGTCCCTGCATCCGCCGCATATGATTCCTGCGGAAGCGCGTCCACCGGAACGGCATCCTCCGTACCGTCGCCGGAGAGCGCGGTTTCCGACGCGATACGGCTCTCGTCCGGCGAAACACGCGCACTGACGACGAGCAGCAGCAG
Organism: Oscillospiraceae bacterium; assembly: GCA_020860205.1. Lineage (GTDB taxonomy): Bacteria > Bacillota > Clostridia > Oscillospirales > Oscillospiraceae > RGIG7114. Next base: position 36,512 of record JAJBUU010000024.1, on the reverse strand, counting down.
AATGCAAAGCCCGAAGAGCAGGAAGCTCGTGCGTTTGACTTTCATTTCTACCTCCTCTTTTGCCGCGCGTTCCGCCGACTGGCAGCGGGAAAGCGCGAAAAGAGAAAATTTTCCTTTTCGATCAGGTGACGCCGCGTCGTTCAGCAGGAGCGGCTGGCGAAAAGCAGCCGTTCGACGCATTCGCGCGGTAATGCCTGTGTTTTTTTGCAGCAAAGTCGTGGCGCGAACTTTCCGCAATCCGCCACAACTTCGATTATGCAATGCTGTCTTAAAGTATAGCACACTTTTCCACACAGCGCAAGACCGAGTTCTCCACGCAGGTCGAAAAAACAGGCGCTTTTTTAGAAAACTCCCCCACTTGCACAGTCAGATTTGTGGGAAACGGCGCCTTTGTTGTCGAAAAGGATAGAAATGTTGCCTTTATTTCAGGCTAAAATGAATGTCGATGAGCGCATCATAGCAGGCGCAGAAGATTTCATAACAAAACACGCCGTCCGCACCGCTGAAAACCGCGACGAGACCGCCCTCCTCCTCAGAGGACATGGTTGTAATTTCCCGCCAGCCGCGCTCCTCCGCCATGCGTTCCGCAATGTACTCTGCGGTGGGGCGCGCGTCATCCGGATATACATAACGGCTTTGGTTGGTCAGGCATTCCCGGCTCAGATAAAAATAATATACCGCGCCGGTTTCCGCGTCAAAGCAGACGTCCAGCCAGTTCTGCCAGTCGCCCTGCGCCTGGAGCCACATCCGGCAAAGCTGCACCTCGTCCTGCGCGTCGGTCACGCGCAGATACTCGCTGCCTGTCGGCGCTTCGTATTCCAGCGCCGCGTCGTCAATGATGCGAGCCACCAGCTCGCGCATCACATCCTCGCAAAACGCGGCGGTTTTCTCATCGGGCGCGTCCAGACGTTCCGTTTGCAGCGGGTGCGTCTCGCTTCCCGTTTCGCCGGAATACCAATAGATATGAAACAGCGCCGCGCGCGCCTCCGCGTTGTCCGCCGTCAGTTGTGTGGTCGCAGTCCCGGATTGGCGAAAAAAAAGCGGCACAACGATCGCCAGAACCAGCAGGCCGCCGGTCACGCAGATAGCGGTCAGCAGATCGCGCTGTCCGGTCAGGGGCTTCAGCTTATTCTGCATCGGCAGCGCCTCCGTTCACAAGTATGCGCACTGTCGTCCCCTTCCCTTCCTCGCTCTCGTATTCCAGCTTTGTCGCGTGCAGCTCCGCAATGCGCTGGCACAACGCAAGACCAAGCCCCGCGCCATTCTGCGCGCGGGAGCGCGACTTATCGATCATGTAAAAAGGCTCCGTAATGCGGCTCAGCTCCTCCTGCGGCATACCCCTGCCGTGGTCGCGGACATAGATGGCATAGCCGTCGTCCTCCACCTTGCCAAACAGCTCTATGGCGCTGTTCCTGCGGCTGGCCTTGCGCGCGTTGTCCACGAGATTGATCAGCAGCGTTTTAAAAAGATCCGGTTCCACTTCAATGACGCCCGGCTCCCAGCGCATATCCAGCGTGATGCCGTCCTCGCTCAGGCTCGGCACCGTCACCGCAGCGATGCTGCGAATAAAATAGCCCACTTCAAAGCGTTTCAGCTCAAACTCCTGTCGTCCGGCAACAATGATGTCCATCAGCTTCAGGAAAAGCGCTTCCAGACGTTTCCCCTCCGAAAAAATATAGCCCGCCGCCGTAAATCGGGATTTTGGCGTCATGTCCTTGCTTCGCAGCATATCCGCATAGCCGATGATGGCGGTCAGCGGTGTTTTCAGCTCATGGGCAAAGGAGGCGATAAATTCCTCCCGGCGGGAGGCAACGTTTTCCAGATTGTCCACACCGCGCTCAAGCTCGGAGATCCGCACCTTTTGCAGCCGCATTTCCTTTGTCTCCGCCGAGGTGATGAACCATGTGACCACATAGACCAAAAAACCGCCAAGCAGCACGGAAAGGACCAGAAACAGAACATAGCTTCCGTAATACGCAGCGGTTTCCGGAACTTTGGAGAGCAGGATACACTCTCCAATGCCCAGCGCAAGCTCCAGCACGATCGCCGCCGCGAAAAAGCTCTTCAGCGGCCTTGTAAATCGCAGATTCATCCCCGTTTAGTCCTCCAGACGGTAGCCCACCTTGTAAATCGCCTTGATTTTATCTTCCCAGTGCAGCTTTTTCCGCAGCCGCTGGACGTGCAGATCCACCGTGCGCGAATCGCCCATATAATCGCTGCCCCAGACGTGTTCATAAAGCGTTTCCCGAAACAGCGCGACGTTCCGGTTGCGGGCGAACAGCAGCAGAAGCTCAAATTCCTTCATCGTGAGCTGCACTTCCTTCCCCGCGCGGTGTACGCTGCGGGAGCGCGTGTCGATCACCACATCCCCGACCGTGATTTCTGTCTGCGTTTTCCCGGCGCGCCGCAGGACGCTCTCCACCCGCGCCAGCAGCTCCACGATTTCAAACGGTTTGGTCAGATAGTCGTCCGCACCGAGCTTCAGTCCTTTGACCTTGTCGTTCGTCGAACCCTTTGCGGTCAGGAAAATCACCGGGATCTCCATCGGCTTGATATAGTCCAGCACCTCGTACCCGTCCGCGCCCGGCAGCATAATATCCAGCAGCACAAGGTCAAAGCGCTCTTTTTCCACCGCGTCGCAGGCGGCGATGCCGTCATAGACGCAGGTGCAGTGATACCCCGCTTCTATCAGATTCATCTCGATCAAATCGTTGATCGGTTTTTCATCCTCCACGACCAGAATTTTTATATCCATCCGCTCCGCCTCCCCGCGGTATGCGCGTATCCATCCCAACAAAAAAGGTGTGCCTTCCGCCCGCCGTGAGCGGAAGCGCTTTGCTGCACCCCATCATAGCACCTTTGCATCGGAATGTCAAAGGATTCCCTTATCCGTCAATCGCGCGGCGCAGCTTTTCCAACGCCTTTTTCTCAATGCGGGAAACATAGCTGCGGCTGATCCCGGCGATTTCGGCGGTCTCGCGCTGCGTCAGCGGCTTCTTCCCGTCAAGGCCATAGCGCAGAGAGATGATCTCCGCCTCTCTCGGTTCCAGCACCGTATCCACGCAGCGGCGCGCCTGCCCGCACAACTCCGCCATGCTGACGTCCTCCGCCAGATCGGCTTCCTCCGCAAGCACATCCATCAGAGACAGATCGTTCCCGTCGCCGTCCGTATCGATGCGCTCCGACAGGCTGACATCCCCAGCCGACTTTTTCTGGCTCCGAAAGTGCATCAGAATCTCATTTTCAATGCAGCGGCTGGCATAGGTGGCCAGCCGGACGTTCCGATCCGGTCGATAGGTGGAAACGCCTTTGATCAGGCCGATCGTACCAATGGAAATCAAGTCCTCCTGATCGGCCTTCTGGGAGAAGTATTTTTTGATAATATGCGCCACAAGCCGCAGATTGTGCTCCACGAGGGTATTCCGCGCCGCCAAATCCCCGCGCTCCACCCATGCCTCCACAGCCGCGCGTTCCTCCTCCGGGCTGAGCGGTTTGGGAAAGGACCCGCCCGTCCCCAATCGGAGAGTCAGAAATACGCCGGAGAGCAACAGCAAAAGCGCAGAATATAACATAAGGACCCTACCTCCTGTTTCATCCGCGCTTTGCGCAGCGGTATCCCGCCGCCTTTCTGCGGAAGCGTTGATACAGTCTATTCGACAGGATTCGGGTCTATGCCAGTTTTTTTGTTTTCATCGCAGCGGTATCCCGCCGCCGTCAGAACGGCCACGTCGGGAACCATTTCAGGAAATTGCTCCCATACCAGCCCGGAATCGCAAGTCCGCGCAGCGCGGGATAAAATACGGCAAACAGCAGCAGCGAAACAGCGGTAAATGACCCCACGATGCGCCGCCATTGAGGGTGCCGGAGCTGAAGGGTGCGGAACACATGGCCAAGCGCCAGAAGCAGAAAAACCGTGCTGGGAAAATAGTGGTATTCAAATATCACGCGCTCCACCAGCACCCACGGCAAAAGCTGCGCCAGATAGCCGACCGCGATGAACAGCGCGGTCCTGTCCCGGCGGCGGACGGTCAGATAAAACATGGCGAGCATGGCCAGAAGCCCGCCCCAGCAGAGCATCGGGTTGACCCATGCACCGAAGGAGACGTGCATCCCGTCGTCCAGATATTCCAGATAGTACAGGATCGGGCGGATGTCCAGCACCCACTGCCACCAGACCGAAGAATAGGGGTGCGTGGCCGTGACGCCGCTGTGGTAGCTGAGCATATACTTTTGGTTGTCCAGCACGATTTGAAGATAGTCTTTGGAAAAAAGCATCCCAAAGCCGCTCAGTCCGCGCGCCGTTCCATAAGACCAATAGCTGACATAGTAAACCGCAGCGGGGATGAGCAGGAAAAAGAGCAGACAGCAGAGGATATTGCGCGCCGTTTCCCGGAGGCAGGCGCGCGTCTGCCCTGCGCGGCAGAGCGCCACACCGCGCGATACGCGGTCACAGAGCCAAAGCACCGCGAGACCGCCTCCGGCGTAAAGACACGTCCATTTGCTCGCCGCGCCCAGACCGAAGCACAGCCCGGAGAGCGCCAGCGGCGGCAGCCAGCTCCGATATCTTGTGCGATCCGCCCGGAGATAGAGCCAGAAAAACAGGTACATCAGGATGGTGAAGAATACTGCGTAAGTGTCGATCGTGGCGATGCGCGTCTGAACATAGTGCATGAAGTCAAAGGCGAAAATCGCGGTGCAGCAGAACGGCGCCGCCGTGCCGCCGAACATCTTTTTCAGGAAAACATAGAGTGCAGGCAGCATCAGAACGCCCAGCAGCGTCCCCATAAAGCGCCAGCCAAACGGCACCATGCCAAACAGCCGGATACCGATGCTCAAAATCAGCTTGCCCAGCGGCGGATGCGTGATTTCATAGGGATAGATGTTCTCAATGTGTTCATAAGCCGTGCGCGCGTGATAAATTTCGTCAAAATAGGTGCTGTTGCTGTAATGATAGGCATCCGGTATCTTTTCCTGCTCGTCAAAAAGCGCGGCACAGCCTGCGGGACAGGAGAAATCCGTTCCCGCCAGCAGCAGCGTCCCGTCCGTGTCATAAATGGCCAGCTCGCCCAGCCAAAGGGTATCGTCCGCGATGATGCGGATGGAAACCACGTCCAAACCCGTTTCCGCCAGCTCCGCATCGTTCCATTTGAACACGTCCGCATGACCCTGCGTCATGACGGCGTACTCGGTATATGTTTCGCCGTCTGTGGAAAACTGGAGAGAATAGCTGCCCATGTAAAGCCCGGAATAATAGCGCACTGCGCCGATGTTTGTCGGCGCGCGCAGCGTGATCTCCGCATATTCCCCGCGCGTGTCAAATTTGCAGAAGCGCTCCACGCCGCTCCTATCCCCCAGACCGGGAAAGGCAACAGCGGCATAGGCGACGGTCAGCAGCAGGACGCAGACACTATCCCGCCAATGCCAGCGCGAAGGCGGACGCGGCGGGCCGAGCGGTTCATGGCGCAGCAGCGGGACATATTCGGAGAAAATCAGCAGCAGGAACGCGACAGTCGCCGCAGGAAATACATACCTCAACCCATTCATGCCGCGTCAGCCGTTCCGTTCCAGACAGGCACAGGCGGAAAGCGCGGCGCAGGCGCCGTCACCAACAGCGGTGGCAAGCTGTCGGACGGTCTTTGCGCGGCAGTCGCCCGCAACAAACACGCCCGGCGCGGCGATACAGTTCTCCCCGGCGGCAAAATAACCCTGTGCGTCCACAGGGGCGAGCGCGGCGAACGCGCTGCCGGACGGTTCCTGACCCACCGCAAGGAACAGCCCGTCTATGGCAAGCGCCGCCGTTTCTCCGCGTTCCCGAACGGTCACGCCGGTCAGCGCGCCATCCGCGCTGCAAAGCGCCTCCACAGTGGTGGAAAAGCGGAGCTCCACGTTGTCCCGCTGCCGCAGCGTCTCCGCTTTGGCGGCATCGGAAGCGCGCAGCCGGTCACGGCGCACAAGCAGCGTGACGCGGCGGCAGAGGTTGGCGAGGAACAGCGCGTCCTGCACTGCGGTATCGCCGCCGCCGACCACAGCGACATCCCGTCCGGCATAAAACGCGCCGTCGCAAACCGCACAATAGGATATGCCGGCGCCCACCAGCTCCGCTTCACCGGGCAGTCCCAGCGCGCGGTGCTGCACACCGGTGGCCAAAATCAGCGTGCGGCAGTCCATCGCGCCCTCGTCGGTTTCCAACCGGAAACCGCCTTCCGTGCGCACGGCGGACACAGCCTCCGCTGTGATGATCTCCACACCCAGCGCCTCCGTCTGTCCGGCAAGCGCGGCGGCGAAGTCCGCGCCGCTGACGCCGGGAAGCGCGGGATAATTTTCCACCAGCGGGGAATAAACAATCTGTCCGCCCGGAACGGCGCGCTCCAGCACGGCGACGGTCTTGCCCGCGCGGGCGGCATAAAGCGCGGCGGTCAGTCCCGCAGGGCCGCCGCCCACCACCAGAATATCATGTGTCATTGGAAAAATACTCCTTTCGGGCCATGCCCCTGCATTTGGTCTGCTGCATTCGCAGATAGGATGTGGAATCCGGTGGAAAATATCCCTGCGCCGCGTTCCTGCGCTGATCCCCGCCGCCTGTGTCATTCGTTCCAAAACGCAGTATAACCGTTCCGCACATTCACATCCGCCGGAAGTATTTTCGATTTACTCCGGCGGTAAAATCCTCGATTTGGTCCGCAAACCGAAGCACCTCGCTGCGGTATGCCTCCATGGACACCCGTTCCTCCAATACCAGAACAACGCCGCCGGTTTCATTAAGAAAATCCACATGGATCCCCTGATATATTCCCCCGTTAAAAAGTATCTTTTTAACGGGGGAATATTGTCATATGCTTATGTTTATGCGTTATACACGCGCGGCGCTGTGGGCGGCGATGAAGCTCCGCACACCGGTCAGTCCGACGGATTTTGCGGGCTGCGTACCGTCTCCATTGTCAAAGACGAGGGTCGGCGCCTGGCGCACATCGTAGCGGCGTGCCATATCCGGGTTTTCCTCCACCAGGATCTTTTGGTAAGCGACGCCGCTCTCCTCCAGCAGCTTCTCTGCCTGGCGGCAGTTCGGGCAGGTGCGCGTGGCGAACAGCATCGGCTCCGCCTCCGCCGCAGGCTCCGCTGCGTCTGTCTGCGCGCCGTCCGTCCGGGCTGGCATATTCAGCGGTCCGGTGTGGGTCAGATGGGAGCGTCCGATGTCATAAACGACGCGATCCTTAAATTCCTGCGCCTTGCCGTCGTTCCAGTTCTGCACCGGCCGATAGTAACCGGTGATGCGGCTGTAAATTTCCGCAGGGCGGCCACAGTGGGGGCAGGTGTGCTGCTCGCCGCTCAGATAACCGTGGTCGGCGCAGATGGAATAGGTCGGACTCATCGTGTAATACGGGAGCTTGTAGTTTTCCGCGATCTTGCGCACCAGATTGGCCGCCGCCTTCCAGTCCGGCAGCTTTTCGCCCAAAAAGGCGTGAAACACGGTGCCGGAGGTATAAAGCGTCTGAAGCTCGTCCTGAATGTCCAGCGCGGAGAACACATCCTCCGTATAGCCCACGGGCAGATGGGAGGAATTGGTGTAGTACGGGGTACCGTTCTCGTTTGCGGTGATGATGTCCGGAAACTCCGCCTTGTCGTGCCTGGCAAAACGATAGGCCGTGGACTCGGCGGGGGTGGCCTCCAGATTGTAGAGGTCGCCGTACTGCTCCTGATAGTCGCTCAGGCGCTCCCGCATATGGTTCAGCACGTCCTTTGCAAACTGCTGTGTGCGCAGATCGGTTAGTCCGGCGCGGAGCCACTTCGCGTTCAGTCCGGCCTCGTTCATGCCGACCAGACCGATGGTGGAAAAATGGTTATCAAATGTGCCGAGATAGCGTTTGGTATAGGGATAAAGTCCCGCGTTCAGCAGCTTGGTGACGACCGTGCGCTTGGTTTTCAGGCTGCGTGCCGCGATGTCCATCAGGCGGTCAAGCCGCTGATAGAAGTCCTGCTCGTCCGTGGCAAGATAGGCAATGCGCGGCAGGTTGATGGTGACAACGCCGATGGAGCCGGTGGATTCGCCGGAGCCAAAGAAGCCGCCGCTTTTTTTGCGCAGCTCGCGCAGATCCAGCCGCAGACGGCAGCACATACTGCGTACGTCGCTCGGCTCCATGTCGGAGTTGATATAGTTGGAAAAATAGGGCGTGCCATATTTGGCTGTCATCTCAAAGAGCAGCCGGTTGTTCTCCGTTTCGCTCCAGTCAAAGTCGCGCGTGATGGAATAGGTCGGGATGGGATACTGGAAGCCGCGGCCGTTCGCGTCGCCCTCGATCATGATCTCGATGAACGCACGGTTCACCATATCCATTTCGCGCTTACAGTCGCCATAGGTAAAGTCCATCTCCCGGCCGCCAACGATGGCGGGCTGCTCCGCCAGATCCTTCGGGCAGGTCCAGTCCAGCGTGATGTTGCTGAACGGCGCCTGTGTTCCCCAGCGGGACGGCGTGTTGACGCCATAGATGAAGGACTGGATGCACTGCTTGACCTCCTTCTGGCTGAGGTCATCCACCCGGACAAAGGGGGCAAGATAGGTGTCAAAGGAGGAGAACGCCTGCGCGCCCGCCCACTCGTTTTGCATAATGCCAAGAAAATTCACCATCTGGTTGCAGAGCGTGGAAAGATGGCTGGCGGGCGAGGAAGTGATTTTTCCGGGGATGCCGCCCAGTCCTTCCTGAATGAGCTGCTTCAGGCTCCATCCCGCGCAGTAGCCGGTCAGCATACTCAGGTCATGCAGATGAATGGCCGCGCTGCGGTGCGCCTCCGCGACCTCCGCGTCGTAGATTTCGCTCAGCCAATAGTTCGCGGTGATTGCGCCGGAGTTGCTGAGGATCAGTCCGCCGACGGAATAGGTCACGGTGGAGTTTTCCTTGACGCGCCAGTCATTGATTTGCAGATAGTTGTCCACCAAATCCTTGTAGTTCAGGAGCGCGGAGTTGACATTGCGCACCTTTTCCCGCTGCTTGCGGTAGAGGATATAGGCCTTGCTGACATCGGCATAGCCCGTTTCGGACAGCACCTTTTCCGCACTGTCCTGAATGTCCTCCACGGAGATCAGGCCGTTTTTGACCTTGCTCTCAAAGTCCGCAGTGACGCGCAGCGCAATCATGTCGATCACGCTGGGGTGATATTCCTTTTCCAGCGCCACGAACGCCTTTGTGATGGCAGCGCTGATTTTATTGATTTCAAATTCCACGACGGTCCCGTCGCGCTTTAGAACCTGGTACATTTGAGCCTCCTGCTGTTCTCTTTGGTCTTATTTGTTTTCCGTGCGTTTTGCGCCCGCCGCGCGGCTTTCGTGCGTGGGCAGGATGTACTATAACACAAAAGCGGTGGTCTGTCAATATCTTGTGCTGAAAAACTTTTTTGTACTACAAGATGTTGCAGCATTGCCCGCAAAGCCCCCGACAACACCGCATAAATTGGCAGGCGCGAATGCTGCGGCGACGCACTATACGTCCGCCGCGTCCGACGTGGGCGATGGTTCCGGCGGCTCCGTTTCCAGCGGTTCCTCCGTTGGAGCAGGAGATTCCGCAGGCGCGGGCGTTTCCGTCGGAACAGGGGATTCCGTGGGAGCAGGCGTTTCCGTTGGCGTGGGAGTGCCCGTCGGGACGGGCGTTTCCGTCGGAACAGGAGATTCCGTGGGAGCAGGCGTTTCCGTCGGGACGGGACGCTCTGTTGCGGCCGGGCGCTCCGCTGCGGCAGACTGCTCCGGTTCGCCGCCTGCAATGTCGGTATAGCGCAGACCGCCCTCGCAGGCCGGGTAAACGTCCATATCCCAGAAATAATCGCCCCAGAACTGCGCGTCCGTGCGCAAAAACGCGCCTTCCGGATTCGCCGCAAAGCGGGAAACGTCCACATGATAGCAGGCGTCCTCCAGCGTGATGATGTTCCAGCAGTGCGCGGTGGAACCGCCGCCGAAGGTCCCTTCCACGACCATGCACGCAATGCCCTGTGCATCGCAGAGCGCTTTGTAGGCCAGTGCAAGCCCTTTGGAGTCGGCTTCGCCCGCGACCAGCGCGCCATAAGCCATTCCGTCCGTGATGCCCCCGCCGTCCGCAGGACGCACGCCGGAGAGCGCCTCCGCTCCCTCCAGCGCAAGGCGCGGCGGGAACGCCGCTTCGTCGGCGTTTTCCGTCAGGGCGGTCACGCGCTCCTCTGTCTGTGCCGTCCATACGCCCAGCGTGCCGGTGTCCGTGACATAAGAGAAGCGAATATCATAGATACGGTTGTCCCCTTCGCTGGGATAAGCGTCTATCTCCAGCTCCGGCTCCGCCAGAACCGCCACGGGGTTCTCCAAATGCAGCGTGTGCGCCAGATTGCTCAGATAGGCTTCATCCACCTGCGCGGCATAAACACGCAACGTGACCCCGTCCGCGCAGGCGGTCAGCGCGTCCAGCAGCGCCTCCGCCAAAGCGTCCGTGCTGCGCGCGCCGACCACGGCGGATATCTCCTCCGCGCTGCGCTTGTAGGTGATTTCGATGTCTGCCAGATAGTAGGAAACGATACGGCTGGTGTCGTAAGTCAGGGTATCCACCGCATACGCGCCCAGCGGATTGGAGGTCTTGACCTCCAGACACGCCTCCGCCAAATCGTCGATCACGGAGCCGTTATAGTGGCTGAAGCGGAAGGTCGCGTGTTCCTGATGGCTGTTGATGAGCGAGAGCAAAGCGCTTTTCAGCATACTGGCATTGCTGATCTCCGTTTCGTCCCCGCTGCTTTGCATCAGGCTGCTCTCATAGCGCTCGGCATACTCGTATTCCGCTGCAAAAATGCTGCCGCAGCCGCAAAGTCCCGCCATCAGGCAGAGCAGCAGCAGCGCGGGTATGAGCTTTTGTTTCACGGTTCGCCGCCTCCCCTTTCTGTCAGGTCACGCTGTCGCTGTCGTCAATGTACTCAAAGCCCCGGCCAAACACCTCGCGCGAATCGCTGACGATGACAAAGGCCGACTCGTCCAGCTCCTTCACGATGCGTTTCAGCTCCACGATCTGGTTCCGTTTGATAACACAGAGGATCACATCCTTTTCCTTCCCGGACCATGCGCCCTCGCCGTGCAGGAAGGTCACGCCGCGCTTCAGGTCGCAGACGATGGCATCCTTAATGGCGCGGCTCTCGTCAGTGATGATGTAGCAGACCTTGCTGTTGACCGCACCATAGAGTACAAAGTCCACGGCTTTGGTGGAGATGAACATACAGATGATGGCGTACATGGCGCTGTCATAGCGGCTGAAAATCACGGCAAACGCCACAAGGATCACCGCGTCCAGCGCCAGCACAAAGGTGCTGAAATTGACATAAGGGTATTTTTGCCGCAGCGCCTTCGCAACGATGTCTATTCCGCCCGTGGTGGCGCCCGCGTGATAGATAATTCCCATACCGACGCCGTGGAAGATGCCGCCATAGACCGCGCCCAGCAGCGGTTCGCTGGTGATCTTCAGCGAAACCGTGGAGAACACGTCCACCAGAACGCTGGCCAGGATCATCCCGATCAGGGACATCAACAGGAACCTGCCGCCAAAGCGTTTCCACGAGAACAGGAACAGCGGGATATTGATCACCATCGTCATTGCGCCAACGGGCAGTCCGGTCAGAAAGTTGATGATCATTGCAATGCCGGTCACCCCGCCGGTGACGATGGAGTTTGGATACATGAAAAATTGAAAGCCCACGGCATACAACACCGCGCCGGCAAAGGTTTTCAGCAGCGCGGCGGGAGAGATATGCAGGCTTGCTCGCATGGCGTTTTTCCTCCCAAGTCTTCCGATTCCAATGCAGATTTATGGCGCCACAGCAGAAACAGACGCATTTGCGCGGCGATGCCTTTTATTCCAGCAGCGAAAGCTGCGTATTGCCCGCGTCCTCGTCCAGCAGCCGCGCGCCCAGCGCCGGCAGCGTGCGCACACGGTAACGGGCAGCGTTCCGGATCGCGGTTTCCGCAGCGGGGCAGCCGTGCGTCACGGACTGCTGCGCCTTCAGCCTTGCCACGGCAACGCCCTGCGTGCTGCGGCTGGCTTTGGGCTGGAGCAGCGCGGTTTGAAAAATCAGCGCGCGTCCCTCGCTGGTAAAGAGTGCCACCTCCGTCTCGCCGTCCAGCACAAAGGCGGCGACCAGCGCGCTCTTGTCCGAACAGGCTCCGGTCAGGCGGCGGCGGTTGGTTTTTGTGGCGTAAGCGGAAAGCTCCACGCGCGCCACCTTGCCGTTAGCATAAATCAGCAGGAGCTGCTTTGTGTAGTCGCCGGGGTCCAGCATATCCACCACGCTCTCGCCCTCGTCAAAGCCCAGCTTGCCCGGCAGATAAGCCCCAAGCGCGCTGGCCTTGCTGTCCTCAAAATCCGCAGCCTTTGTCTTATAGACCTGCTGCCGATCCGTGAAAACCAACAGCTCGCTGCGGTTCGTGGCCGCAAAGCTGCGGCGCAGGCTGTCGCTCTCCTTGAATTTTTGCTGATCGTTCATGCGCAGCGACTGCGGCGTGATTTTCTTAAAGTACCCTTCGTGGGAGAGGAACAGCGTCACAGGGTAGTCCGCAGGCGTATCCTCCTCCGTATATTCCTCCACCTCATCAGCGTAGACGAGCCCGGTCTTGCGCGGCGCGGCATATTTCTTTGCAACATCGCGCAGCTCGTCCGCAATCACGCCCAGGATCTTCTCCCGGTGCGCCAGCGTATCCTCCAGTGCGGCGATCTCCTGCTCCAGCGCGTCCGTTTCCGCCACGCGGCGGAGGATATACTCGCGGTTGATGTTGCGTAGACGGATTTCCGCGACGAACTCGGCCTGCACCTCGTCGATGCCGAAACCGATCATCAGGTTCGGCACCACGTCCGCCTCGCGCTCTGTCTCGCGGATGATGCGGATGGCTCTGTCGATGTCCAGCAGGATTTTTTCCAGTCCCTGCAACAGATGCAGCTTTTCCTTTTTCCGACTCACGTCAAAATAGACGCGCCGCCTGACGCATTCCGTGCGCCACGCCGTCCACTCGTCCAGGATCTCCCGCACGCCCATCACGCGGGGCGTGCCGCCGATGAGGATGTTGAAATTGCAGGCAAACGCATCCGTCAGCGGCGTGAGCTTATTGAGCTTTTGCATCAGCTTCTCCGGGTCCGCGCCGCGCTTGAGGTCTATCGTCAGCTTCAGGCCGTTCAGGTCCGTTTCGTCGCGCATATCGCTGATCTCGCGCACCTTCCCGGTTTTCATCAGCTCGGCCACTTTGTCCAGTATCTGTTCCCCTGTGGTGGAATAGGGTATCTCGTAAATTTCGATGATATTCTCGCCGGGCAGATAGCGCCAGCGGGCGCGCACCTTGAAGCTGCCGCGTCCCGTGCGGTAAATCTCCCGCATCTCCGCCTCGTCATAGAGTATCTCGCCGCCGGTGGGAAAGTCCGGCGCGGGCAGGGTGGAGAGCAGGTCATGCTCCGGGTCGTTCATGCAGCGCACCGCCGTTTCGCAGACCTCAGATAAGTTAAATCCGCAGATCTGGCTTGCCATGCCAACGGCGATGCCCATATTTGCGCTGACCAGCACATTTGGAAACGTGGTGGGCAGCAGGCTCGGTTCCTTTGTGCTGCCGTCATAGTTATCCACCATATCCACGGTATCCTTGTCGATGTCGCGGAACAGCTCCGCACAAATGGGAGAGAGCTTCGCCTCTGTATAACGCGGCGCAGCCCACGACATATCGCGGGAATAGTGCTTGCCAAAGTTGCCTTTGGAATCCACGAACGGCGCGAGCAGCGCCTCATAGCCGCGGCTGAGGCGCACCATCGTATCATAAATCGCGGCGTCGCCGTGCGGGTTCAGCTTCATCGTGCTGCCGACAATGTTCGCGCTCTTTGTGCGCGCACCGGTCAGCAGCCCCATTTTGTACATTGTATAGAGCAGCTTGCGGTGGCTTGGCTTGAAGCCGTCGATCTCCGGGATGGCGCGTGAAACGATGACCGACATGGCGTAAGGCATATAGTTTGTTTCCAGCGTCTCCGTGATCGGCTGCTCCAGCACCTCCGCGTGCAGCCCCATCACATCCGGATTTTCGCGCATTTTTGGCTTTTCCGGCTGACTTTTCTTCTTTGCCATTTTCTGATTCCTTTAAGCGATGGATCGGCGGCCTCAGGAGAGGTCGGCCAAGTCCAGATATTTATAGCCGTTTTCCGAGATATGGCGCTTGCGGCCGGAAAGATCGTCGCCCAGCAGCAGGTCAAAGACCTGCGCTGTCCGCTCCACATCCTCCGGCATGACCCGGATCAGGCGGCGCGTTTCCGGGTTCATCGTGGTCAGCCACATCATGTCCGGGTCGTTCTCACCCAGTCCCTTGCTGCGCTGGATGCTGACCTTTTGTTCTCCGATTTCCGCCAGCACGTCCGCCTTCTCCCGCTCGGAGTAGGCAAACCATGTCTTGCCGCGGCTGTTGATTTCATAGAGCGGCGATTCCGCGATATAGACATAGCCCTCGCGGATCAGGGTCGGCGTCAGGCGGTAGAGCATTGTCAGGATCAGCGTCCGTATCTGGTAGCCGTCCACATCCGCATCCGTGCAGATGATCACCTTGTTCCAGCGCAGATTGGCAAGGTCAAAGCTGGAGAGATCCCTGTTCTGCTTGCTGCTGACCTCCACGCCGCAGCCCAGCACTTTGAGCAGGTCGGTGATGATCTCGTTTTTGAAAATGCGCACATAGTCCGCCTTGAGACAGTTCAAAATCTTGCCGCGCACCGGCATCAGCCCCTGGAACTCCGCGTTGCGGCTCTGCTTGCACGCGCCAAGAGCGGAGTCGCCCTCCACGATGTAAATTTCCCGGACGGACAAATCTTTGCTGCGGCAGTCCACGAATTTCTGCACCCGGTTGGAAATATCCATGCTGCCGGTCAGCTTCTTTTTCAGGTTCAGCCGCGCCTTTTCCGCCGTTTCACGGCTGCGCTTGTTGATCAGCACCTGCTCCGCAATGCGGTCAGCCTCCGCACGGTTTTCGATAAAATAGACCTCCAGCCGCGTCTTGAAAAAATCCGTCATGGCCTCCTGAACGAAGCGGTTGGTGATGGCTTTTTTCGTCTGGTTCTCATAGCTGGTCTGCGTGGAGAAGCAGTTCGTCACCAGCACAAGGCAGTCCTGCACATCCTGAAAGCTGATCTTGTTCTCGTTTTTCTGATATTTTCCGTTCTGACGGATGTAAGCGTCCAGCGCGGAAACAAAAGCGGACTTCGTCGCCTTTTCCGGCGCGCCGCCATGCTCCAGATAGCTGGAATTGTGATAATATTCGATCGCGTTGACCGTGTTGGAAAAGCAGAACGCGGCGGAGAGCTTCACCTTGTATTCCGGCTTATCCTCCCTGTCGCGCCCACGGCGCTCCGTCTCGATGAAATACGGTTCGGTCAGACGCGGTTCTCCCGCCAGGAGCGCAACATAGTCCCGGATGCCGTTCTCAAAACGAAATTCCTCCGTTTCAAAGCGCCCCGGCGCAGTTTCGTTGCGGAACACAAAGGTCACGCCCGCGTTCACAACGGCCTGCCGCCGCAGCGTATCCGTGAAATATTCCGCCGGAATGTCGATGTCGGTAAAAACCTCCAGGTCCGGTTTCCACCGGAAGCGCGACCCGGTCTGGCGGCGGCTGCTCGGCTCCTTTTTCAGCGCGTGTTCCTTCTCGCCCACAGGCTCGCCCTTTTGAAAATGCAGCTCATAGCGATAGCCGTCCCGGTAAATCTCCGCGTCAAAATATTCGGAGGAATACTGCGTGGCGCAGCTTCCAAGCCCGTTTAAGCCCAGCGAAAACTCGTAGTTTTCGCCGGTGTCGTTTGCGTATTTGCCGCCGGCGTAAAGCTCGCAGAACACCAGCTCCCAGTTGTAGCGCTGTTCCTTCTCGTTCCAGTCCACCGGACAGCCGCGCCCGTGATCCTCCACCTCGATGCTCCCGTCCGAATAGTGCGTAACGGTGATGCGGTCGCCGAAGCCCTCCCGCGCCTCATCGATGGCGTTGGACAGTATCTCAAATACCGCGTGTTCACAGCCGTCCAATCCGTCCGAGCCGAAGATGACTCCCGGACGCTTTCGCACCCGATCCGCGCCTTTCAGCTGGGAAATGCTCTCATTGCCGTAATCACGGGCTGTTGTCTTTGCCATTGGCTTCGCTCCTTTGAGAAAATCGCTTCAGACCTCATCGCATAAATGCGCCTGACGGCTGCTTTGCCAGCCGTGTCTGCCGATCTGTGCGGTGCTGCCTTCCTAAATCTGCACATATGAGGTGTAGTATATCGCATTCGTAAGAAAAAATCAAGCCAGCTTTCCGCGGCAGTCCGGGCGGCAGCATTTTATTTTACTTCGCCCGTTTCCGGAAACAGGGTTTCGTTCCTGCGGGAGCAATTTACTTTCCCAACGTGGGGAATACCCACAGGGCACTTAGTAAACAAAGGCACGTCCGAAGGAAAACCCTTACGGCGGTGCAGGAAACGCACCGCGCGCACAAGGCGCGGGGCGTCGCCGCAGATGCGCAGGCCGGCGATTCCTTCAGACACATGGGACAAAACCGATTTCCATGGAGCCGACAAAGTTCGCTCTTGTGATTTTTGTGGAGTTATGTTATACTGTTTTTTGATAATAGGTATTTATGCTTGCGCACGAAAAAGACGGTAAGGGAGGGCGCAGATGACGGTTTTGCAGGCTGTACTTTTGGGGCTGATTCAGGGGATCACCGAGTTTCTTCCGGTGTCCAGCTCCGGACATCTGTCCATCTTTCAAAATTTTTTCGGCATGACGGGCGGAATGCGCTTTGACGCACTGCTGCATCTTGGCACACTGCTGGGGATTTACACGGCTTACCGGCGGGACATCCGGGAGATGCTCCTGGACTGCACCGCGTTTTTTCGTCGCGGCAGCCACCCGGAGCCGGACGGGATCCCCCGCTTCCGCAGCGCACGATTGCTGGTGCTGATATTGACGGCGGCGCTGCCACTGCTGCTGGTTCTTCCGATCCGGCGCTACATAGGACAGCTTTTTAATTCCACAGTGTTTGTCGGTCTTGCGCTGATTTTGACCGGCACGATGCTCTATGTGTCTGATCGGATGGCGCGCGGGCGCAAATCGGCCGGAACCATGCGCATGACGGATGCGCTGCTGGTGGGACTGTGCCAGGCTGTCGCCACCGTTCCGGGACTGAGCAGCTTCGGAACGGCGATTACCGCTGGGATGGCCTGCGGGCTGGAGCGCGCGTTTGCGGTGAAGTTTGCGTTTCTGATCTCCATTCCGGCTGTGCTGGGTGCAAATCTGCTGGCGCTGTTCGACGTGATCGGCGCGGACGCGGACTGGTCGCTGCTGCCCGCCTGCCTGTTGGGGACGCTGACTGCGGCAGTTGCGGGTTATTTTTCGTCCTTCCTGCTGCGGTATCTTGTCCACAGGGGACGCTTTGGCGGCTTCGCCTGTTATTGCGCGTTTGCCGGCTGCGCGACGCTGGTTCTCTCCTTTGTTCTCTGAGTTCCGATCAATGCGCACCGAGAGACACATAAAAACCGATTCCTGGCATGATTTGAGGTATGATTAAAAATGGCAACCAGTACAAGCAAGAAAAAAACCACATCGAAAAAAACGGTGCCGTCCGCCAACCGGAGCAGAACGACCGCGCAGCGCCCCGTCCGTCGGGAGGTCTGGTCGGTCGTCTGCTTTTTTGTCGGGCTGTTCTCGTTCATCGGTTATTTTAACGTGGACGCATGGTTCATCACCTATTTTTGCGGTTTTATCAAGGGACTGATCGGCGGCGGGTACTATGTGTTCCCCGCCGCGCTGTTGCTTTGCGCCTATTTTCTGCTGTTCCACCGTGGACGACCCGTGCGGGCGCGGACGACCTGTATGCTCTGTGTCCCGGCGGTCATCGGCGCGCTGTGGGAGCTGCTGTTCTCCGGCGCGGCGGCGGAGTTTTCGTTTGGCGCGCTCGGTACATGGTGCAGCGCCGCTTATTCCGCCGGGCTGGAAATGCACGGCGGCGGCGTGGTTGCAGGGCTGCTTGGCGAAACGCTCAAGGCGCTGGTCAGCGTGTTTGGCGCTGTGCCGCTGCTGTTTTTTGGCCTGCTCGCGCTGCTGATGGGCGCATTCCGCGTCACGCCGCAGATGATCTCCGAGCGGGTGGAGGCCGGACGCAACCGCGCGCGGGCGCGCGAACGGCTGGAGTATGACCCGGCGGATTATCAGCCGGAGCAGGAGCCGGAGCCGGAACCGGTCAAAGCTGCCCGCGCCGCACGCACCGGGACACAGACCGCACCGCCTGCCAAAAACGCGGCGGCGCGCTCCGTGCGCCACGCCATCGACATTCCAATGGACGCGGAACCGCCTGCGGAGTATGAGGAAAAGCACGTCGGCTTTTTCAACGTGAATCCCCGCGTCAAAACTCCGGCACAGGCGGCGGTCGGCATGGCAGAGCCTGCCGCAGACGATACGCCGCCGTGGGAGGAACCGATACAGGAGGCGACAGAAGCAAAGGCAGAGCAGGAGCAGGAACCTGCGCCGTCGCCTGCCGTGGAGCCGACACAGGACGTGGTGCCGCTGACCGTGGAGGAAGCCGCTGCGGTTGCGGGCGTATCCCCTGCAAGCGCCGTGCAGACGGAGGAATTTTCTACGGAAACCGTGCGCTCCATGCGTTCCAATGCGAAAAAGGCCGCGAGTGCGCAGGAGATCAAATCCGAAACCGAAGCGGTTCAGCGCGCGGTGGAGGAAAAGGACGCGGCGGCGGTCACGGCGCCGGTTTATCATTATCCGCCGGTGGAGCTGCTTCGGCAGGGAAAAGGCGGCAGCGTGGACGGTCGGGAGGAAATGCGCATCAACCGCGAACGATTGCAGACCACGCTGGACTCCTTCAGCGTGAGCGCATCCATCACGGACATCACACGCGGTCCGACTGTGACGCGCTATGATTTGGAGCTGGAAGCTGGCGTGAAGCTCGCAAAGCTGACGAATCTGGCGGGCGATTTGGCGCTGGCACTTGGCGTGACCGGCGTGCGCATCGCGCCGATCCCGGACAAGATCTCCACCGTTGGCGTGGAGGTGCCAAACAAAATCGTCAGCACCGTCTACCTGCGGGACATCATCGACACACCGGCATTTCGCAATGCGTCGAATAAATTGAGCTTCGCATTGGGCAAGGACATCGGCGGCAACGCCATCGTCGGCAACATCGCCAAGCTGCCGCACCTGCTCATCGCCGGTACCACCGGTTCCGGCAAATCGGTCTGCATGAACAGTCTGATCCTGAGCCTGCTCTATAAGTCCACGCCGGAGGAAGTGCGGCTGATTATGATCGACCCCAAAATGGTCGAGCTGGGCGTTTATAATGGCATTCCGCACCTTTACATACCGGTCGTAACAGACCCGAAAAAGGCCGCAGGCAGTCTGCAATGGGCTGTTGTGGAAATGCTCAAGCGCTACCGCCTTTTCTCCGAAGCGGGCGTGCGGGAGCTTTCCAGCTACAACGCCCTGCAACGTCGGCAGGACGCGCAGCCGCTGCCGCAGGTGGTCATCGTCATCGACGAGCTGGCCGACCTGATGCTGGTGGCAAGCAAAGAGGTGGAGGAGAGCATCTGCCGCGTGGCACAGATGGGTCGTGCCGCCGGAATGCACCTTGTCATCGCCACGCAGCGCCCCTCCGCAGATGTAATCACCGGACTGATGAAGGCCAACATTCCAAGCCGCATTGCCTTTGCCGTGTCCAGCGCAATGGAATCCCGCATCATTCTGGATCAGATGGGCGCGGAAAAGCTGGTCGGTTCCGGAGATATGCTTTATGCCCCCATCGGCATCGGCAAGCCCACACGCATTCAGGGCGCATTCGTCACCGACGAGGAGCGCGAGGAGATTGTGGGCTTCATCAAGCAAAACGGCGAGGCCGAATATAACGAGGAGATCCTGTACAGCATTGAACAGGCGGCGGAGAAGGGAACGTCCGGCGGCAAGGCGGAGGGCGCCGGCGAGCCGGAAAAGAGCGAGTATGATGAGCTTTTGCCGCAGGCGGTGGACGTGATCTTTGAAACAAAGCAAGCGAGCGTTTCCATGCTCCAGCGTCGGCTGAAGCTGGGCTACTCCCGCGCGGCGCGCATCGTGGATCAGATGGAGGAGCTGGGCGTTGTCGGTCCGTTTGAGGGCAGCAAGCCGCGGCAGATCCTGCTCACGCGCGAGCAGTGGCAGGAGATGCAGACCATTCACGGTACCGCTCCGAAGGAAACGCTGACGGAGCCGCCTTCCTTTGCGGACTTTCAGGACGCGCCGGTAGAGGAATGGGAGGACGCATGATGGATTATCTGGATGTGACCCTCAGCGAACAGGCGCTGAACGCGGTATCCAATCTGGGTCTGGCGCACATCGGGGACTGCGTGTATGAGCTGCTGGTGCGCACTTATCTGCTCTGCGGCGGGGAACGCACAAACCGCCGCCTCCACGCGGCGACGGTGGCATATGTCAGCGCGTCGGCACAGGCCGCGGCGATGGAGAAGCTGCTGCCCCATCTGACGGAGGTGGAGTCTGCGGTTTACCGCCGCGGGCGCAACGCCCATGTCCATTCTGTGCCAAAGCGGGCGGATGTGGCAGACTACCATGCCGCCACGGGTCTGGAATGCCTGTTCGGCTGGCTCTATCTGCGCGGAGAACACCAGCGGGTCAACGAACTGTTTCAAATCGTGATCGGAGGTGCAGACAATGCCACTTGACAGTGTGACGCTCTCCGCATTGGCGGAGGAGCTGCGCCCCCGTCTGGTCGGCGCGCGTGTGGACAAGGTGCAGCAGCCGGAGCGGGACACGGTGCTGCTCTCTGTCCACGGGCGGGACGAGAATTTCCGCCTGACCGTCTGCGGCGGCGTGGGCAACGCGCGCGTACACATCACCGCAGCGCGCTATGAAAATCCCGCGCAGCCGCCGATGTTCTGTATGCTTCTGCGCAAGCACCTGACCGGCGCACGCATCGCGGAGCTGGACCAGCCGCAGCGCGAGCGCATTCTGCTGCTGCATTTTGACGCGCGGGACGAGATGGGCGCGGCGGTGCGCCGGACTTTGGCCGTGGAAATGATCGGCCGCGGGACGAATCTGATCCTGATCGACGGCGAGGGGTGCATCATAGACTGCCTGCGCCGCGTGGATGCGGAAATGAGCGCGCTGCGTCAGGTTTTGCCCGGCCTGCGCTATCGGCTGCCGCTGCAACAGAGCAAACCGGATTTTTTCAGCCTGAACAGCGAGGAACGGCGGACGCTCTGGGCAAATTGGGACGGACAAACGCCGCCGGACAAGTGGCTGCTGAACACATTTTCCGCGCTCTCGCCGCTGCTCTGCCGGGAAATGGTCTGGCGCTGCGGCGGCGATATGACCGCGCTGCCCGCGCAAATGGATGCACTCTGTGCGTCCGTGGAGAACGGAACGTTTACGCCGTTCATGCTCCTGCAGGACGGCAAGCCGAAGGACTTTAGCTGCTTCCGGATCGGCCAGTATGAAAACGCGATGGAGTGCGAAACATTTCCCGGCTTTTCCGCGCTGCTGGATGCGTTCTATACGCGGCGCTCCCAGATGGAGGAGCTGCGCCGCCGCACCCAGAGCCTGCGCCGGACGGTCAAAACCGCGCGTGACCGCGCGCAGCGCAAGTGCGCGCTGCAAACGGAGGAGCTGGCGCGTACCGCGAACCGCGAGCAAAAACGCCGCTGGGGCGACCTGATCACCGCAAACCTCTACCGTGCGCCGAAGCCCGGCGCGGCGGAGATGACGGTGGAGGACTTTTACACGGAGAGCTGTCCGATGGTGACGGTTCCGCTCGACCCACGCAAAACCGCGCAGGCCAACGCCGCAGCTTATTATAAGGAATACGCCAAAGCCAGGATCGCGGAGCGTTATTTGACGGAGCTGCTGGAGCAGAGCCGCCGGGATGCGCGCTATCTGGAGAGCGTTCTGGACGAGCTGGAGCGTGTTTCCGGCGAAGCGGATGTGGCAGAGATCCGCCGTGAGCTGGAGGAAACGGGCTATCTCCGCACGCCAAAGCAAAAGTCGGGGAAACGCCCGCGGGAGCGGGAGAGCGCGCCGCTGCGTTATCGTTCCTCCGGCGGTTATGAGATTTTGGTCGGCCGCAGCAACCGGCAAAACGACCAATTAACCGGAAAAATCGCCCACAAGGGCGATCTCTGGTTCCATACGCAAAAGATACACGGCAGTCATGTCATTCTCCGCTGTGCCGGAGCCGATCCGGATGCACAGAGCATCCGCGAGGCTGCGGCGCTCGCCGCCACACACTCCCAGGCCGCTTCCGGCGGCAAGGTAGCGGTGGACTATACGCGCGTGAAGCTGGTGAAAAAGCCAGCGGGAGAGCTGCCCGGCATGGTCATTTACAGCGGGCAGACCACCGTGATCGCCGAAGCGGACGCTGCGCTGGCGGAACGGCTCAAGACGGACTGACATGCGCAGACAACCAGCGCGCGGGCAGCCGCAAAGCGCCCCGTCTGCAACGCTGCTGCCGCTGCGCGCCTGTTTGGGTTTAATCCGCGGCGCTGCGGCATACATCACCAGAACAAAAAGGAGAGCGTGCCATGCGAAAATCAAAACCTGTGTCAGCGGCGCTGCTGGCACTTGCCCTGACCCTTTCATTTTCAATCGCAGCGCTGGCGGAGGATACGGAACGCGGGACGTGCGGGGAAAATCTGACGTGGACATACGCGGACGGTGTGCTGACCATCTCCGGCGAGGGTGAGATGGACTACGCGCCGGAGCTGCCCGATTCCGCCACATCCGTTGTCATTGAGGACGGCGTTAGCTCCATCGGCGCGTTCGCGTTCTCCGGCTGCAGCGGCCTGACAGAGGTTTTCATCCCGGAGAGCGTCACATCCATCGGCGGCGGCGCATTTTACGAATGCAGCGCGCTGGAACGCATCTCCCTGCCGGAGCGCGTTGTTTCCATCGGCGCCGTCGCGTTTTACAGATGCAGCAGCCTGAAACACATCTCCCTGCCGGACAGCATCACATCCATCGGGAACTGGATATTTGAGGGCTGTACCAGCCTGACAGACGCCGAAATCGGCTCCGGCCTCACCGAAATCAGCTACGCCGCGTTCTTGGACTGCGCCAGCCTGACAAACGTTTCGATTCCGGAAAGCGTCACCTTCATCAGCGGATATGCGTTCCACAGATGCACCGCTCTGACCGACATATATTACGGCGGCAGCGAGAATGCGTGGCGCACGGTTGAAATCAGCGAGTACGGAAACGAGCTTCTCACCTCCGCCGACCTCCATCCTGACAGCACGGTCAACGAACCCACGAACCAGACGGGCTTTGACGATGTGGCGGCTTCGGACTATTATTTTGCTCCTGTACTCTGGGCGGTCGGATCCGGAGTTACCGCCGGCACGAGCGATACCACGTTCTCCCCGTCCGACACCTGTACACGCGGGCAGATCATCACGTTTCTCTGGCGCGCGGCCGGCTCCCCTGCCCCAGCCGGATCAGGCGGCTTTTCCGACGTGGCGGCAGACGAATATTATGCGGACGCAGCGCAGTGGGCGCTCGAACAGGGCATCGACCTGAGCAGCGGCGCGTTCCGTCCGGCTGATCCATGTACCCGCGCGACAGTGGTGGAATATCTTTATCGCCTGGCGGGCAGCCCGAAATTATCGGTCAGCTCGCACAGCTTTGCCGACATCCCCGCTGGCGCAGACTACAGCGAGGCCGTGACATGGGCCGTACTGAACGGCGTCACGGAAGGCACCGGAACCGACACGTTCGGTCCGGATGACGCCTGCACCCGCGGTCAAATCGTGACCTTCCTCTACCGCGCGCTGGCATAAGCGCAAATTTTTTCATTTCATCAGGCAGCGCCGTTTGGTGAACGCGGCGCTGCCTGTTTTTTTGCGGCTACACTTTACCAGATGCTGCGCCGCCTTATGAATGCGGCGCGTCCATGTGAACGCCGCGTCCGTCCCAAAGGCGGCCGTCTATGGTGACGCGGCTGCCGGAAACCTCGATGCGTCTGCCGCGGCAGATGACGGTGTAGCCGCTCCAATGCGCCGGGAGGTTCGGCTCAACATACAGCAGGCCGCCGCGCATACGCAGCCCCAGCAGTCCCTCCGTGACGGTACGCAGCATCCAGCCCGCCGCGCCGGTATACCAGCTCCATCCGGCTTCACCGATATGCCCCGCTGCGGAGTACACGTCGGCAGCCAGGACGAACGGCTCCGCCCGATAGACCGCCGGATCGTGGTTCGCCGGAAGCATTGCGCGCAGCAGCTCCCAGCCGTCGTCCGCATGGCCGCTTTGCAGCAGCGCAAGCGCCAGCCAAATCGCACCGTGGGTATATTGCCCGCCGTTTTCCCGAAAGCCGGGGCCATAGCTTTCCACATAGCCGGGATGCTCCGCGCCCGCGAAGGGCGGGTCAAACAGCTTCACAACGCCGTGCTTGCGGTCAAACAGCAGCTCCAGCGCGCTTTGCAGCGCCTGCTCCGCCCGCGCGCTGTCGGCCCGTCCGCTCAGCGCGGCAAAGCTCTGCGCCACGGAGTCGATACGGCATTCCGTGTTTCCGGCGCTGCCCAGCGGCGCGCCGGAAGCATAATAGCCACGCAGGAACCATTTTCCATCCCACGCCGCGTTCGCTGCGGCGGCGAGCGCATCCGAAAATCTGTGCAGCGCCGTCAGGTCCGCTTCGCTGTTCAGACGCTTGCAGAGCGCGGCGAAGCGATCCGCCGTCAGCAGGAAAAACCAGCTCAGCCATACGCTCTCTCCGCCCACCCGATCAAAGCCGTCGTTCCAGTCCCCGGCTCCAATGCGCAGCAGGCCGTGTTCCCCTGTCCCGCGTGCCATAACGCGCGTGATCGCGCGGTGACAGTGCGCAAGGACGGTTTCCTCTCCCGAAGCTGTCTCCGCCGCCTCGTAGCGGTCATGCTCCTGCGCCTCCAGCGGCGGAGAGGTCAAATAAGGCGTTTCCTCTGTGCAGAGCGCAAAATCGCCGGTCTTTTCCGTATACTCGCAAAGCGCCCACGGCAGCCAGAGCAAATCGTCGCTGCAGCGGGTCCGCACGCCGCGCGGCGTCTCGCCGCCCTCATGCCACCAGTGCTGCACGTCCCCCTCCGTGTACTGTCGGCGGCAGCAGCGCAAAATCTGCTCCCGCGCGAGCGACGGGTCCAGCAGGATCAGATTCACCGCGTCCTGCAGCTGATCCCGAAAGCCATAAGCGCCGCCGCTCTGGTAGACGCTGCACCGCCCCAGCAGCCGACAGGAGAGCGCCTGATACGCAAGCCAGCCGTTCATCAGCCGATCCAGCGCTTCCTCCGGCGAGCGGAGAGAAATGCGTGAGAGGATCCCCTGCCAGTGTGCAAGCGTCTGCTCCAGCGCGCGCTGCGCTGCGTCCGGTTCGGTCAGCGCCCGCAGCGTCTCCGGGCGGTCACAGCCGCAGACCAGCGCCATATGCCGCCGCAGCGGCAGCGCCGCGGCAAATACGGGCGTTCCCGTCGTATCCGTCCGCCCGTCATAATCCAGCGCGAGCGCGGACGCTGCGTCAAAGGTAAAGCGCAGAATGCCGCCGGTCGCCATTGCAAGGAAAGGCTTTTCCCGCGCCTGCGCCATTGCCTGCGGATTCTCGGCGGCAAGAAATCCGTCGCCCTGCGCCGTGCGGCAGCAACGCGCTGCGCGGCGTTCCCCGGCAAGCTGCAGACGAAGGCGCCAATGCAGCAGCGCACCCTCCGGCGGTGCGGCGCAGTCGATCAACAGCACCCGCGCATCCGTGTCCGGCGGCACAAATGCCGTGACGCGCAGCGTCACGCCGCCGCTGCACTGCGTTTCCCAGACCGCCGCACCCGGCAGATAGCGGACACGGCAGGCCGTTCCCTGTGGGGCTGCGAACAGGCTCTGCGTCGCGCCGCCGGAGGCCAGCATCAGCTTTTCCGGTCCCGTGACGGCGTTTGGCTCGCACAGCCACGGCGTAAGCTGGTTCTCCCGTGCGTTAAGATACCAGAGATTGCCGCTGCCGCAGTCCGTGGCAAGATAGCCAAAGCGTCCGTTCGTCAGGATATTCTGCCAGGCGCGCGGCGGCAGGGAACGGTTAACATAAAACACAAACGCCCCGTTGCGGTTCCACTCGTAGCGCACCGCCTCCTGCAACGGCGCGCGGGGCGGGCAGACCGGAAAAAGCGCGCGATAATCTGTGCGCCGCGGCGGGAACGGGGACGGTGCATCCGGCGCAAGACGCAGCGCCGCAGACGCACGAACAGCGGCAGTTTCCGCACCGGCTTCCAGGATATGCACGCCGCCCTGACAGTCACGCAGCACCTCGCCGCCCTTGCGCCAGAGCGCGGCGGAGAGCGCGCCGGAGAGCGGCTTCTGATAGCCGACGCCGTCCTTGCTGAGGAACACCAAATCAAAGCTCTGCCCACAGCCGCAGAGATAGAGATGGCAGTCCATCAGCCGCCGTGCCCAGTCCATCTGCCCGTCCTCGCTGATTTCCGCGCAGACGACCGGCAAATCGCCGGAGATGCCAAAGCGCCACAGCGCCTCCCGCGCCACCGGCACTTCCGGCACGGTTGGGAACGCAAGATACGGCAGCATGGCACAGCCCTGTTCCACCGTTTCCGGCTCCATGCCGATGATAGCAGCGGCGGTGCGCGGCAAATCGGCGGCCGCGAAATCCGAAAGCATCTCCCTGGCGCTCTGCAATGCATCGGCGGCGCGATAGGCCATCGCCAACGCAAAGGATATGCTGACGGTCCCGTCCGGCGTCAGCGCCACGGGACAGACCGCGTTCACCTGCGGGTCGGTCAGGAAACACGGCGCTGCTTCCGCGCGTTCCGGGCGCGTGGCCCGACCATCCGCACCGGGAGAAAGGTCAAACGTGCAGGGGCGCGACGGCGCAAGGCACATCCACAGCTCCCGCGTTTCGCCGCGCGGCAGCCGCCGCAGGAGCAGACAGCCCTCCCGCACGCAGGCCGACATCCCCAGCCCATAAAAGGCCGGGTGTCCGACATAATCCGCGTACCGCGCCAGAAGCGGACGGAAATGCAGCGTCAAAACGCCCTCCGCGGCTGTGCCGTTCAGTCCTTGCAGATGCACCTGCCGCAGTTCCCCGATCCCCTCCTCGGAAACGGCGGCGGAAACCTCCGCACGGAAGGACTCCCCCACGGCAAAGATGGACGCGCCATCGGTGGAAAACCGCCAATGGTAGCGCAGCTCCGCCGGGCCGTCCGGCTCCGGCAGAAGCGGAACGCGCGCGCCGCCGAGATCAAGGTAAAATTCCATGCCGCGCGCGCCCTCCAGCGGCGTTTCCGGCGGAACATAAGGTGATACGCTGCCCCAGAGCGCCCGCGTCAGCCCGGTTTCGGCAAAAAGCAGGCTATAAGTCTGGCTGGCCAGCGGACAGCAGCGCGGATGCAGGAAATCTGTCCCCTCGCCCTCCGCCGTCCAGCTCTCCGGCGCGGCGCGGGAGGGCTTTTCCGGCTGCTCCGGGCGGACGCTCCGGCGCAGCACCGGCGCGCCGACGGGGATCATTTCCTGAAGCAATCCCTGATAAGCGCGCATCGCCGGGTCGGCAAGAAAACGACGCTGCATCACGCCGTCCAAAAGCGCGTTCGCCGCCGCGACAAGGCTCATGCCCTGATGATGCGCCATCACGCAGCGCACCGTCGCGGGCGCGCTGCGGAACCGGCGGGAACTGGTAAAATCCAACGCCTCCCAAAAGCCGTACTGACCGCGCATACCGCGCTCCTCCAGCGCGCGCAGATTTCGCATCGCCGCGCGGGGTTCCACGGCAAGCGCAAGAAAGCTGCTGTAAGGCGAGACGACCAGTTCGTCGTCCATGCCGCGCTTGAGCGCAAGCGCGGCGCAGCCATGCGCCTTGTAGCGGTAGCTCATCGTTGCGTCAAGCGCGCCGAAGGCACTCTCCGAAATGCCCCACGGCGCATTCAGCCCGCGCACGCGCCGCTTTTGCACAAACAGGCAGAAGCGCGCGCTCTCATAAAGCAGACTGTCGCGCGCAAGCGGCAGCAGCAGCTCCGGCATCAGATATTCAAACATGGTACCCGTCCAGCTGACCATGCCGCGATAAACGCCGGAGGCCACCTGCGCGCGGCTGAGACGCTGCCAGTGTGTGCGCGGCACGTCGCCCCGCGCCACGGCAAGATACCCGGTCAGCCGCGCCTCGCTGCTCATCAGGTCATACCACGAACGGCTGGCCTCGCCCGTTTCCGGGTCCACGCCGACATGGAACAGACAGCGTTTTTTGTCATAGAGCAGCGAAAAGTCCATCTCCCGCGCCAGCGCATCCGCCCGCACGGCAAGATCGGCACGGTCATATTCCAGCAGTCCACCGCGCAGCGCGACAAGGCTGGCGCAGAGGTTTCCGCTGTCCACCGTGGAGACATAACGCGGCGCCATCGGCGCGCAGTCCGCGGTCTGGTACCAGTTATAAAGATGCCCGTTCCATTTTTCCAGCCGCTCCAAGCTCGTCAGCATTTCCGCAAGCAGCTCCATGGAACGCTCCACACCGACAAGGTGCAGATCCGCCGCCGCCAGCACGGAGAGCAGTCCCAGACCGATGTTCGTTGGCGAGGTACGGCGGCTCAGTCCCGTCGGTGGCTGCGTCTGAAAATTGTCCGGCGGCAGGTAGTTGTCCTCCGGGGTGAGAAATTCCGAAAAATAAGCCCACGTGTCCCGCGCGTAATCGCCCAGACGCTCCCGCTCCTTTGCGGAAAGCTGTTCGGGCGGTGCGGCGGGCAGCGAGAGCAGCAGCGCATAAAGCGGTGCAAAAATCCAAAGCAATCCGGCGGTTTTTCCGATAATACCGGGCGCAAACAGCAGAAGCGCCGCGCCAAAGCACGGTCCGAACCAGAACACCCGACAGAGCTGACCCGGATTTTTCCCTCCGCCGTCGCTCTGCGCCGCAGTCTGCCACTCCAGCATCCGTCTGTGGCTGACGCACATCCGCCACAGCGCGCGAAAGGCGGCCGACAGTGCGACCCATGCCGTGCCGGGCAGCAGCAGAAGCCGCAGAAACGTGCGCACGATGCCGCCGCCCACGCCGACAAACAGCACGGATTGAAAGCGCTCATGTCCGCCGTCATCGCGGCGCAGCATAGCCTCCAGCATACAAAACAGCAGCTCGCCGGCCAGTGCAAGCAGCGCGGCGGCAGCTGAAACCGAAAGCCCCACAGCCGGAAGAAAAAAGCCCAGCAGCAGCGCGGCAAAGGTGGCGACCGGTACGAGAGAGCGGCGCAGAGAATCAAACAGCCGCCAGCGTTCGATGTCCGGCAGCGCGTGTCCGGGTCGGAAAAGCCACGGCAGATTTTGCCAGTCGCCGCGTATCCAGCGTTCCTCACGCCGGCACCACGACAGCACGCTGCGGGGATACCCGTCGGTCAGCTCCACATCCCCGATAAAGCCCGCGCGCAAAAACGCGCCCTCCACCGCATCGTGCGAGAGCATCCGATCCGCCGGAACGCGCGTCCCCATGCAGGCGAGATAAGCGTCGATATCCACGATCCCTTTTCCCGCAAAGCCGCCGCTGCCCCAGTGATCCATGTAAAGGTCGCTGCACGCGCCGCCATATGGCTCCGTTCCGCCCCGTCCGGCAAAAATGCGGGAAAAATCATTCTGCCCGGCAGCGGCAAGGTCCACGCCGATGCGCGGCGAGAGAATGCCGTGCCCTGCACGGACAACGCCCGATGCGTCTATCTCCGGCGCATTCAGCGGGTGCAGCATCGCACCGATCAGCGCATTGACCGCACCGGGAGTCAGGCGCGTATCCGCATCCAATGTCAGCAGATACCGCGTCCCCGCCAGCGCGTCCGCATCCCCGGCGGCCACGCGCACGGCGCTTTCCGTTCCCCGCAGCATACGCATGGTTTCCAGCAGCGCGCCGCGTTTGCGCTCCCAGCCGCGCCAGCGTCCCTCCTCCGTCTGCGTCCGTGGGCGGGTCAGCAGGAAAAAACCGCCGCCATATTTGCGGTTCAGCGCTTCCACCGCGTCCGCCGCTGCGGAAAGCACCGCCTCCGCGCCATCGCAGTCCGCCGATTCGGAGTCCGGCAGATCGGCCAGCAGCGCAAAGCGCAGATTCTCTCCCGCGCCACGGCTCAGATGATAGCAGTCCTCCATGCGCGCGGCCAGCGCCGCGGCGGCAGAGACGTCCGACAGGATGGCGGAGACAACGCAGAGCGTCCGCCCTTCCGCCGGAACGCCATCCTTCAGCTCCAGCCGCGGAACATGAACCGGACGTGCGGTGCGCAGCAGCACAAAATCCACCGCGCGTTTTACCAGCTCGGAAACCGGAACCAGCAGAAGCACCGCCGCTGCGACGCTTTGCAGCGCGAAGCCCGGCAGGAGCGAGAAAAACAGCGTCAGCAGCACATTGGCCGCAATATAGCAGCCACCCCGACGTGTGCGCGGCGTCTCGCCCAACGGCGCGGTGAATATCCAGTAACCGACATGGCGCTGCCCGCCTTCGCCCTTCTGCGCAAGCTCCAATACCCGTCTGGCCGCTTTGTATTCTGGTATTCTGCGCCGCCGCGCCAACACGGAAAGGCAACGGCAATATGCTCCCCGGCTGCGCTCCGCCATGCGCGGATAGACCCCCGCGGGGTCCTGCCGCAGCGTCTGCTCCACAAAATCGCAGGATTCCAGCAGCGCGCTGAAATCCGCCGTGCTGAAATAGCGCAGCGCGGCAAAAATGCGCGTACATTCCGTTTCCGCAGCCGCCAGCTCCGATTCCGCCAACACCTGCCGATAGAGCCGCGGAAGCTGCCCGATCAGCGCGGCGCGCACACCGGCTGGCAACAGCGTCAGCTCCGCGCGCTCCAAAATCAGCGTACGCTGAAAGCCGCGGAGAAAGCGCTCCATCCGCGCTTCCGTCACTTCGGAAAGGCCGGAGCGCACCAACGCCGTGCAAAGCCGCATCAGGACGCTCTCCGTTCCGGAAAAACGGAGCGCATCCGTGTGTTCCAGCGCGGAAACCGCCGCCGCGCCCTCGCGTCGGACAAGATAATCATTATCGAGCAGCCAGTGCGCCGCGCCCGGCGCCGCTGCGATGCCGCCCCATTTGAGGGAAAGCGCGTCATGCAGTCCCCGCAGCTCCCGCAGGCAGCGCCGCAACGCCGCAGCTTCGCTCTTTCCGCTCCCGCCATCTATTTTCAAGCCACGCGCAAAATTTTCCGCAAAGGACTCCAAATGCGCCTCGTCGATATACAGCCCGCTTTTTTCGTAGGTCATTCCTTGCTCTCCCATACAGCGATTTACCACAGGCATCCGCTCTTGCCGGTTTATGCGGTGATGCACATAGTTTCTCCCGCTGCTGGAAAATTTATACTCCACCGCGACAAAAAGCAAAACGCGCCTTTTATCGCGGTGGAGCATCAGAAGCTGTTATGGTTATGGATGTTTCATTGTGACGCAGTACGCTCGGCCTCGTCAAGGTCAAGAGAAAGCACTGTCGTCACGCCCTTTTCCTGCATGGTAACGCCATAAAGCACGTCGGCCTCCTCCATCGTGGCGCGGTGGTGTGTGATGGCGATAAACTGCGTATTTTCCGTCAGTGTGCGCATATAGCGCGCATAGCGTTCCACGTTGGCCTCGTCCAGCGCCGCGTCTATCTCATCCATGATGCAAAACGGCGTGGGACGCACCTTGATGATTGCAAAATACAGACAGATCGCGACGAAGCTCTTTTCTCCGCCGGAGAGCAGAGAAATCGTCGTCACAGCCTTGCCGGGCGGCTGCACATGGATTTCAATGCCGCAGCCCAGCGGGTCCTGCGGATCCTCCAGTTCCAGAGACGCCTTTCCCCCGCCAAACAGCTCCAGAAATACCGCGCGGAAGCTCGTATCGATCGCTGCAAATTCCCGCAGGAATATCTCCTTCATTTCGCCGGTGATGTCTCCGATGATCTTCACAAGGTCGCGTTTGGCGGCCTCCACATCGTCCCGCTGTCCTGACAGGAAGCTGTGACGCTCGTTCAGGCGGTCATATTCCTCAATCGCGCCGATGTTCACGTTGCCAAGACTGCCGGTTTCCCGGCGCAGCTCCGCAATGCGTTTGTTTGCGGCGGCGACATTTTCCACCGGATGGCGCTGCTGCTGCGCGGCGGAACGGGACAGCTCGTAATTATCCCACAGCTTGTCTAAAATCTGCTTTTCCTCCAGCTCGGCGGAGAGCTTCTTCTGCTCGCACGCGGCACAGGCGGACTGCAAATCCATGATTTCCCGGTTTTTGTCCTGGCCCGCCTTGTCGCTGCGGGTACGGCGTCTCTCCCATTCCAGTCGGGAGGCAGAAAGCGCGGCAAGCTCCGTCTTTTGCTGCTCGGCCAATTTCCGGTGACTTTCGGCCTGCGCCCGGCATTCCGCCAGCTCGGATTCCAACGCGGTACGGCGCGCCTGCAATTCCGCAATCGCAGCCTCCCGCTGGGCGCTGTCTCCTGTCAGCGCGGTCAAGAGCTGTTCAAGCTGCTCATATGCGCGCTGCGCCGTTTCCCGTTCGGATTCCAGCGCCGCGCGCGCGGCGCGCAGCGCGGCCACCTGCTCGGAGAGCGCCTGGCGGCGGCGTTCAAAGTCCGCCTGTCCCGCGCTGAGTTCGGCGCGCTGCGTCCGAAGCTGCTCCAGCCGCTCCGCCACCGTCTGCCGCTCGGATTCCAGCGCGGCGGCCGCCGCTTCGTTCTCCTGCACGTTAGCCGACAACCCGTTCTTTTCCGCAAGCAAATCCTCTAACGCTTTGGCGCGTGTTTCATCCAACAAGCGCCGCTGTGCAAGCGCAGTTTCCGCCTTGTGCAGCGCGTCCCTGCTCTCGTCCAGCGCCGCCGCAGCCAGCTCGGATTCGTATTTTGCCGCAGCCAGCGTCCGTTCCGCCTCCGCAAGCTGTTCCGAAGCCTGTTTCTCCTGCGCCGTTAATGCAGAAAGCCGCTCGCTGAGCCGCGCCAGCTCGTTGGCACGCGATAAAATTCCGACATTGCGTGCGGCGCTGCCGCCTGTCATGCTGCCGCCCGCATTGATCATCTGACCGTCCAGCGTCACAATGCGCACCCTGCTTTCAAATTGCCGGGAAAGGCGGATCGCATCAGACAGCGTTTCTGCTACGACGGTCCGCCCCAGCAGATTCCCAAAAATTCCGGCATACTCCGGCGCAAAGGAAACCAGCTCGACCGCGACGCCGTGGCACCCGTTGGCTACGGGCGGTTTGCGTTGCAACGTGGACGGACGGATCGTGTCTATGGGCAAAAATGTGGCGCGTCCCGCGTCGCCGCGCTTGAGCAGCTCGATCGCTGCCTTGCCGCAGTTCTGATTTTCCACAACGATGTTCTGCATCGCCGCGCCCAGCGCGGTTTCTATCGCCACAGCATAACGATCCGGCACCGTCAGCAGCTTTGCCACCGGCCCGCGGACACCTTGAAGCGTACCGCGCTCCGCCGCACGCATAACAGCCTTGACCGCCTTGCCCATTCCCTCGTATTCCTTTTCCATCTCGCTGAGCAGATGGACACGCGCTTCCACAGACCGTTTCTCCACCGTCAGGCGGTTTTTTTCCGTGGTCTGCTCCCGGACAGCGCGCTCCCGTCCATCCAGCAGCATCCGGTGTCCGTGCAAAACGTTTTCCAGCTCATTCGTCCGCGCCATGGCCTTCTCATATGTCTGTTCCGCGTCCCGCAGCGCCGCAGCGTATGCCGCGCGCTGCTTCTCCGCCGCGCCGATGTCCGCGTCGATCTGCGACGCACGATGATTCAATTCCTCCCTGCGGCCCGTATGCATGGAAAGCTCCGCTGTGCAGCGGGATAGAGCGTCCGCCGCATCATTCTCCTGTATAACCAGCGCGGTCAGGCTTTGCTGCATTTCTCCGGAGGACACTTCATTTTCCGCAGCCTGGTTTTGAAGTAAAGCGGTCTGCCGGGTGTTTTCCGCCAACAATGCGTCGATCTCTACAGCACGCGCCTGCTGTGCTGCGATCTGTGACCGCAGGCTTTCTGTGCGTCCGGACTGTTCGCTGATTTCCTCCCGCAGCCGCTGCAAATTTTCCGCGTTGTGCTCCAAATTGGTGGAAAGCACCGCTGCGCTGCGCTCGCATTCCGCCGCCGCCTGTTCTGCCGCGCCCTGCTGCATCCGAACACGCTCCGCGTCCAAATCGCACTCTCGCATCTTTTCGGAAAATTCCTCGGATTCGGCATAGAGTGTTTCCAGCTCCGTTTGCGCCGCACACAGCGTGCTGTTGGAAAGCGCATATTCTGCGTTCAGCGTTTCCGTGCGGACGTGCAGCCGATCAAGCGTTTCCATCCAGACGGAAATTTCCAGCTCCCGCTGCTCGTCGCGGAGCAGCAGATATTTTTTTGCAGTTTCCGCCTGCTTTTTCAGCGGTGCAAGCTGCAGGGAAAGCTCGTCGATTTTGTCGTTGATGCGCAGAAGGTTTTCCTCCGTGCGCTCCAGCTTGCGTTCCGCCTCCTCCTTGCGGTAGCGAAAGCGGGAAATTCCGGCTGCTTCCTCAAAAATTTCGCGCCGATCCGTGCTTTTGGCGGAAACGATTTCCGCAATGCGTCCCTGTCCGATGACGCTGTATCCGTCCCGCCCAAGTCCGGTATCCATCAGGAGGCTGATAATGTCCTTCAGCCGAACGGTTTCGCGGTTCAGCCGATATTCGCTCTCGCCGCTGCGGTAATAGCGACGGGTGATCACCATCTCCGGCGCGTCTACCGGAAACAGTCCCTTTGCGTTGTCCAAGACCAGACTGACCTGTGCAAAGCCCATGGGACTTCGCTTTTCTGTGCCTCCGAAAATGACGTCCTCCATTTTTCCACCGCGCAGCGCACGGCTGCGCTGTTCTCCCATGACCCAGAGCAGCGCGTCCGATATATTTGATTTTCCGCTTCCGTTTGGTCCGACGATTGCTGTGATTGCCCGGTCAAACGTCAGCACGGTTTTTTCCGGGAATGATTTGAATCCCTGCAGTTCAAGCCGTTTCAGATACATATGCTGTTCCTTCCTTCTTATTTTGATTTCTTTTTGCTGCTTATTGCGCAAAGCTCTGATGTTTCACGAAAAAGCCGGAACTGCACAATATATTTCTGAGGATGACAACCGTACAAATCAGCGGGCATATTGTTTGCCTGCTCACATTAAGGCTGATAATATCGTACCACAATTATTTTTGTAGTCAAGCCGCTTTTGAACTTTTTCAAATACCTGTGCGGCACGTCTGGAAAACAAAAGAGAGCCGGCGCACTGACCGCTTCTCTTTCAAAACCGCATTGGCAAGACAGACTCTCCCCCTGCCAAGCCCATGCAAAAAACCAACTGTTGAAAAAAGTTTCGTCTCTGTAGAAACAAGCGGGTTCCCGTTCCCGCTGTACCGAACTTTCGCCCCGGCGGACAGCAGGGCGCGGGTCGTTTCCTGAATGATCGTGGAAAAGCGCTTCATATCAGGCATAAAAATTCATTTGCGCCACGAAAAGCGGACGATTACGACAAAAATACGGAAGAAAATGAAAAAATTTGGAATTTTGGACTTGAAAAATCTGAAAATAAGAGTAGAATACTGCTTGACAGGTTTCATCAAAAGTGATTTTTGCCAGACGACTGTTTTTCACGGCGCGCCGTGCGTATCTGCGCATACCCCGCCGGCTTTCGATGGTCAAAGTAAGGAGGGAAATTTTTCCATGCGAGATTACCAAAAAGAGTTTGAAAGCCGAACCGCGTTTATCCGCGCGCGCGTGGATGAGGCGGGCGCCGCAGGCATTGTCTACGGAAACTCCGGCGGAAAGGACAGCGCCTTAGTCGGGATCCTGTGCAAGGCCGCGTGCGGCAACACGGTCGGCGTCATCCTGCCCTGCGGTTCCAGCCGCAACTTTGGCGTGGACCGCGACGATGGTCTGTGCGTTGCAGCGCAGTACGGCATTGAAACGCGCGAGCTGGACCTGACAGACGTGCGGGAGACGCTGCTTGCAAAGCTCTCCGCCGTGACGGAGATGACCGCGCCTTCCACTGCAAACATCGCACCGCGTCTGCGCATGACCGCACTTTATGCCATAGCGGGCAGCGAAAACCGGCTGGTAGCCGGTACCGGCAACCGCAGCGAGGCACATATGGGTTACTTTACCAAATGGGGAGACGGCGCATACGATTTCAATCCCATCGGTGACCTGACCGTGACGGAGATTTATGAATTTCTGCGCTATCTTGGCGCGCCGGAACAAATCATCCGCAAAGCGCCCTCTGCCGGGCTGTTTGACGGCCAGACAGACGAGAGCGAAATGGGCGTCACCTATCGCGCCATCGACGACTTTTTGCTCACCGGAAAGGCGGACGCGGACACTGCTGCGGTCATCGCCCGGTTCCATGCAGCCAGCGCGCACAAACGCAAACCGGTTCCCGTTTATCCCGGAGAAGGAACGGTAAAACAGCCCTGACCGAAGCTGGGATTTTCTGTGTCTCACAAATGATGGCCGTTTTTTTAATTTTCTGGAAATTACGCATGAAAAGCGAAAAATTTTCTTGACAGACTTTTAACTGTTTTCGGTAAAATGAAAGTAGCGCAAAAGGTCCCCAGAATGTGAGCACCCA
>JAJBUU010000064.1 GCA_020860205.1 Oscillospiraceae bacterium | reverse complement strand
CACTCAAAACAGGCTTTCGGCCTCTTTGACTGGTGTGCAGCTCCACGCTCCCGGTTTCTCGTTTTTGCTGCTCCAAACGGTATACTGTTCGTTTGCTCACTGAGAATGCGTCCGCTATGAGTTGGGCGTCATGGGTCTTTTCATAGCCAGCTACCAAGAGTTCTCGTGCTTCATTGTGTAACATTTTCCTCGCCTCCTACCTCTGTTATACACCCTATGTCAAGTGTGCCGCGTTTTTTTGATTGTTGCTATATTTCAGCCGAGACATTTTCGTTGTTGGCGGGAAAAACCGAACAGGAACGGCAGAAAAAAGGCAGAGCAGCTCAGTGCGCTGGAAACCGAAGTGAGACGGTACGAGAAGGATAACGCGAACATCCGGCAGTGGACCGCGCTGGTCCGCAAATATCTGAATGTGCAGGAGCTTGACCGCCCCATCGTGGATGAATTGGTAGAGCGTATTGAAGTTGGAGAAGGCAGCATGATAGATGGTCAGCGACATCAGGATGTCCGAATCTATTATCGCTTTGTTGGTCTGGTGGAATAGCGGCGATCAAGCTATAAACATATTTTGGGCAGTACAAAACACCTCTACTTTAGGCATGGTGGGAACATACCCCCCCGTAAAGGTGATTACTTCCTGCCGCGCAGCACACGATCCCTTGCCGAACAGGGACATTATGCGGTAAAATTACGCATTTGTTGCAGGTCAGAGAACTGATAGTTCTGTCATTCCAAAATAATACTCATTCAAGACGCACTTGGAGAAGGGGGACTGCCGAATGTCCCCCTTCTCCAAGACCTTTTCCCCTAACGGCACAAGGGAGCAAACGCCCCCTTGAGAATCCCCACGGTATCCAAATTCAGCGCGAACCGCTGCCGCCGCAGAGCGGCGGCACGCTTTTACTGTGCTGCTGGGGGCAAGAAAAAGATAAATGGTTTTGCTGCTACCCGACCCGTAGAGTCGGCACCGATTTTTGTGCTTCGATTTCCCATTTGCACGGGGATTTCCAAAAGGGGCGTGCCCCTTTTGGCCGTTCAGGATGGGTGGTTCCGGAGGGAAACCCATTCGGGCGGGGCGCATACTCCCGCGCCTTGTGCGCGCGGCGCGTCCCTTGCGCCGCCGTAAGGGTTTCCCGTCGGGCGCGTCTTTGCTTACTTTCGCCGCGCAGCGAAAGTAAATCGTCGCCGCAGCGACGAAACCTACTGTACCTTTGCTTACCGAGTGCCCTGCGGGTATAAGCGCTCTGCGTGTATAAGTGCCCTTTGGGTATTTGCTGCGCGCCGGGAAAGCAGGTCGCTCACGCCGATTTATGCGGCGCTGCCTTAAAAATAACCGCTCCCGCCCTGCGCGGGAACGTCGCAGGATTCGCCGGAGGATTCATTGACAACGCGGGCGCGATGTAGTATGATTTGCTCTGTGAGAATTACGCCAAGGCCTGCAAGAAGGTGGCAGGCGGCAGGTTGGAGATGGGTGATTGAAGGTTCAGAATGATTTTTCCAAAGGACAGATGTGGCGGGTCATCCTGCGCATGGCGCTGCCGATGATGCTGGCGCAGCTCGTCAACGTCCTTTATAATATTGTAGACCGGATGTACATCGGTCACATGGCGGACGTGGGGGCTTTGGCGCTGACGGGGCTGGGACTTTGTATGCCAATCGTTTCGCTTGTCACCGCCTGCGCCAGCCTGTGCGGTGTGGGCGGCGGACCGCTCTGCTCCATTGCCCGCGGACGCGGGGATCTTGACTATGCCGAGCGCGTCATGGGCAACGCATTTGCACTGCTGCTGGCGCTGGGTGTGGCGCTTACGATTGGGCTGGAGCTTTCGCTGCGCCCCGTCCTCTATCTGCTCCGGGCCAGCGATGTGACCTATCCTTATGCGGCACAGTATGCCCGCATTTATCTGGTCGGGACCGTGTTCGTCATGGTCAGTCTTGGCATGAATTATTTCATCAACGCGCAGGGCTTTGCCCGCATCGGAATGCTGACGGTCACGATCGGCGCGGTGCTGAATATCATACTTGACCCGATTTTTATTTTTGCACTGGACATGGGCATCTCCGGCGCGGCGCTGGCTACGGTGATCTCGCAGGCAGCCAGCGCGGTCTGGGCAATGCAGTTCCTGCTCAGCCGCCGCGCGATTTTGGATTTGAAGCTGAAAAATCTCATGCCGCGTCGGGACGTTCTCCCACGCATCCTGAAGCTGGGGATGACCGGTTTTGTGATGAATATCACAAACTGCATCGTGCAGATTGCCAGCAACGTACAGCTTGCCGCTTATGGCGGCGATCTGGGCGACCTCTATATCGGCGCAATGACGGTGATCAACTCCGTACATGAGGTTCCGTTTATGGTCAACAGTGGCCTGCGCGACGGCGCGCAGCCGGTTATCAGCTATAATTATGGCGCGGGCATTTACAGCCGCGTGAAGCAGGGCATCCGGTTTTTAAGCTGTGCCAGCGTCGCTTACGCCGGAGCAATGTGGCTTTGCATCATGCTCTTTACCCGCGTGATCGTTTCTGTGTTCAACAACGAACCGGCGATGCTGACCGTGGCCGTTCCCTCCATGCGCATCTATTTCTGCGGCTTCATCTTCATGTCGCTGATGATGGCAGGACAGGGCGTGTTTTTAAGCCTTGGCCGCTCCGGTTCGGCGGTAACATTCTCGCTCCTGCGCAAAATCGTCATTGTCGTTCCGCTGATATTCCTGCTGCCCGGCGTCGGCGGTATGGGAGCCGTCGGCGTATTCTGGGCGGAGCCGATCTCGGATCTGGTCGGCGGCGCGGCCTGTTATCTCACCATGTATTTTACCGTTTACCGGAAGCTGGGGGCGGATCAGCCCGTGAGGAAAGAGGAATCTGTATGAAACTGCTTGCAATCGACGGAAACAGCCTTGTCAACCGCGCGTTTTTCGGCTTAAGGATGCTCAACGCGCCGGACGGAACGCCGACCAATGCGGTCTATGGCTTTCTCTCCATCCTCCAGCGTCTGCTGGAGCAGGAGCGTCCGGACGGCGTGGCTGTCGCGTTTGACCTGCACGAGCCGACCTTCCGCCGCCTGCGCTACGACGGATACAAGGCGCAGCGCAAGGGGATGCCGGAGGACCTTCAGATACAGATCCCGATTTTGAAGGAAGTGCTGGACGCGATGGGAATATTCCGGATGGAGCTGGCCGGATACGAGGCGGACGACCTGCTCGGCACGCTTTCCCGCCGCTGCGAGCAGTGCGGCGACGAGTGCGTCATCGTCACCGGTGACCGCGACGCCTTCCAGCTCATCACGGAACACACCCACGTCCTCCATGTCAAGACCCGTCAGGGGCAGACGGAGACCTTGGACTATACGCTGGAGCGCTTTCGGGAGGAATACGGGTTTGAGCCTGGCCTGATCATCGACCTGAAGGCGCTGATGGGCGACGCATCCGACAATATACCCGGCGTGGCTGGCGTGGGAGAAAAGACCGCCTCCGCCCTCGTGCGCCGTTATGGCGGCATCGACGCGATTTATGCCGGGCTGGATACGCCGGATATGAAAGAGAGCGTGCGAAAAAAGCTCGTGGCCGGAGCGGACATGGCGCGCCTCAGCTATGAGCTTGCGACCATCGTGACGGACGTGCCGGTGGAGGTCACGCCGGAGCAGACCCGCTGGAACGGACACTACAGCGACGCGCTCTATCCGCTCTTCCTGCGGCTGGGGTTCACAAAATATATCGAAAAATTTCATGTTTCGCCCCCGGCGGAGCAGACGACGGAACCAGAGTCGGCGCAGCCGACGGTTGAGATCGTTCTGCTGCCCGATTTATCTGCGGTGAATGCGGCGGTGGCAGCGCTGCACGCGGCAGATTCCGTCTGCTACTGGTGCCTGCCGGAGCTGGATTTTGCCGCCGTTATGCCGGAGGGCGGCGTCTGCTATGTGCTGGAACGGGACAGCTTTGCCCCCGCCACCGATTATACGGCGGCGCTCCGCGCGCTCTTTGCCCCGGACATCCGAAAGGTGGGACACAACGTAAAGAATCTCCAGCGCGCGCTGCTGGAGCTGGACGTGCCGCCGGAGGGATGGATATTTGATACCGCGCTGGCCGCCTATCTGCTGGACGCGACGGCGGGCAGCTATGAGCTGCCCCGCCTCTGTGTGCGCTATTGCGGATATGAGCCGTGGCACGCGCCGGAGGAGCGCGACGGGCAGCTCTCGCTGCTTGCGGATGAAACGCAGACCGCTGCGGAAACGCGCGCGCACCGCGCGGCGCTGGCCGCCGCTGTGGCTGCGCTTTACCCAACGCTGAAACGGCAGCTTGCAGAGGACGGAATGGAGCGGCTTTATTACGAAGTGGAGCTTCCGCTTTGCCCCGTCCTTTCCGATATGGAGCGCGAGGGCTTCCTTGTGGATCGCGCGGCGCTGGCCGAGTTTGGCGAGAGCATGACAGACAGCATCGACGCGCTGCAACAGAGCATCTGGGGCTATGCCGGTACATCGTTCAACATCAATTCCCCCAAGCAGCTCGGCGAGGTTCTGTTTGAAACGCTGATGCTCCCTGCCGGAAAGAAAAACCAGCGCGGCTGGAGCACCAGCGCGGACGTGCTGGAAAAGCTGCGCGATAAGCACCCCATCGTCAACCAGATCCTGGATTACCGAATGCTCACAAAGCTCAAAAGCACTTATGCCGATGGACTGCTGAAGGTCATCTCCCCGGACGGACGGATCCGCACCAGCTTTCAGATGACTGTGACAGCGACAGGCCGGCTTTCCTCCACGGAGCCGAATTTGCAGAACATCCCGATCCGCCGCGAATTTGGCGG
Organism: Oscillospiraceae bacterium; assembly: GCA_020860205.1. Taxonomy (GTDB): domain Bacteria; phylum Bacillota; class Clostridia; order Oscillospirales; family Oscillospiraceae; genus RGIG7114. Next base: position 6,404 of record JAJBUU010000064.1, on the reverse strand, counting down.
ACAGATCCGGAAGATGTTCGTCGCGCCGGAGGGCAGAGTACTGGTGGATGCGGACTACAGTCAGATCGAGCTGCGCCTGCTGGCGCATATCTCCGGCGATGAGAACCTGCGCGCCGCCGTTGCCGGCGGCGAAGATATCCACGCCGTCACCGCTTCGCAGGTGTTCGGTATCCCGCTCTCGCAGGTGACGAAGCTGCAGCGCAGTCATGCCAAAGCGGTCAATTTCGGCATCGTCTATGGCATTTCCGCGTGGTCGCTCGCGCAGGACATCGACGTTTCCGTTGCGGAGGCGAAGGCGTATATGGCTGCCTATCTGGAAAAATACAGCGGGGTGCGGGATTACCAGAAGCGCATTGTGGCGCAGGCAAGGGCGGACGGGTATGTTTCCACGCTCTTTGGACGCCGCCGCGCGCTGCCGGAGCTGAAAAGCAGCAACTACGCCCAGCACTCCTTCGGAGAGCGGGTCGCGTTGAATATGCCGATACAGGGGACTGCAGCCGACCTCATCAAGCTGGCGATGGTACGCGTGTTCCATCGTCTGCGGGCGGAGGGGCTGCGTGGTCGGCTGATTTTGCAGGTACACGACGAGCTGATCGTGGAGTGTCCGGAGGACGAGGCGGAACAGGTGCAGGACATTCTGGTGGAGGAGATGGAGTCCATGCGGGACGCAGCGGAACTCTCCGTTCCCCTGACCGTGGACGCGCACATCGGCCGCAGCTGGGCGGAGGCGCATTGAGTATGCTGAGCTTTGAGCAGGCGGGCGCGCTGCTGGACGCGGCGATGGAGGAGTTGCCGGAGGGCATTTTTGACGGGCTGAATGGCGGTGTGAATCTATTGCAGGAGGCGCGCCGGAGCGACGACGGACGCTATCTGCTGGGACTTTATCACAACGACAGCATGGGGCGCTATATCGAGATATTTTATGGTTCATTCCCCATCGTATTCCCGGACGCGGCGGATGAAGTGCTGGCCGAAGAACTGAAAAAAACGCTGCGCCACGAGCTGACCCATCATGTGGAGAGCCGCGCCGGAGACCGCACGCTGGAGCGCTGGGACGAGGAACAGGCCGCGCGCTGGCAGGAGGAGCTGGCGCAGATGGAGCCGCTGGAGGCGGACAGCATTCTCTTTGCGTCCGATGATGGGCTGCTTGCATCCGCCGCAGCAGCGCTGTTTTGCACAAACGCGCCGGACATCCCCTGCGCCGCCGCCTGTCTGAACGGCGCGCCGTCCGAGATACCGGAAGCGTTGCAAAGCGCCGCGCGGCGCATGAATCTGCGCATGGAACGCCCGCTCCCGGCGGACAGGACGCTGCTGAAACGCTATGACGTGACGCTTTGCATGACGCTGGAACAGGCGGACGCGCTGGCGGCGCGCTATCCGAAATTTGACGCGCGCATTCTCTGTCTGGGTGAAACAGACATTCTGCCGCCGGAGGAAGCAAACGGCTGGATGCCGGTTCTCCGGCGGCTGCGGCGCGAAACGCGGCTGCTGGCATCGGAGCTGCGCGGGGAGGAGACGGAAACATGAACATTCTGATTCAGGACGCGGATGAATCGCTGCTGCCGCAGATTCAGCAAATCGAGCAGCAGAGCTTTTCTGTTCCGTGGACGGAAACGATGCTGCGGATGCAGCTCGACAAAAATTCCCACATTTTCCTCACCGCACGCATGGACGGCGAAACCGTGGGCTACGGCGGGCTGATGTATGTGCTGGACGAGGGGTATATTTCCAATATTGCAGTCGCCGCGCCGTGGCGCCGCTGTGGGATTGCGGACACGCTGCTGCGGGAACTGATCGCCCGCAGCCGCGCGATTTTTCTCTCTTTTCTGACGCTGGAGGTGCGCGTGGGCAACGCCGCCGCCATCGCCCTGTATGAAAAGCATGGCTTCCGCACGGTGGGGCGGCGGAAGGACTATTACGAGCGCCCCCGCGAGGACGCGCTGTTGATGACCCTGCGGCTGGACGAATAACAGAGCTGAAGCGACGATCAATTTTCCCGACGTGGGGAAAATAACCAAAGGCACAGGAGGGTTTCGTCGCTGCGGCGACGATTTCCTTTCCTTGTGTGAGGAAAGGAAACAAAGGCACAACAGGAGAGGGGGTTCCGAATCCCCCTCTCCTGTACCTCTCCCCAACGGCCAAAAGGGGCGCGCCCCTTTTGGATAACCCCACGCAAGCGATAAGGCGAAGCATAAAGAACCCGTGCAAATGGTAGGGTAAAGCATAAAAATTGATGCTGTTTCTCCGTCCCGCACGGGGTTTTCTTAAAGGGGCAGTGCCCCTTTAAGCCGCTCAGGAAGGGTGGTTCCGGAGGGAAACCCATTCGGAAGGGTTTCCCTTTGGGCGCGTCTTTGCCTACTTTCGCCGCGCAGCGAAAGTAGGTCGTCGCCGCAGCGACGAAACCCGGTTTCCGGCGACAAAACCTGCAAAATTACCCTTCTGACTAGGCTGGCGCAGTCCGTCGGCAAAATCATCAGTTCTTTGGATTGAGCGGGAAAACCTGAATTTCGCCGCTTGCACAGCAAACACGACAGCAGGAAAGACTGCAAACACAGGAACCACGCAGGGGCGGCGCGATGCGCCGCCCCTGCGTTCAATTTTTCTGTAGACATTTCCGCACGGCCTGCGGTATAATACGAGCAGCCGGACGGGGAACCGTCTGACCGGCGGGAAACCATCTTGCAGAAGCGGGAGGACATGAAAAATGCAAAAAACTGCGATTGTTACAGGCGCATCGCGCGGCATCGGGCGCGCCGTTGCGGAGCGGCTGGCGCGCGGCGGCTGGGCGGTCTGCGTCAACTATCGGGAACGGCGGGACATGGCAGAATCGCTGTGCGCCGCGCTGACCGAAGCCGGCTGCGCAGCCATGCCGTTTCAGGCGGATGTTTCTGACCGCGCCGCAGTGGATGCAATGGCGGCGGCAGTGCGGGAGCGCTTCGGCGCGATTTCCCTGTTGGTAAGCAACGCCGGAATCGCCGGACAAATGCAGTTTCAGGACGTAAAAGATTCCGACTGGAACCGCTTTTTTGACGTAAATGTGCGAGGTGCTTACCACACAATACAGGCCGTGCTGCCGGATATGCTGCACGCCCACGCGGGCAGCATCGTCACGGTGTCCTCCATGTGGGGACTGCACGGTGCGAGCTGCGAAACCGTCTACTCCGCAACAAAGGCGGCACTGATCGGCCTGACGCGCTCCCTTGCGATGGAGCTTGCCCCAACCGGTATCCGGGTCAACTGCGTCGCCCCCGGCGTGGTGGATACCGACATGGTGCGCACATTGGGTGAGGACACGCTGCGCGATTTGGCGCAGGCCACGCCGCTGGGACGGCTTGGAACACCGGAGGACATCGCCGCTGCGGTGGAATTTCTCGCCGGAGACGGCGCAGGCTTCATCACCGGACAGGTGCTGACCGCAGACGGCGGATTTGTGCTATAAGCACTGCTGCACAGCGTCACAGAACAATAAAGCCAACACCGCATCATGCGACAGGCGCGGATCGCGCAGAAACGCTTCGTCAGAACAAGGCGCAAAAACGCAGACATACCCCTCGTGGGTAATGCTTTGTGTATTTTGAGCTTTTGCAACAAAGCTATGGTGAAAAGTTTCCGCGGGACGCCGCTGCTCTAAGGAATCGTCTGAAATACACAAATTAAACACACATATACAAATTGCAAAAAGGGGTTGAACCACAACGCAATGACTACGCTTTACCTGATTCGCCACGCGGAAGCGGAGGGAAATCTGTACCGCCGCGCGCAGGGACAGTATGACGCGGCGCTTTCGCCAAAGGGCGAAAAGCAGCTTGACGCGCTGGCGGAACGCTTTCGCACCGTGCCGCTGGACGCGCTCTATTCCAGCGACCTGCGCCGCACACAGCGCACCGCCGGAGCGATCACAAAATATCATGCGCTGCCGCTGCATCTGGAGCCACGGCTGCGGGAAATGGCGCTCGGCGTCTGGGAGGATCGTCCGTTCGGGGACCTCGCGTATGCCGAGCCGGAGATGATGGACGCATTCAACAACGATCCCGCCGCGTGGCACGCGGAAGGCGCGGAAGGCTTTCTCTCGCTCCAGCGCCGGATGCTGGAAGCCGTGACGGAGATCGCGGCGCGGCACGATGGGCAGAGCGTCGCCGTTGTCAGCCACGGCATGGCCATCCGTGCACTGCTGGCCGCCATACTCGCTGTCCCCTCGCGGGAAATTTACAAAATCCCGCACGGGGACAACACCGCCGTTTCCCGCCTGCGCTGCGAAGGCGGCGCGTTCACCGTGGAGCAGAGCAACGACAACAGTCATCTGCTGACCGCCGGACTCAGTACGCTGGCGCGGCAGGACTGGTGGAAGGAACCGGGGCGCGTGGATTTGAACAACATCCGCTTTCAGCGGCTGGACCCGCGCAAATATCCGGGACTTTACACCTCCTGCTATGAAAAGACCTGGCGGGCGGTACACGGCTCGCTCGACGGCTTTCAGGCGCCGATATATCTGGACGCCGCTGCGCGACACGTTGCGGCCTGTCCGGATGCGCTGGTCACGATTGTCCGCCCGGATGATACCGTTGTCGGCATCACGGAGCTGGACACGGAGCGCAGCCGCGCGGAGCATACAGGTTGGATCTGCCTTTGCTATGTGGAGGAGGACTGCCGCCGCGCGCTGCTGGGCGTGCAGCTCATCGGTCACGCAGTCAGCGTGTTCCGTCGCATGGGTTACAAACGTGCCCGCCTGTGCGTATACGAGGGCAACACGGACGCAATTGCGTTTTATACGGCCTGCCAGTTCCATACGGTTGGAGAAACATCCGGGAGCAGCGGCGGTCGCCTGTTCATCATGGAAAAGGCGCTGTAATGACCTTCGGGATTCCGCGTCACGGCGGCGCGCCGCTGCATACCTTTCCGCCGCGCATCCGTCAGCTTGTGCTGCCACCAGGTCGCCGCATATTGGCGGTTTCGGACGTGCATGGCAGTCTGTGCTATTTGAAGGGACTGTTGGAAAAGGCCGCGTTTTCCCCGGATGACATTCTGATCCTGGTGGGCGACCTGCTGGAAAAGGGTCCGGACAGTCTGGCCGTGCTGCGTTATATCATCTCGCTTTCGGAAACGCATACGGTACATTTTGTCACGGGCAACTGCGACTGGTGGTACCCGTTTCTCTATCAGGTCGGCTCGCCGGAGAGCAACCTCTGGTATTTTCAGCACGCGCCGAACTGCCTGCTGCGCCAGATGTGCGACGAGCTTGGCATCGCGCCGGGGCCGGACATGGATTATCTCCGCCTGCGCGACACGGCGGCGGAGGCGTTCCCACGGGAATTTGGCTTTTTTGCGCCGCGCGCCGGAAATTCTGGAAACGCCGCACTATACCTTTGTCCACGGCGGCCTGCCGCCGGGCGAACCGGCGAATTGGGACGCATGGAACTGCCTGAAATACGACAGCTTTCTGACCTGCGGGCGGACATTTGAAAAATGGGTCGTTGTCGGTCACTGGCCGGTCATGCTCTACCGTGACATTGAGGACGCAAGCCCGCTGATCGACCTCGCGTCGCGCATCGTCAGCATCGACGGCGGCTGCGTTCTGCGGGAGGAAGGGCAGCTCAATGCGCTGATCATCCCGGAGGACGGCAGCGAGGCGTTTTCCCATATTGCGTATGACCGCTTCCCGCTGGCGCGTGTGAAGCGCGGGCAGCGCACGCGCGCGCAGCGCTACTATATCCGCTGGGGCGACGCCGCAGTGGAGGTGCTGGAACGCGGCGCGGAGTTCTCCCGCATCCGCCATCTGCGCACCGGCTACGAGATGGATGTGCTGACCAGCCGCATCCGCCGCGTTCGGAACGGCACGACCATCGTCAACGACAGTACCGACTATGTGCTTCCATTGGATGCGGGCGATCTCGTGTCCGTCGTGACGGAAACGAGCCGCGGCTTCTTTGTCAAGCGAAACGGCGTTTGCGGCTGGTATTTTGGGGAGCTGGAATATCTGTAAGCATCGCGTCCGCCCGCGCTGCGTGGGCTGGTCAGGGCGAGAGCAATTACTTTTCTTCGTTTGCTTTTGGAAATACAGGTGAATTTCTACCCGCTCCGGTTGACTGCAATGTGCACGGGTAGGCAGGGATTCGCTCCTGCGTGAGCTGGTCGGTTTCGTCGCTGCGGCGACGACCTGCTTTCACTACGCGGCGAATACCCGCGCAGGGCGCTTATACCTGCAGGGCACTCGTTAGGCAAAGACACAGGAAGTTTCGCTCCTGCGGGAGCGACCTACTTTCGCTACGCGGCGAAAGTAGGCAAAGACGCGCTTGGAGAAGGGGGACTGCCGAATGTCCCCCTTCTCCAAGACCTTTTCCCCCTAACGGCTCAAGGGAGCAAACGCCCCCTTGAGAATCCCCACGGTATCCAAATTCAGCGCGAAC
>JAJBUU010000049.1 GCA_020860205.1 Oscillospiraceae bacterium | reverse complement strand
CCGCGCCTTTTTTTTTATAGACACCTCATTGGCAATGGTTATATACACATAACCCCCCCCCCCATCTTGCAAGCGCTTTTTTCTAAATTATTAAGAAAACGTCTTGTCGCTGGGGGTGGTTTCGCTCCCACCGGCGACGAAACCCTATTCCCAGCGACGAGACCGACTTGCCCCGCAACAAAACCAAAAGCACAAGAGAACCGGTCAGCGTACCGGTTCTCTTGTGCTTTTCAAATCATTCAGTATTGTTTACTTCCCGATGAGGGCGGTTCCGGGAGCGTTTCTCCCACCGCTTCGCTCTCGCTGGCGGCGCGCTTGCGCCGGTGTCCAGCCTGCGCGCTCAGGAACAGGATGAGCAACAGCAGGATACCCTGCACAGACTGAGAAATATAGCTGTCCGACTTATTCATCAGTGCCAGACCATTGATGATGATCTGGATGGAAAAGGAGCCAAGCAGGATCTTATAAAACCTGGCCGAAGTGCCGCCCGTGACCAGAACGCCGCCGAGCAGGATGGCCATGACCACGCGCATTTCGAGGAACGAACCCATCTGCTGGCTGGTCGCACCCACGTTGGCAAGGGAAAAAATCGCGCCGAACCCGGCCATCAGCCCGGAAAGGCAAAAAGCGATGATCTTCATCTTCGTGACAGGCACGCCGACAAAGCGCGCGGTGTTTTCGTTCTCGCCAATGGCACGGCTATAACGCCCCAGTTTGGTAAACTCAAACAGATACGCCATGACGACCAGAATCACGAGGAACAGCGCGATCTTCACGCCGCTGTTGGTGAGGAAACCCAGTTCCTCCGGCAGACGCTGCACATCTGTCTTTGTCTGGATGAAATTGACAAGGCCGCGAATGCCGATCAACATGGCGATGGTCAGCATAAAGGAGGAAACCTTCAGCCTGGCCACGATAAAGCCGTTGAACAGTCCAAGCAGCAGTCCCACCAGCAGGATGACCGGAATGGTCAGATAAGGCATCCCGGTGGCATAGCCGACCCATACGCCGACCACGCCGCTGAGCGCCAGATTGACGCCGACGGAAAGGTCCGTGCTGCCCTGCGAAACGACAAACAGTGTGCCGCAGGCGACAACAATGGTCTGCATGGCCTGTTCCAGTATGGTGGTCAGATTCATCAGCGTCAGCATCCGAAATGTGCCGGTGCGGGAATTATAGCTGGCGATGGTGAAAAACAGGAAAATCGCCAAAAACGCGACGAAGGGTACAACGTCATGAAAGCTGATGTTACGTTTCTTTTTCATATCATTACCTCGATGACCGACTGCTCGCTGAAATTCTCATCCCGACGGATTTCTTTGGTGATCCGTCCGTCCTTCATGACCAGCAGACGATCCGCCATGCCCAGAACCTCCGTCAGTTCATCGGAAATCAGGATGGTGGCGATGCCGCTCGCCTGCGCGTTTTTCATCAGCGTGTAGATATAGGCCTTCACGCCAACATCCACGCCGCGGGTCGGGCAGTCCAGAATCAGCAGCTTCAAATCCTTCGCCAGCCACCGGCCAAGGTTGATCTTCTGCTTGTTGCCGCCGGAGAGGGAGCTGGCCTTTTGCATGATGCTCTCGCACTTGACGGAAAGCCGCTCCACCATGTCGGACGAGAGCTTTTTCATCCGCTTCGGGGAGATAAAGCCCGCCGCGCCTTCCATCTCGGTATAGGATGGCAGGGAAAAATTCTCGCGGATGGATGCGTTTATCATCAGCGCTTCCGCATCTCTGTCCTTCGGGACATAGCCCATATTGTTGCGCAGCGCCTGCGTCGGGCTGGTGACGTGCAGGTCGTTCGGCACCAGATAAACATCGCCGCTGCTGTGCCTGGAGAGGCCGAATACGGCGCGGCCAACGGCGTGTATGCCGGAGTCGCTCAAGCCGCAGAAGCCCAGTATCTCCCCGGCGTGTACGTCAAACGCGATGTCCTCCAGCTCACCGCTGACGGAAAGATCGCTGACGCGCAGCACCACGTCTCCCCCGTCGTTCACGTCGTTGTCCTCGCGGTAATAGCCGCCGCTGATCTCACGCCCGACCATCATGTACTTGACCTCATCCGGCGTGGTCTGGTCACAGCGGACGCTGCCCACCACGGCGCCGTCGCGCAGGACGGTGATGGTATCGCAGATTTCGATCATCTCCTCCACGTCATGTGTGATAACGATGGCGGAGTGCCCCAGCTTTTTGTGCGTTTCCAGCAGGGCATAGAGCTTCTGTCGGTTGTTCAGCGAAAGGGACTGCGTCACCTCGTCCAGCAGCAGGATTTCCGGTTCGATGGACATGGCGCGTGTCAGCTCGATCATCTTGCGCGTCTCTATCATCATGCTGCCAACATTCTGGTTCAGCGGCGGCATGGGCAGGCCCCAGCGCTCAAACTGTTCCACCGTGGCACGGTTGACCGCTTTCACATCCACGATGCCGAATTTTGTAAACTGCTTTGTACGGCCAAAGAACACGTTGACCGCCACCGGCAGATTGCCAACCACGCCCAGCTCCTGCAGAACCATGGAAACGCGCCGCGCATAAGCGTCCTGCACATTTTTGGGCCGGTAGGGTTCGCCGCCGATGAACATCTCCCCGCTGTCCGGCGGGTAAATGCCCGCGATTTGGGAGAGCAGCGTGGATTTTCCGGAGCCATTTTCTCCGATCAGACCGCGTATTTCGCCCCGCTCCAGCGTAAAGTCGATATTCCGGTTCGCATAAGTCGGGCCAAAGGACTTGTTCAGGCCGTGTATCTCCAAAATCGGTCCGCTCATTTTACGACCTCCTTTGTCCCCTTCTGACCAATCGCGCCGAACAGGATCAGGAATGCGCCAAGCACCAGGTCCTGAAGCGTTCCGGACGGTACGCCAAAAAAGGTCATCAGGTTGAAGATGCCATAGATAATCAGGGCGCAGAACGGCACAGCCAGAATGATGTTGATGCGCTTTTGCAGCACCTGTGCCAGCAGGGCGATGGCCAGCGGCTTATAGATCATTTGCAGGCTGACCAGACCGGACATGGCGGTGGTCAGGACATTATAGCTCTCCTGAATGGCGGAGGCAAAGCCGACGAGGATGCCGCACAGCAGGCCGATGCAAAGCAGCGTGCGGTTGATATTGATGCCCAGCACTTTGGAAACATCAGCGTTGCCGCCGATGGCGCGTGCATTCATACCAAGTCCCGTGCGGTTATAGAGTACATAGATGATGAGCAGCGCGATGATAAGGACGATCAGGTTCGTCGGCCACAGCGCAAGCCCGCGCAGGGAGCGGTTCAGCTCCGCCGCGAAATATGTACGGGTGCCTGTGTTGGCGCGCAGAAACACCGCGATGGCCTCATAAATCATGGCAAGGGAGATGCTGGCGATCCACGAGGGGATTTTGGTAAAGGCAAAAATAAAAAAGTTAAAAAAGACCAAAAGCGTCCCCACGACCAGAGAACCGATGAGCAGGCCGGGATAGCCCCATGCATTGCCGCAGGCGCAGGCCGCGAAGGACCCCAGCACCACAACGCCGCCGAGAGACAGGTCGGTATAACCGCAGGCAAACATGAAGCACAGCGCCCACGCGACAAAGCAGGGATAGATACAGTTGCAGAAGATGGCCTTTGCATTGCTGACTTCCAGAAACATACCGCCGGTCAAAAGGTTGGCGATACAGGCACAGACCGCGATAGCCGCCAGAAACAGGAGGAAAAAAAGCGCCGGGTGCATCTGCGTTTTTTCGCTCTGCGCAGAAATTTTATTTGACAAGGATGTCACCTCTCTGATGCTGCTTGCCGTGTCCCGCGCGGAAAGGCTCCGGCGCGGGACACGGGGCTTGGGTTTTCCGGTTCGGCATCACCGCGCAAAAGCGTCTGGCGGCTGTTTTGTGCCAGCCCCTCCCGCCGGTTCATGCGGTAATGCCTTTATTTTGATCCGACAGGCAGCAGACGCGCCCTCACTGCATGGAGGCCAGATATGCCACCGCGTCGCTCTCAATGCTGTCCATCATGTCCACAAAGTCCTGATAGGTGACGCTCTCATTATATCTCCATGCCAGCGTTTCCAGCATTTTCTGGGAGAACGGATGTACGCCGTCCGTAAAGAACAGATCGACCACAGCTTCCACATTCTCCGCGTCCACGCGGAAGGGAACCATGCCCAGATCAGGCACATTGCCCTCGTCATCCAGGATCTGGTGTCCGTCCAGATAGTTGAACAGCAGCGCGACGGCGAAGCCCTGTCCCAAATCGTTGCCATAAGACGTGCGGACGATCTGTCCGTTGCGGACATAGTCCAGGACCTCAACGCTCAGGGAGCTGGCGTAAACCGGGATCTCCAGGCTCAGGGATTCCAGCGCGGTGATGGTGCCGGGCGCATAGTCGGATGTGATGCAATAAATCATGTCCACGTCACGGTTGGCAGAGAGCAGCGCGTTTGCCTTTTCCAGCGCCTCCGCAGGGCTGGTGCAGCGGGCGGTGTCCACGACCTGGCCGCCGGCGGACTCAAACGCATCGGTAAAGCCTTCCACACGGTCATCGTTGTTGGGGTCGCCCAGGTTGCCGCCGATGATGACCGCAGTTTTGTAGCCGGCTTCCGCAGCCTCCGAACCGGCGTTATAGCCGTCCGTCACCAGATCGGCATAGCCGCAGCCGACATAAATGTCGCTCTCGATGGCCGCGCGATCCTCCGGCGTGGAGGGGAAAATACCCATCGCCAGCGGGATGCCCGCGCTCTCGCAGACGGAGATGGCTTCAGACAGCGTGGTGCTGGCGGCGCACTGCATCAGGACGCCGTCCACACCGGCAGAGACGAAGTTTTTGATGTTGTTCAGCTCCGTATCCGCGGTAAAGTCATCGCTGGCGCCGGAGGCCTCTCCGCCGAGCGTTTCGATGCTGAACGGGATTTCGATCATCATCTGTTCAAACACGGCGACGCCCGCACCCCATGTATTGTAGCCGATCAGGTATGCGTCCGTTCCGTCCCCGCTACCGCCGGACTCCGTGCCGGAGCCAGAGCTGCCACAGCCTGCGCACCCCAGAAGCAGGGCGGCAGAAGCGGCCAGTGCCAGCGTGCGTTTCCATACGTTTGTTTTTTTCATTGCAGTTCTTCCTTTCCAACAAGAAAAAATTTATCCCTTCCACCCATAAGCGCTTGTGGAAGTTGACAACAATGTAACATTATCTTTTCAAAAAGTCAAGTATTTTCCACAAATACTTTTCACTTTTCGGCGCGGCAAAATTTTCTGCCCATAAAACGCGCGCCTTCGGCAAAAACTATTGCGGAAAAGGACGTGAAATTTGCATGAACAAAAGCAGGCGCAGACCGATGATCCGGTTGATCTCCTATCTTTGCGCGGTGGCCGCGGCATTTGGCATACTGGCCGGAACAAATTATGAGCGCGCGCTGCGCGCCGAGCGCGAAACGGAGAACCACTACCAGCACGCCTTCAGCGAGCTTGTCACCGCCATGACGGAGGTGGACGCGGCGCTGCAAAAGAGCGTTTATGCCACCTCACCCGCCATGACAGGGAACCTGTGTACAGAGATATTCGGCAAGGCGATGACCGCGCAGATGTCCCTCGGCGCGCTGCCCTATGGCGCGCAGGAGCTGGAACAGACCGCAGGCTTCATCAGCCGCGTCGGGGACTATGCCTATGCCCTCTCCCGCGCCGCCGCCGGAGGCGACGCGCTCTCCGAGGAGGAGCTGGCAAATTTGCAGGGGCTTTCCGAAACCGCATCCGTGTTGACGCTGAATTTGAAAAGTCTGCAATCGGATTTGCAGGCGGGACGTCTGACGCTGCGGGAGCTGGAACGCGCGCAGCAGACGCTGGACGGTACAGAGGAGGAAACAGTCGGCTCCTTCGGCGAGAGCTTCCGTCTGATCGAACAGGAGTTCCTGGAGGTCCCATCGCTGATTTATGACGGCCCCTTCTCTGAACATCTGACAGGCGCCGCGCCGAAGGCGCTGGATGGTCTGTCGGAGGTGACGGAGGAGGCGGCGCGGGAAACCGCCGCCGGACTGCTCGGCGTTGGCAAGGCAAAGGTCTATGCCACCGGCGAAACGGCGGGCGAGCTGCCCTGCTATACCTTTGCCGCCGATGCGGATGGCGGCGCGTCTTATTTCGTCAGCGTGACAAAACAGGGCGGCGCGGTGCTGAGTATGCTCTCATCCCGTCCGGTCGGGAGCGCCGCGGTTTCCGCAGAGGAGGCCGTTGCCACGGCCGCGCGCTTTTTGCAGGACGCGGGCTATTTGGACATGGCGGAAACTTATTATATGACGCAGGGTGGAATTTTAACCGTCAATTTTGCGTGGCAGCAGGACGATGTGCTGTGCTATTCCGATTTGGTCAAGGTTTCCGTGGCGCTGGATACCGGCGCGGTCTGCGCGTTTGAATCGCGCGGCTATCTGACCGCCCACTGCGTCCGCACGCTGCCGGAGGTTGCGGTCAGCACGGTGGACGCGCAGGCCGCTGTTCCCTCCGCGCTGCGCATCCTCGCGCACCAGATGGCGCTTGTCCCGTCCGACGGGCAGTACGAGACGCTCTGCCACGAATTCAAGTGCGCCAATGCCGACGGGAGCCACTGCATCATCTATGTAAACGCCGTCAGCGGCGCGCAGGAAAAGATCCTCCTGCTGTTGGAGGACGAGAGCGGGACGCTGACGATCTGAGACATCTGCGCCGCCGGTTTTCAGCGGCATTTGCGCGGTGATGCCTTCCCTGTTTTTCCCATGCGAGGCCGCAATTTCCGGTTTTGATTTGCTGCGAAAGCAGGTTGTCGCCGCAGCGACGAAACCCGACCCGCTCCTGCACATTGCGTTCAACCGGAGCGGGTGAAAATTTACCTGTATTTTCAGATGCGTGCGAAGTAAATGCTGCCGCCCTGGCGGCAGGTGAAAAATGACTTGACGGGAACGGCGAAAAGTTGTAGAATCGGAATAGAATTTATGACAGAGCATAGTTTGCGCCCGGCAAACCCGAAAAGAAAGAAAGGTGGCGAAGTCATGGGTTTCATTCCACAAATCACCTGCCGTCACTGCGGCAAGAAGTTTTCCGCGCTGCACAGCCGCTGCCCGCATTGCGGGGCGCGCCATGTCAAGCAAACTTCCCGCGCGACCCCCACCACCGCCAGCGTACAATCCGGCACTGCGGCAAGCGCCAGAGCCGGTTCCAATACACAGTGGCAGTTCATCTTTGGCTGCATCCTGATCGTTGCGGTCATCGTCGCGGTCATTGTCCTGATTTCCGCCAGCCTGAGCGGGAACAGCCAGACAGATGACACGGAGCTGCCGGACACACCGATCGACACGGTCGAACCCACCGTTCCGCCCACCGTTCCGCCCACCCCGTCGCCCACGCCTACGCCGACTGTGACCAGCGTCAGCATCACTTATGCCGGCTCAACGCTGACCGAGTTTACACAACGGCTCACATGGGGCTCCATCACGCTCACCGCCGTCGTCTATCCGACAGACGCGCTTGACGAGCTGGAGGTGGAGTGGAGCAGCAGCGACGAGTCTGTCTGCACCATCTCGGAGGATTCCGCAACGACGGCCACCGTCACCCCGGTCGCCTCCGGTGAATGCACGATCACCGCCACCTGCGGCGGCGTCAGCACAAGCTGCCGGGTTCTTGTCCCCTGAGCTGCCGAAAGAAACGCAGAGAGCCGGTCGCTTTGAAAAAAGCGCCGGCTCTTTTCCGTCCGCCGCCGGTTTCGGAAGGAGGGACTTTCGCTGAAAAAAAAGATCACCGCGCTGCTGTTTGCCGCGCTGCTGCTTCTGCTGCTGCCGTCCGCAGGGAACAGCGTTTCCGCAGCGGAAAGCCTGAGCTTTGTTTCCATTAACGATACGCTCCCGCCGGAGCTGATCAACTGCGCCATCACCTATGGCGGCGCGACCTATCTCCCCTACTATGCGTTCACCGACTATGGTCTTGGCATCTCCTATTCCTATTTCAATACCGCAGCCACAGCCTTTCTCTATAAAGACGATTTGCAGCTTTTCTTTGAGCTGAAAGGCGGGGACACCTACGACCAGGACAACACCTTTTACGATGGCTCCGCCATCATCAACAAAGGCACCGTGTACCTTCCGCTAACGCTGATGTGCCAGTTTTTTGATGTAAGCTATTCCACCATTTCCGGCAGCGAATACGGCACCATTCTGCGCATCACCTCAGATGATGTGATCCTGACCGACTCGGAGTTCCTGCGCGCGGCGCGCTCCGTGATGCGGACATACTATACAAACTACAACCAGACGGGCAGCGCGGTCCCGGCGATCACCAGCGCACCTGTGGCCACAGCCGCGCCGGTTTCCTCCGCCGCGCCGCAGGAGGAGGAGAGCCACGAGGATGAGCAGGTCACGCTGAGCTTTGCAGGCGCGCCGACGGAAGACATTCTTGAGGCGCTCTCCGAGAGCGGCGTGAACGCCTGTTTCTTTTTCACGGCGGAGGAGGTTCTGAACGCCCCGGATCTGGTACGCCAAACCATCGGAGAGGGACACAGCGTCGGCGTATGGTGCACGTCCGACCCGGAAACAGACTATCCGGAAACGGCAGCGCTGCTGTTTGAGGCGGCGCGCGTGGCAGTGCTGCTGGTCGCCGCGCCCGCCGCACTTTCGGAGGCCTGCCGCAGCTATGCGGAGACGGAGGGGCTTGTGTTCTGCGACTGTGACCTCTCAACCGCCGTGGACGCGGACGCTTACGCCAGCGCTCCCTACAGCGCGGAAATATGGCTGGGCAACTCCAGCGCGCAGGCCGTTTCGCTCCGTCTTGGCTGCGACGCGGACAACGCGCTTATCCTGCGGCAGCTCCTGTCCACGCTCCGCAGCGGGAAATACGAACTTGCCGTCCCCCGCGAAACCGACTGACGCGGTTTTGTACCGTTCTGTCATCATCCATATCCCATGAAAGATCGGAGGCTATCATTCACGATGAAATCTGCGGAAGGAAAACCGTTTATTTACGAAAAGAACCAGTTGATCGAAGTCATTTGCCAGCTTCGCTTTCCCACCATTCTGTCCATTGAGGCAAAGGAACCGGCGGAGTTCCAGGACACAATACGGGAAAATTTCCCCGTCTACCGCTGCCAAACAGAAAAGCTGGCCACAGCGCCGAACAGCGAGCCAAAAACCGTGCAGAACCACAGCTTCATTGCCGAAAACGGCGGCTATCGGCTGAGCCTGACGAAAAACTTCATCGCCCTCTCCTCCATGCGCTACACGAGCTGGGAGGATTTTGCACACACGTTGGACGAGCCGCTGGGTCAGTTCATCCGCATCTACCGCCCGGCCTATTTTGAGCGGGTCGGACTGCGCTATGTCAACGGCGTTTCCAGAGAGCGTCTTGGATTGCAGGAGCGCCGCTGGAACGACCTGTTCCAGCCGCAGTACCTCAGCGTGCTGGACTCTGACAGCGTGGACGAGCGCAGCGTCAACAAATGCGCGACTGACATTGAAATGAAGCTGGACGAACACGCCAGCATCAAGCTGCACGCGGGGCCGGGTCTGGTGCGGCGCAATGTGCGTACAGGCAACGGAATGCAGGTGGTACAGGAAAAGGAGTCCCGCTTCATTTTTGACCAAGACCTGTTCTCCACCGGCAATATCAAGCTCCCTGCCGTCATGGAAACGCTTGACCTGCTCCACGGTCACGCCGACCGCATTTTCTCCGAGGCCATCACCGACGTCCTGCATGACGCGATGGACGCTGTGGAGATTTAAGGAAGCACTGCATAACAAAAAACTGCGACGCCCTGCGGGATCATGCGTTACCGCCTTGCGCGTTGCAGACCACTAAAAATACTTTATCTTGCCTGAAACTCATGCCGCAGCCCCGTCCGCGAATCGACGGACAAAGCTGCGGCATGAGTTGGTTTTGCTATTTCATATGCTTGCGGCGCCGTTCCTCCAGCGTTTCGATGGCCTCCCGCAAATGCTCATTCAACGAGCGCGGCGAACGGAAGGGGAAAAAGAAGCGAAGGCGCGGAGAGCGGATATGGTTCTCCTGCGCATTCCGGTTGACAAAGCTCTGGATGTGCGCCTTGAGCGCCTCATAACGGACAACGACCTCGTTTTCCTCCGCGTACTGCTTGATGCGCGCCACAAGCTGCATCGAATAGACCACGTCGATGGAAAATACGCCGAAAAAATAACCGACAACGAAAGAAAACGCCAAATGCGTCTGCAACCAGCCCAGCGCATTCAACGTGTATGGGTGGATGACATAAAAATAAAGACTGCCCGCAACGCCCCAAACCAGGGAAAAAAACGGGCAAATCAGCCCCTGAAAATTTCCCGGCTGCTTGCTATAATCCCACAAGCGCACCTTCATGACGCGCAGA
Source organism: Oscillospiraceae bacterium (assembly GCA_020860205.1). GTDB lineage: Bacteria > Bacillota > Clostridia > Oscillospirales > Oscillospiraceae > RGIG7114. Next base: position 1,257 of record JAJBUU010000049.1, on the reverse strand, counting down.
CAAAACAGACCGGCGATATATTCGATCGCGGTCAATACAAGCATCATGCAGACAAACAGCCCAACACGCCCCCATGCGTTCTCATGTACACCCAAAGATTCTGCGCCGCTGGAAATCAGGTAGAGCAGACACAGTCCGACGCCATAGAGCGGCACATACGGCCCCATGCAAAATCCCGGATTGATCCACTTATGTTCCGGGTTGGCGCTGGAAAAAAACTTGCGGAACACCAGCTCCAATCCCCAGCCGAGAAGCGAGCCAAGAAAAAACAGATACGCAAGCGACAGCCCCAGATTCATCCCATTCACCTTTTCTATTTCTATCGTATATTTTCGAGGAGTATACCATATTTTCCCGTCCCTGTCCAGTGGCGGGGAACAAAGTCCACGGCGACAGCGTTTATTTTTAAGGCAGCGCCGCATAAATCGGCGTGAGCGACCTGCTTTCCCCGCGCGGGGCCCACGTCGGGAAAATAAACCGCTCCCGCAGGAGCGAACCCCTGCCCCGCCCCTGCACGTTGCGCTCAACCGGAGTTTGTTTCGCCGCGGCAGCGCGCGGAGCTTATCCAAACAGCATCAGGATCGCGCCATAAATCACGCTGGCCGAAATGCCAAACACGATGACAGGGCCAGCAATGGTGAATATCTTGGCGGCCATGCCTGCGATAAAGCCCTCCGTCTTGAATTCCAGCGCCGGGGAAACCACCGCGTTGGCAAAGCCGGTGATCGGCACCAGCGTACCAGCGCCGCCGCAGACTGCAAGCCTGTCATAAACGCCGAGCCCGGTCAGCAGCGCGCCGAGAAACACCAGCGCGATACTGGTCCATGTCCCCGCATCCTCCTCGCTTGCACCCAGCGCGGAAAATGTATCCGTCAACCCCTGTCCGACACAGCAAATCGCGCCGCCGATGACAAAGGCCAGCGCCATATCCTTCCAAAGCGGTGAACGCGGCATTTTTTGCTTGATATACGCTGCATATTCCTCATTCGTCATTTTCATAAACCAATCCCCTGTTCCCTTTCTCTGCTGCAATGATGCTGACAGCCTTTATTCTGCGCCGCCGGATGTGAAAAAATACAGTACGGCAAAAAATTTAACCGCGCCCTCTGCCGAAACCGGCAAATGACGCGGGAGGAGATAAATTGTGCCCTTCCCGTTTTCACGGACACAAAAATGCTCAAAAATCCTGAATGAATCGCAGGCATTCTTCCTTATTCTTTCTCACGCAACTGCGGAGGCAGCGAGACGAGCCTCAAA
>JAJBUU010000066.1 GCA_020860205.1 Oscillospiraceae bacterium | reverse complement strand
CAAGCTCCCTGGCCACCTCTGTGGGCTGACGGCCTTGTACCGTTACCATCTGAACAGCTCCTGCCTTGAATGCGTCGTCGTAGCGCGGCGGCGCAACCCCTTTCTTCTTTTTTGTCTCCATTTTGTTTGCTCCTTGTATTTTCTGGAAGTCTCGTTTGGGTGTTTTTTTCTTTCCATGATACGACTGTTTTGTCTGTCTGTCAATTCGGGTATGGGGGCACAACGCCTTCTGCGCTGACAAGGATGCCATCGTTGCGGAGTTTGAGTCGATTGAAGAGACGGCTTTTTCCACGGAGGAGCTGGAAACCAAACAGACAGCCCTGCAGGAGGAACTGGTCATGGTGTCGGAGCTGATGGAGCGCAGCATTTACGAGAATGCCAGAGTCGCGCAGAATCAGGACGAGTACGAATCAAGGTACACTGCCTTGGAAAGCAAGGCGGAAAGCACCAAAGCCTTGCTTGATGAAGTAACCTCCGACATCGTCCTGAAACAGGCACAGAGGGAGATGATGCGGAACTTCATCGCTGAATTAAAGAAACTGCCACAGACCTACGAGCAATTCGACGAGGACACATGGTACGCACTGGTCGATTACGTGACGGTCTACAGCAAAGACGACATTCGCTTTACCTTCAACAACGGTGCGGAGGTCACGGTTTAAACAACAGGAATACTCAACTGAGCGGCTGACAAGGCCGCTTTTTTTCTTATATACTGGTGTCTGCACGGGTATTTTACTCGCGTACTTTTGGACTTGTAAAGACGCAAAAACTGATGCATTATAACCAACACCGAGCGAATCAACTCGGAAATCACATTCTCAAGGAGGAAGAAAAAATGTTCAAAATCAAAGACGGGCGGCTATACCCGAACCTCAAGCCGATGGGCTTATCTTTCAATCTGCCGGAGGGCTTCTGGATTGTCACCTACGCAGACTCGGACTCACCCAACTACATCGTTTTCCGTACCGCGGATGAAGCTGCGACTGTGAGCGTGTCCCTTGGATTCAGGGAATTCGACGATACGGCAGAGGAACTTCTCGACACGATGGACGGCTGCCCTGCAGAGAACCTCGATGGTCCTTACCCAATTGATGTGAACGGAATTAAGGGTCACTATCTGTTTGTTGCCAACGACAATGCGCAGTACGTGGTTCTCCTGGACGTGGGTGCCTACAATTTCAAATGCCGTGAAGCTATCGTTGACCCTTCCGGCGAGCATATCATTGACCGCATCGAATTTGTGGTGAGCGTTAAATCAGAAGAAGGTGCAAAGGCGATGGCAGACGCTCACGCCGCTGCAAGCAGAGAGGATGTCATGGAATTTCTACACAGCTTTGAAGTGAAGTAACTCCCACACAATACCCGTTTCCAGACGCACATTTCTTCATCGAAAGGCATGAAACCATAAGGGCGAGGAATGAAACCCTCGCCCAATTTCGTCTATAGGAATAATTAAAAGGTGAAACCCTGAGAATGTGATAATTAAATTGTATCAATTTCAAATTTACACGTCGGTGAAGTGACGGCAGTTACCGAGGCTATTCCTGTGAGCGAAGTCCTCTAAGTACCTTTTTTGATTCGTGATCGAATTGGACTCCCCAGCAAGGTCATCGTCTCTCGAAAGACGCTCATAAAGGGCCGTCATCTTTAATTTTGATTGCGTTTTCGCCATTTTGAAGTACCTCCTTATCGTTATGTACTTCTATTTTAGACGAACCCTAAACCATCGTCTTAAAAGAGTATAACCTTCGGGAGCAAGCTCAATGGCTGTCTGTGTTTCCCCAAAGGTAGACGCCCAGGCGTCGAAGTGGGTCAATCCGTTCTGCTGGAGGGTGTCGTGCTGGAGATACCGCTGCATGGTAAAAAGCTCCGTCATACTGTTCGATACGGGCGTACCCGTAGCAAATATGACTCCCTTGCCATCGGTGATTTCGTCCAGATACCGGCACTTTAAGAGCATATCCGAGGACTTCTGCGCATCGCTGGTGGATAATCCCGCCACGTTCCGCATTTTTGTATAGAGGAACAAATTTTTGTAATTGTGCGCCTCGTCCACAAAGAGCCTGTCCACGCCGAGCTGCTCAAATGTGATCACATCATCCTTGCGGTCATTGGCCATCAGCTTTTGCAGCCGTGCCTCCAGGCTCTTTCTGGTACGCTCCAACTGCTTGATCGTGAAACGCTCTGCCCGATTGTTTTTCAGTTCCTGCAAGCCATCTTCAATTTCTTCGATCTGTTCTATCAGAAGATGTTCCTGCCGGTCACGGGAAACGGGTATGCGTTCAAATTGACTGTGACCGATAATCACGGCGTCATAGTCGCCGGTGGCGATGCGGGCGCAGAATTTTTTGCGGTTGTGGGTTTCAAAATCCTTTTTGGTCGTCACAAGGATGTTTGCGGATGGGTAAAGCCGCAAAAACTCCGACGCCCACTGCTCTGTTAAGTGATTGGGGACCGCAAACAGGGACTTTTGGCACAGCCCCAGCCGCTTGCTTTCCATTGCCGCCGCTACCATCTCAAAGGTTTTGCCTGTACCCACTTCGTGCGCAAGCAGTGTATTGCCGCCGTACAACACATGGGCAATGGCGTTCAACTGATGCTCCCGCAGGGTGATTTCCGGGTTGATGCCGCCAAAGGTGATGTGACTGCCATCATACTCACAGGGACGGGTGGCGTTAAATTGCTCGTTATATTGCGTCACCAGCGTCCGCCGCCGTTCCGGATCTTTCCATATCCAGTCCCGGAAAGCGTCCTTGATGGTCTGCTGCTTTTGCTGCGCCAATGTCGTTTCTTTGTTGTTGAGGATGCGGCGCTCTCTGCCATCCGGGTCCTGCACGGTGTCATAGATACGGACATCCCGAAGGTTCAGTGTATCTTCCAGAATACGGTAGGCGCTGGCGCGCGTGGTGCCGTATGTCACATAGGCGTTGATGTCGCTGTAGGAAACGCTGTTTTTGCCCGCAATGTTCCATTCGCCGGTGTAAGCTGCGAAATTCACCTGGATACTGCTGCGCAGATAATAGGGCGGCTCCAGCAGCTCCTCCATGAATTGCTGGATGTACTTCCTGTCGATCCATGTTGCGCCCAGACGCACTTCGATCTCGGAAGCCTCCAGGTCTTTGGGCTGGGCGGCTTTGAGCGCTTCCACATTGGGAAGGTACTCCTTAAACCCCCGTTCTACACAAAACTCAGCGTCCCGGAGCTTCTGCCGCACATTGCCGGAGAGGTATTCATCCGCAGTCTGCCATTTATCCCGGACGGGATCGTGGAATACGACGCCACGCAGTTCGGAGATAAGCGCGGCTTCGTCCTTGCCGGTAAGCTGGGACATATACACAAAATCCACGCGGGCTTTTTTCGAAATTGAGAGTGCGAGTGCTTCCGAGGCCGTGTCCACGCTGGCCACAACCTGATGCGGTTTGATGGTGCGTTTGGTGAACATATCTGCCTTGCGTTCAAATTTTCCGTCATCGTCGTAAACTTCAAGAGAGCATAGCAGATAGTAGGAGGAATCATTGGCAAATGCCAGTTTGTTTCCCCGGTCATTGATGCGTCCATATTGGGCGGCGAACCTGTCGTAAAGCGCGTTCAGTTCTGTCTGCGTTTGATGAATGGCTGCATCTGAACCGATACCGTCCAACTGTTCTGAAATAAGTCTGTTACCCATGACGCAGTAGGAAACAGCATTGTTTCCTATGAACCGATATCTGACCCTGTAGGGCGTATTTCCGGCAACTGTCCATGAAAGAGTTATACGGCGTTACAACGCAGGTTGAAGAACAGGTGCTATTTCAAATCAGCTACCGCACGGACGTAACCACAAACCATGTAATCAGTTATAACGGCCTGCAATATAAGATTGTCCGTATTGACACGTTCGAGGGGTACAAAGCAGGCCTGACGCTGTATTGCAAACGGATTGTTTTTTCTGCGCCGCTGTGCTATACTGATAATGGTTGAGTATGCAGGAGGGCTTGTTATGACGTACAACTATGATAAGTTGTGGAAACTGCTGATAGACAGGAAAATGACGAAAACGGAAATGCGCATACAGGCGGGCATTTCAACGAATATGCTTGCGAAAATGGGCAAAGAAGAACCTGTCACAATGGAAGCCCTTGCAAAGATATGTACCGCCCTGAGTTGTGGGCTTGATGATATTGTGGAAATTAGCTCCCATTGAAATAAATTCAAAACAGGAAGGTGTAGTTATGAAAAATCCTATTGAAAAAGAACGATTCGCATTGCAATTAAAAAAATTTGCAGCAACCTTGGGTAACTTTATAGAAAAAGATGATGAATGGACAATTCGTGGATTTATTGATATTTTCAAGAATATTTATACCATTTCTTCTGATACAAAAATTGTGTCGAAGATTCTCGAATTGCATTTGTTTCTACATTTTTTGTCATTTGCAGATAGCATCGGTTATAACATTGAACTTGCGACATATCAGAATTGGTATCCCGATTTGACTTTTATCTCGCAAGAAACCCCACAATAAAATTTGCTGTTGACCTAAAAACAACCTATCGAGATGAAAATTATCCTGGATTTTGCAATGGTTTTACACTTGGTTCCCATGGCGAATACTTTGTTGAAAGAAGTAGTACAAAAAATATTCAATATCCATACAATGACTATAGTGGGCACTTTTGCTTGGGAATTATATATTCGCGTGCCAAGATTGAAAAAAATGAAGAAACCCGCATCTACTCAGTAAATGAAGTTGAAAACATACCAGCAGTTATTAAACATTTTTTGTTTTTCGCAGAAGAAAAATGGAAAATCGCAAGTGACACGGGTGGGAGTGGAAATACCGCTAATATTGGTAGTATATCAAAGATTTCCGATATACTTGAGGGAAACGGTGTTTTTGCCAAAGCTGGAGAAGAACTTTTTGATGATTATTGGGCAAATTTTGGCAGGATTGAGATACTTGCTGGTGAAAAAAGAAAGAAGCTTTCTTCTTTTAGCGAATATTTGCAATACCGAGGATTGCCGCAGGAACTCAACAACCCTAAAGCGCCAAAGAGAAGAGGTTAAAGATGGATAAAGTATTTGTACCCCCTATAAAAATTCAAGGGATAAAAACAAAATTAGTTCCTTTTATACACCAGAATATTGTTATGGATAATAATTCTGTTTGGATTGAGCCTTTCATGGGTTCGGGAGTGGTCGGATTTAATATTGAACCACATAAAGCTGTATTTGCTGATACGAATCCGTACATAATAGAATTTTATAACCAAATAAAATCAGGTGATATTACACCACAGGTTGTCCGTGAGTTTCTCGAAAAAGAAGGAAAATTACTTGAACACGGCGATGACGAGTATTATTATACTGTTCGCAAAAGGTTTAATACTGAGCATAGACCGTTAGATTTTTTGTTCCTTAATCGCGCTTGCTTTAATGGTATGATACGATTCAACAAAGATTTTGAATTTAATGTTCCATATGGACATAAACCTCATAGATTTGCAAAAGCATATGTTACAAAAATAGTAAACCAAGTCGCTCATGTCTCCTCTCTCCTGAAAACACATTCATGGGACTTTGTTTGTCAATCGTTTGAAGAAACAATAAGAATGGCAACTAAAAATGATTTCGTGTATTGTGACCCTCCGTATATTGGTCGCCATGTTGATTATTATGATAGTTGGGACAAGAGCCAAGAATCGCTGTTGCACGAAGAATTAGTTGGTAGTGAATCAAATTTTATGGTTTCAACATGGGACCACAATGATTATAGAACAAATGAATACATCTTTTCAGTGTGGAATGATTGCTATAAAACAACAAAAGAGCACTTTTACCATGTTGGAGCAAAGGAAAAAAACCGAAATCCAGTAATTGAAGCTTTGTTGACAAATTACCAACCTGACAGAAAAAGCAACAGATTGTTAGGTGAGTACCACCAAATATCCATCTTTGAAACAGCAGGAAATTTGTAGTATGTGCAACTATCATTTAGTATATTTAAGCGACAAACAAGCGACAAAACGGAGTGTTAGAAAACCGCACGAAACCACAATATATCGTGGTTTATTCAAAAAGAAATGCCCATATACGGGATATAAGCGTTTCTTGATTTACTCCTTTTCAGAATTACCGCAGGCGTTACGGTACGGAGTGTCCTGTTCAACGGTGTCCCGTACAACCGGCAGATACCGTTCAAGCTGTGCCGACATATCGGAGACGTGGGTTGCTTCGGCTGGGGCTGCGCCGCCGAAAGCCCGTGTTCCGTCTGCGCCAAATTCTGCTTCATGGCTGTCAATGGTCTGCTCCGCTTCATGGTCGATGGAACGCATGGAATAGATGCGGCGCTCGCTGCTCTGTGTATCCACCGCTGAAATAGTCACATCATAGCTGCCCCGCAGCGTTTCCACATACTGCTCCAATGTGTACGCAGGAATCCCGCACAACTCCACACGTCCCACATCAGGAATCGCACGGGTGGTCAGGTTGAGGCCAAGGACAGCGGAGGCAGCTTTGGCGTCCTCACCATAGAGTTCAAAGAAATCTTCAACCTGATACAACACCAAATCGTCCGGATGTGCCTCTTTGATTGCGTTGTAGGCTTCATAGCCGCTGACCCGATCCGCAGCTCGTTGTTGACGCTGTGCAAGCTGTTCTTTTTCCTCCGGTGTAAGGTAACGATCCTTACGAATCAATTCGGCAATTCTTTTCGCAACCTGATTCCACGGCAGTTGAGTTTCCGGACAGCCCTGTTTTTGGAGCCTGATGCCCTTGCCGCTGTGTTCCTCTCCGCTGTGACTGGCTCCCGATACGGCATGAGAGCGGCCTCCGGTGCCGTACTCATTTTTCAAAAAATCTGCCTGCTCTTTCAGTGTATGAGACTGTTGAAAGTAAGCATAGATACGTCCTTTGCCGCCCTCCATGCCGCTGCCGCCGGACAGCGTGGCGGCAACCTCATCTTCGGAGATGAAGCGCCGGATTTCCGGCAATGTCGGCATTTCCGTGTGAAACGCCCTGCGGGGGAGAGATAATTCCTCCAGGCCGGTTTGCAAATCCTCCAGCTTGTGATAATGGAACCGGAGCAGCCCCGGATTTTCTGCATGGGCAGCGAGAAATTTCCCACATTCACGCACGAGAGCATCCCTGCCTGCGGGGTCAGCCAGCGCTGCGGGCAGCGCCGCTGTCCCCTCCGGGAACCCATTCCCACGGAAGCGCTCCATAGAGGACAAAAAGCCCTGTTCAACGGCTTCCTCAGAAAAGTCCTGCCGCAGAAACCAGAGTTTGCTCGCAAGCTGTGTTCGTTCATACCCCGGTGCTTCCGTCAGCTCTACATTAGTGGCATATTCTCCCTGCTCCAAAAGCTGACCGATGCGCTCCGCCGCCTCCGTCCAGCTCACGACCTTTGCAGAGGAGAGATACCGCGCGGCGTCGCCGTTGGCGATATGGATACCGTCCCCGGCATACCACACGGCGTATCTGCCGTTGCCGGTCACGATGCCGCTGCCGCCGTGGAAGGTGTTTTGCAAAAACGCGGCGATTTCCACCGCAGCTTTGCCCTTAGCAAACTCTGTGACGACCATCATGCGGGCGTTGTCTGTGTTGCCGTCCATGCGCAGGATATGGTCTATATCCTCCTGGGGGATGGACATGGAAAAAGCGGAGGGCGATATGCTCTCCGCTTGCTGAATGTATTCAATTTGTTCATCTTCCGAAGGGAAAAAGCTGAGTTGTACCGCCTGTGGTGCTGGTTTATCTGAAATCAGTTCATGATCAGCTCGTGGAGGATCATTTCCTCCGCCTGCGCCTTGCAGGTGTTCATCAGGCCGACCCATTTCATCTGGTCGCGGGCCTTCAGCTCCTCCGTCGCGCCCGCCGCTTTCGCCAGCTCCGGCATCATCTGCTCCAACCGGCGTTCCGCCGCCTGGTCGATCTCCAGCAGGTGCGGGTACAGCTTCTCGCTCAGCAGCAGGCGGTTGTACAGGCCCTGCCGGTTCTCCTGAAGGTACTTCTGCCGCATCCTCCCGTACTTGCCGAGGCTCTGCCTCGGCTGCTGGCTCAGTTCGAGGTTTGGAATCAGGTAATCTCTGTTCCGGGTGTAAGTCAGGTTGTTTTCCATGCTGTTCTGTCCTTTCCGGCTCATGATAAGCCTGCGCTTCACGTTCATATTGTCTGACCGTGATTTCAATTTGCCGCAGCACCTCCTGATTGATGCTGCTGACCGCTGTGCCAAGCTCCGCAACAGCCGCCGGAGTGTTCCAGTCGAACACGCTGAGAAAATCCTCATGCGAAAAATATTCCTCCGGTTCCATGCCGCAGCGGGACATCAGGGAATAGGTGATGCTGACCGCGGCGGCGTTTCGGAATGCGACTCTCACGTTGTACTCATCATACCCGGAAAGGAAGGAATCGTCAACGATGGGAAGAATATCTTCCCGATGCGCGCTCCAGTATTCGTCGGCGAGCTGCGACGCGACCCGTTCAAACTGCGCATCCAAACCGCCCTGTCCCTCAACATTGTAGCGGCGCTCCAGCATCGCAGAAACCGCCTCCGCGTGTTCCGGCCTGTACGTCCAGAGGTCAACCTGGCGGGAATGACCGGTGCGGCCTGTATCCGCAACGTCAAAAACATATTTGATACGCGCTCTGCCGCCGCTCATATCTATAAGCGCGATACCCTTGCTGCCCCTGCGTACATAGCGCCCCATGCGCTGATTCCAAAGGTCATAGCTGGCGCAGGCGGTGGCCTCCGGGCGCTGGGCATAAATCATGAGCTGTTCGGGATATGGGTACTTGTACAGCCGCGCCGCCGTGGTTAAAAACGCCGTCCACTCCCTGTAGCTTCCCGTAATTTGTGCGGCGGCATTGTCCGCCATTTCTGCATACATCTGAATGTTGTTCGCCATAGCGTTCCTCCCTCCGATAAATTTTGGCTGCAAAAAGGGACAGCCCGGAAGCTGTCCCCCCCAAAAAATGGTCATAATATTGTTAGTCCTGCATATCGCTGCAAAGCGCCGTGCTGATGTCCAGAATATCGCCAAGCGGGATCATCGTTTTGTCCATCAGCACCAGCGTCTTTTCAATTTCATCTATTTTTTTGACGTGACCGGTGTGTGTCACATAAGCGCCGCCGTCCTTTCTCAAATCCGGCACAAAATATGTGACCGTGACCTCCGGCCTCTCCGCAAGGTGCGCATGGATCAGGGTCAGCATCTCGTTGAGCGTTTGAATTTCATCCTCGCTCAGTTCGATCCTCCTGTCCGTCAACCGCGCAGTTTCCGTGATGGCGTCGCCATAGCCGGACAGAGCCGCGAAGGGCGAGAACATCGCCGCGCGTTCAGAGTTCGGCATATGCGGCCGCGTTTCCGATTGATGGTGTGGCAGGTTTATAATATCTTCATAAGTGTCCGCCATTGCTATTTTCTGTGTCCCCCGATCTGCCCGTTGCGCTGCCGCGCTGTCGCGCCCTCCTGCAAGCTCATGCCTTTGAGCAGCGCGTTCTTTCCGTACCGTTTGTGAATCGTCAGGATCGCCTGCTGCATTTTCTTTTCCCGTTCCAGCCCCGCCGTTTCCTCCGCCCGCGCCTTTTCCCGCGCCGCATAGTCTGTGAACAGATCGAGCTGTTCACAGACCGCATCTTCCGGCACGGATTTTTCATCCACCACGCGGTTGGCGACCACATACATCCGGCGCACCGTAAGATTCTGATCCACGATGCGGTCAAACAGTTCCATAACAGCGTCTACGATCAGGCGCGTCGATGCGGTTTTCCCTGCAAGGTTGATCGAGCCATGCGCCTGTTTGGGAATTTCCCGGCCATAATGGTCTTTTGTAATTTCTCCGTTATAGGCGCGCCGCCGCTGCGGGTCTGTCAGGTTTTCCGTATCATAGCCCACGGTCAGTACCATCTGGTCTGTAACCAGCCCTTTATCCACAAGATCAAGGACGAGCGAATCTGTCATTTCCCGCACGACCAGCCGCGCCTTCTCAAATGGATATGGAGACTGCAATACCTGACCGGAGCTGATGCTGTTCGAGCTGGGCCTGTAGGCTTTCACATCGGACATGGTACAGGGTTCCCATCCCCATGCATGGTCGATGAGCGTTTCCGCATTGACGCCGAACAGCTTATACAGAAAATCCTCGTCATGGACTGAACGGCGGGCAATGTCGCCCATCGTGTACATTCCGTTTGCCTCCAGCTTCCTTGCATAGCCGCGCCCCACGCGCCAGAAGTCCGTCAACGGTCTGTGCGACCATAGCTGTCTGCGGTAGCGCATCTCGTCCAGCTCTGCGATGCGGACGCCGTTGGCATCCGGCGGAATATGCTTTGCGCCAATATCCATCGCCACCTTGCACAGATACAGGTTTGTGCCGATCCCCGCAGTCGCCGTGATACCGGTGGTGTGCAGGACATCCAAAATCATTGTCATAGCCAGTTCCCGCGGCGTCATACGGCAGGTGTTCAGGTAGCTCGTCACGTCTATAAAAACCTCGTCGATGGAATAGGCAAATATGTCCTCCGGCGCGACATATTTCAGATAAATGCTGTAAATCTCTGTACTGACCTTCATGTAATGTGCCATTTGCAGCGGCGCAACGATATAATCCACAGACAAGGCGGGATCGGAACGCAGCTCCGTGTCATTGCAGGAGCTGCCCGTAAAGGCATGACCTGGCGCGCGGCGCAGCCGCTGCGCGTTGACCTCCCTGATTCGCTGCACGACCTCAAACAGCCTTGCTCTGCCGGAGATTCCATAGGCTTTCAGCGTCGGCGTGACCGCAAGGCAGATGGTTTTCTCTGTGCGGGATTCGTCCGCAACGACAAGATTTGTGGTCAGGGGGTCAAGGCCGCGCTCCACGCACGCAACGGAACCATAAAAGCTTTTGAGGTCTATTGCAATATATACTCTGTGTTCCATACTCCGCGCTCCTTCCTCCTGTTTACGCCTGTGTGTCCAGTATAGCACACCGGCGTGGAATTTTCCACAGCGCAGCGTCAGGTAAAATCCGGGAACAGGTCCAGCTCTGCAAACACGCTTTCCGGGACCGTTTCCAGCTTGTGGAGGACGGAATCGGTCAGGTTCAGCAGCGCTGTTTCGTCCTCCTGCAAGTAGCCACGCATCTCCCGAAGCTCCGCAATCAGCCCCTCGCGGGTACCGCTGGCATTGTAGATGCTCATTAAGGTCAGCTCGTCGTGGGTAAAATCGTTCATGCTCATCGCTCCATTTCCGCGCCCTTTTCCGGCGCTGTCTTTGTTTTTTCCTGCTGTGCCTGATACTCCCTGAGCTTCGCCATGACGGAGGGACGTTTCTCCCGTCTGCCGCGCGCCTCCCGGTGGGTGGCCTGCGCCAGCTCCAAAAGAGAAATCGGCTGACCGGAACGCGCCTGTTCCTCCAGCTCCCGCACCGTCGGCTCCTTTGCGCCGTTGTTGATGATGCCGTCCAGTTGATTGTAATCATCCTCCAGCATCATCTCTGCATTTTTCAGATGATTCCCTGTTTGCAGGAAGACCGGCAGCTCACGAAACCCAACGCTGTCGCAGTAATGGCAGGATACCACGCCGTCCTGCCTGAGCGCAACGATGTCGCTGACGCTCATGGAATGGCTGTGAAAGTCTGCGGGCCTGTTCCGGTTGAACTGCGCAAAGAGCGTTTCCAACTGTGCAGACGTATCGCCGTGCCCGGTCAGCGGCGCGGTATAAATCAGGTCGTAATTGTCCCGTTCCGCGGAAAGATTCTTGCTTTCCAGCCAGTCCAGATTCATAAACCGCACATTCTGCGGGTCGTCTCTGCGCACCTGATAGATGGCAAAGCAGTCGCTACCATAGGAGAGAAATGCTTTTTCCCGTTCCGCCTGATGCTCCAGTCTGTCCTGCAACAGCCGGTCAAAGTCTGCGCTGGCCTCCCATTCCTCACGGGCTACGGCAAACAGCCCCGTGTGGGCGTCCAAATCGGCGGCATCGAACGCCATTTCCGGGCTTTCTCCCTCTGCCCCCATACCCGAATTGACAGACAGACAAAACAGTCGTATCATGGAAAGA
>JAJBUU010000013.1 GCA_020860205.1 Oscillospiraceae bacterium | reverse complement strand
CCCATGCCTATGGCTGGCTGCCATAAACCAAGGGGCAAATATATTGTAACAGCGGTGGCGGAAACATACTCCGAGAGGCTGACACTGTAATAGTTCAGCAAAATGACCGCGATCCCGATACCGGCGGCAAACCCCTGATTATCCGTTAAAGATGAGATAAACACGCCAATGGCGATCAGCGCCGCGCCGAGCATAAGGAAGGCGAGGATCGTCCCGTAAGAGGTCAGCAGGTACACGTCGCCAAAGTGGGAAAACAGCAGCGGATACAGGCTGATGATGCACATCGGGACCGCGAACACCACAAGCAGCGCCAGATATTTCCCTAATATCACCTGTGTTGTGGTGATGGGCAGCGAATAGAGCAACTGGTCGGTTTTCTGTCTGCGTTCTTCGGCGATGACCCGCATGGTCAAAATCGGCACGATGACCACAAAGGCCAGCGCCCCATAGCTGAACACATATTCAAAATTGCTGACTGCGGCGGTCAGGTTATAGAGCATGGAACCAAGCCCGACTGCGACCAGCAGGAACGCGCCAAAGACATAAGCTGTCAGCGACTGGAAATACAGCTTCAATTCGTGTTTGAACACAGCACTCATACCGCATCCTCCCCGCTTTTCGGAATATCCTCGCCGGACGGTTCCGTCTCCGCGTCCTCCGGCACGGCGGCCAGCTCCAAAAATACATCCTCCAGACTCGCCTTTTTCAAGCTCATCTCAACGAGCGTGACAGCCTGATCTGCACAGGCGTGGAAAATTGCACCGGAAACAGCATAAATATCCTCCTGTTCCGTCCTGATATGGGCGGAGGAATAACCGGCGGACGCCTGCTGAACGGAAACTTCCGCAAGGCCGTCTATGCCGGAGAGAAGCGCTTCCAGCTCCGCTGCGCCGACATCGGCGGTGATATCGATCTCTCCTTTGGACAGCAGCCGCTTTTCCAGGTTGTCCGGCGCATCAAAAGCGACCAGCTTTCCGTGGGCGATCATCAGGATCTGGTCGCAGATGGTCTGCACCTCCGAGAGAATGTGGGAGGAAAAAATGACCGTGTGCGTTTTGCCAAGCTCCCGAATCAGCTCCCGGATCTCAATGATTTGAATCGGGTCAAGACCCACGGTCGGTTCGTCTAAAATAATGACCTTTGGGTTGCCCAGCAGCGCCTGCGCAATGCCGACACGCTGCTTATAGCCTTTGGACAGCGCGCCGATCCGCCGATGGCGGACAGGCTCGATGCCGGTTTGACGGACGACCTCCTCTATCTGCGTTTGCAGCGCCTCCCCGCGAAGTCCCTTCGCTGCGCCGACAAAGCGCAGATAGTCATTCGGCGACTCATTCATATACAGCGGCGGTTGCTCCGGCAGATACCCGATCCGCTTTTTGGCTGGCCCCGGCTGTTCAAAAATGTCGTAGCCGTCAATGGCGACGGTTCCCTCTGTTGCAGATAAGCACCCGGTCATGATGTTCATGGTCGTGGATTTGCCTGCGCCGTTCGGCCCCAGAAATCCATACACCTGTCCCTCGTCAATTTCAAACGAGAGGTCGTCCACCGCCAAATGCTCGCCATAATACTTTGTAAGATGGGATACGGTTATCATATAAGCCCTCCTTGCCCGGATTTATCTGCAAAAGTATATCTCCCGGCACTAAAGCCATACTAAAAATACCTGTGAACAAAACGTAAACAGAAAAAAGCGCTGCCGTCGGAATAGAGCGTGTCAAGCAGACAGCAGACTTCCTTCCCGGCTCTGCTCTATATTGTTTCTTTTCTGTTTTTGACATGAAATCAGCCCCCCTAGTGTAGTCTCGATTACTTTTCGTTTTTCGAGTGTCTACTCCAAGGGGGGCTATATCACGCCTCTGCGTATTAAATTTTTCGCTTAAACCGCGGAAATGCTCTCGATGAACCGCATCAAAATCGCGGCGACCTGCGCTGCATCGTCGGGGCCAGAGCTGCCGCCGCCAACACGGCGGCGGGCAACATCCCGCCCAGCAGACAGAGCGAGAGAAGCACGCTCAAAAATCGCATTTTTCCATTCCAAATCTGCATCATGTGAAACCTCCTTTTGTTTCTCTCGTAATGAATGTCCGAAGGTCGCAGCGCTGGAGGAAAAGCGAGGTTTTGTTGCTGCGGCGACGAAACCCTGCCCTGTGCCTTAAATGTAAACGAAAGCCAATCATACAAGATGATATTTTCATCTATAACTGACTCCCCCGTAACTGCGGTTCGGATTTTTCTTGACTTGTCCCTCCGGCTGTGTTAAACTATGAAAACATATTTGCGTCTATAAAGATGCGACAAATCTTCATTTTCGGAGTGTGATCGTCCTATATGGATGGCGACAGTAACAGTTCCATATCCTTTTCCATTCTGATTCTTCTTCTGCTATTTGGCTTTGCGGCTTATTTCGCCCTTTGCGAAACGGCGTTCGCGTCCGTCAGCCCGGCGCGTCTGCGCAGCGGCGCGGAACGCGGAGATCGCCGCGCAAAGCGCGCAGTTTACATCACCGAGCGGTTTGACCAGGCCATAACCACCATCCTGATCGGCACCAACATCACGCACCTCACGGCGGCGTCTTATGTCACGGTGCTGGTCACGCGGCGCTGGGATGCGGGCGTGGTCACGTGGAGCACCATTGCCATGACCATCGCCATGTTCTTTCTGGGCGAAATGCTCCCAAAAAGCATCGCCAAAAAATACAGCGAACGCATTTCTCTGGGAACGGCGGACTCGCTGTATTTCTTCATGCGCGTTTTCTCCCCTGTCGCCTCGCTGCTGACCATGATCGGCAACCAGGCCGCAAAGCTGGCTCCCGGCGAAAACGAGGTCACGGTGACGGAGAACGAGCTTTACGACATCATCGAAACCATGACCGACGCCGGAAATCTGGACGCGGAACAGGGCGAGCTGATGCTGGACGCGCTTTCCTTTGCCGACGTAACGGCGGTCAGCGTCCTGACCGCGCGCGTGGACATCGTTGCGCTGGACGTGAAGATGCCGCCGGAGGAGATCATCACCTGCATCAAAACCGCCCGCCACAGCCGTCTGCCGGTCTACGAGGGCAGCATCGACAACATCATCGGCGTGCTGCAGGTGAGAAAATATATCAAGGCGTGGCTGGAATACCGGGACGCGGTGGAACTCCGTCCGTTGCTGGACGAACCATACTTTGTCCACCAGAGCATCAATATTGACGAGCTGCTCTCCGCAATGAGCGCCAAAAAACTGAACATGGCGATCGTTACGGACAACTATGGCGGTACGCTGGGACTCGTCACGGTGGAGGACATTCTGGAGGAGCTGGTCGGCGAGATCTGGGATGAGGAGGACGTGGTACAGGAACCGTGCGTGGATAACGGCGACGGGAGCTGCTCCTTCGACGCTTCGGTCGCAATCGACGATGCGTTTGCCTTTATGGGCTATGAGGATCCGGATGAATTTGACTTTGGCCACAAGCTGCTTGGCGAATGGACTTATGAACAGTTTGAACGGCTGCCTGCGGAGGGCGACAGCTTTGTTTACAACGCGCTTCGCATCACGGTGGAAAAAATTGACCATCGCCGCATCTTAAAGCTGCGACTCGCGCCATGTCCGGCGGCGCCGACAGAGGAGGCTGCTGGAAAATGATGTCTTTTTATATCACGGCAGCGGTGCTGTGCGTCCTGCTCTCCGCGTTTTTCTCCGCATCGGAGATGTCGCTTTCCTCCGCGAACCGGCTGCGTCTTGGCTCCATGTCGGACGGCGGAAGCCGCAGCGCCGCCATTGCGCTGGCGCTCTATGACCGCTTTGACGACGCGCTCTCCGCCATTCTGATCGGCAACAACTTTGTCAATATCGCGCTCTCCTCTCTCGGCTCGCTCATCGCCATCAGCGCCTTTGGCGAGCAGTATACATGGCTGGCGACGGTCATCGTCACCGTCACCGTCATTATCTGCGGGGAAACTGTGCCAAAAATCATTGCAAAAAAGAACGCAAACCGCCTGCTGCCGGCCTTCGCGCCGTTCCTGTGGGCGCTGACCACCGTTTTCAAGCCGCTGACGCTTGTTGTCGTCGCCGCAGTTCACGCGCTCACAAACCGGATGAAGGGCGACGAACCGGACGCAGAGAGCGACGCTGCGGTGGAGGAATTGCAGTCCATCATAGAAACCGCTGAGGACGAGGACGTGATCGACGAGGATCGCAGCGAACTGCTGCGTTCCGCTCTGGATTTTGACGAAATCAGTGTCAGCGAGGTCATGACCGCCCGCGTGGACACCGACATGGTAAACATCGACGATGATTGGGAGCAGATTTACGAAACGCTCTGCGCCTCGTCCCATTCGCGCATTCCCGTCTATCAGGGCAGCGTGGACAACGTTGTCGGCGTGCTGCTGCAAAACCGCTTTTTCAAGGCGATGATCGACACGGAACGCCCTGCGGTGCGCGGAATGCTGATGCAGCCCTGCTTTCTCTACAAAAGCACCAAGCTGCCGGACGCACTGGAACGTCTGCGCCGCGCGGGGCAGCACCTTGCCGTCGTCACCGACGAATACGGCGGCGTCTGCGGCATCGTCACGATGGAGGATGTGCTGGAGCAGTTGGTTGGCGACATCTGGGACGAAACAGACGAAATTGCGCCGGACATGGTGGAGCGCACGGACGGCAGCTTTGAACTGAACGGCGATATGAGCATCGGCGCGTTTATGGAGCTGCTGGACCTCGACGAGGACAGCTTTGAAACGGAAAGCTCCACCGTCGGGGGCTGGGCGCTGGAGCGCTTTGGCACCTTCCCGGAGGCGGGAGAACAGACTGTCTGGCAGAACCTGACCGTCACCATCCTGAAAATGGATGGTCTGCGCGTGGAAAAGCTCCTTGTCACACCCGCCGCGCCGACGGAGGACGACTGATTCCATATCTATCATATTATAAACATCACAAACGCCGGAGCCGCATGAAACTGCGGCTCCGGCGTTTGTGCGTCCCATATTCCGTATGCGGGCTGCGCTTCGGGGAAAGCCTCTCCCTTACTGCTCCGCCGCCGTTTCGATCACATGGTGTTCGCTCCACTTTCCGCTCCGATAGCGCAGCGCAAAGCAGAGGGAGCGGACGAACCAGTCCGCAAAATAGCCGCACCAGATACCGGTCAGGCCGAAGTTGAAAAAGCGGCAGAGGAGCGTGGTCAGTCCCACGCGGAATATCCACATGGAAAACATGGAGAAAATCATCGAGAACTTCACATCCCCCGCTGCGCGCATTCCGTTCACCGGCAGGAATGAAAGCGGCCACAGCAGCGGCTTGACAAGACTGATCAGGAGCATGACCCGCAGGGTCATCTCCAGCGCGTCCGGTTCCAGCGCCGCAAGGTGGACGACGGGATAGGTGGCGGCATAGACCACCCAGTTTGCAGCGAGCAGCACCAGCGCGCCCCAGAGCGTCAGCTTTTTGATATAATATCTGGCCTGATCCAGTTTCCCGGCGCCGATACACTGTCCGGCAACAGTCATCAGCCCGGTGCCGATGGCGGTGCTGGGCATACTGGAGAGATATTCCAGCGGCACGATGATGGCGTTGGCGGCGATGGCCGCCGTACCCAATGTGGAAACCGTGCTCTGCACCATCAGCTTGCCAAACTGGAACATCGCGTTTTCCACACCGGATGGAATACCAATGCTCAGCACCAGCCAGATAATGCGGAAGTCCGGGCGGATCGCGGTCAGCCGTCCGACCTCCACCGCCTGCGCCGGGCGGCGCAGACAAATCAGCATGGCGACAGCGGAGACCGCTGTGGATACCGTTGTTGCGATGGCGGCGCCCGACACGCCGAGCCGAAGGACAAACATCAGCAGCGCGTTGCCCGCGATATTCAGAAAATTGCAGCTCACGGAAACCAGCATTGGCAGCCGGGAGTTCCCCGCCGAACGATAGAGCGCAGCGGCGGCATTGAACAGCGCAACGAAAGGATAAGAGAACGCGGTATAGAAAAAGTAAGACTGCGCGGCCTCCATCACCGCCGCCTCCACGCTGCCGAAAATCAGACGCAGCAGCCCCCTGTAGCACAAAAGGCAGACCGCCGTCACCAGCAGACCAAGCACAAAGGCGCTGAGCAGCACTTGCCGCGCGGCGCGGTCAGAGTTTGTCTTGTCCCGCCGCCCCAGATACTGCGCACAAACGATCGAGCCGCCGCTGGCCAGCGCGGTGAACAGGAACAGCACCAGCTTGTTGATGGAATCCACCAGCGACACGCCGGAAACCGGCGCAGAGCCAAGATTGGACACCATCATGGTGTCCACAATGCCCATCATACTGGTCAGCACCTGCTCGATGACCAGCGGCACCAGAAGACGCCGCAGGTCTCGATTGGAAAATAACACTTGTGCCGCGCTCCCTTCCGTCCTGCGACAAAAATCGAAAACCGCTACAGTTTAGCACTCCGCGCGCAAAAATGCAACCGCGCAGTGAAAAAATTTGCAGGGCAGCAGCGTTTATTTTTAAGGCACAGGACTGGGGCGCTCCTGCGGGTATTCCCTGCGTCAGGAAAACAAGCCGTCGCTCCCGCAGCAGCAAAGCTGAACCGTTCAGCGGCGCGCGGCGCTGTCGCAGTAAATGCAGCGGTAGACCTTGTTCTTCGGGTCTGCCAGACGGAAAATATGCGTCAGCCCCTGCTCCACCGAAGTGATGCAGCGCGGATTTTTGCAGCGGATCACGTCCGTAATCGTTTCCGGCAGGGTCAGCTGCTTTTTCTCGACCCGCTTTCCGTCGCGGATGATGTCCACCGTGATACCAGGGTCGATATAGCCCAGAATGTCCAGGTTCAGGTCCATCGCCTGCCCGATTTTGATGATGTCCTTCTGCCCCATCTTCTGGCTCTCCGCGTTCTTGATCATCACTACAGTGCAGTCCAGCTCCCCCAGATGCAGAATGTTATAGATGTCCATTCCACGCCCGGCGGTGATGTGATCCAAAACGATTCCGTTTTTGATTTGTCCGATAATCATACCGCCACCTCCAGCAGCTTCAAAATCAGCGCCATACGCATATATTTTCCGTTCATCACCTGCTTGAAATAGCAGGCGCGCGGGTCATCGTCCACTTCGACGGAAATTTCATTGACGCGCGGCAGCGGGTGCATGACGCAGAGGTCGGCGCGCGCGCTTTTCAGCTTTTCCGGCGTCAGGATATAGGTGTCCTTCAGGCGTATATAGTCCGCCTCGTTGAAAAACCGCTCCTTCTGCACGCGGGTCATATAGAGGATGTCCAGTCCGGCGATGGCGCGCTCCAGGTCGCGCACCTCCTCATACGGAATGCCGCGCGGATCCAGCGTTTCGCTCTTGACGTACTCCGGGATACACAGCTCCTCCGGGGAGATAAACACAAAATGCACGCCCGCATAGCGGGACATTGCGGCGGTCAGCGAGTGAACCGTTCGGCCAAACTTCAAGTCGCCGCAGAAGCCGATGGTCAGGTTTTCAAAGCCTCCCTTCTCCCGCCAGATGGTCAGCAGGTCGGCCAGCGTCTGCGTCGGGTGGCTGTGGCCGCCGTCTCCGGCGTTGATGACCGGGACTCCCGCTGTCCGCGCGGCCACCAGCGGCGCGCCCTCTTTGGGATGGCGCATCGCAATGATGTCCGCGTAGCAGCCGACCACGCGGGCGGTATCCGCCACGCTCTCGCCTTTTGACGAGGAACTGTTTGCCGCGTCGGAAAAGCCGATCACGCTGCCGCCCAGCTCCAGCATCGCTGCTTCAAAGCTCAGGCGTGTCCGCGTGGACGGCTCAAAAAACAGCGTGGCCAGCTTCTTTCCGTGACAGGCCTGCGCATAGCGCGTGGGGTTTTGGATGATGTCCTCCGCCATTTCGATCAGGGATTGCAGCTCGGCTTCGGACAAATCCATGATGTCGATCAGATTTCTCATGCGTATCGCGTCCTTTCTCTGCAGTTCAGCCGGTGATCCAGCCCTCGTCGGCAGGATCGTCACGGAAGGCCAGCAGCCGCGCAACGTCCGCCGGTGCAATGTAACCCTCCTGCGCGGCGACGGCCGCGATCGTATCAAAATCCGTCAGGCTGTGGTTCTCCAGACGCGCGGCGGCAAAGCGCTCCGCGCTCTTCTGCATTCCATAGGTAAAAATGCTGACCACGCCCAGCACCTCCGCGCCTGCCGCGCGCAGGATCTCCGCCGTTTCCACCGCGCTGCCGCCGGTGGAGATCAGGTCCTCCACCACGACGACCTTCTCCCCTGCGGAAAGCGCGCCCTCGATCTGCGTTTTCCGCCCATGATCCTTCGCGCCGGAGCGGACATATCCCATCGGCAGACCCAGCAGATGCGCGGTGATGGCGGCATGGGCGATGCCTGCCGTGGCGGTACCCATCAGCGCTTCGGCCTGCGGATAATGCGTCTGCACCAGCTCCGCCAGGCCCTGCTCCACATCTCCGCGTACCGTCACGTCCGTCAGCGTCAGGCGGTTGTCGCAGTAAACCGGGCTTTTGATGCCGCTTGCCCAGATAAACGGCTCCTCCGGTCGGAAAAACACCGCCCGGATGGACAGCAGATCCTTTGCGATTTGTTCCTTGCGTTCCATTATTGATCGTCCTCCCTGTTTTCTGTCTTTTGTCTGTATCGTCCGTTTTCGTTATGACAGGAACTCCGAAAGGCAGCGCGCATAAGCCGCCGCCGGGTCGGGCGCCTGCGTGATGGGGCGACCCACGACGATATAGTCGCTGCCAAGCGCCTTTGCCCGCTCCGGTGTGGTGACCCGCTTCTGGTCGCCCACGTCCCCTCCGGCAAAGCGCACGCCCGGCGTAACGGTCAAAAATTCTTCGCCGCAGCGCGCATGGACGGTTTCCGCCTCCAGTGGGGAGCAAACCACGCCGTCCAGACCGGCGCGGCGGGCGGTTTCCGCATAGTGCAGGATCACGGATTCCATCGGTTCATGAATCAACAGATCGCGCTCCATCGCGGTCTGGTCGGTGCTGGTGAGCTGGGTCACAGCCAACAGCAGCGGACGGCTGCCGTCCGGGCGGGTCAGTCCCTCCAGCGCGGCCTCCATCATCGCGCCCGTTCCGGCAGCGTGGAGGTTGCACATATCCACCTCCAGCGCGGAGAGCACCCGCATCGCTTTTTTCACTGTGGTCGGGATGTCGTGCAGCTTCAGGTCCAGGAACACCGGGTGCCCCAGCTCCTTGATTTGCCGGACGATCTGCGGCCCTTCGGCGTAATACAGCTCCATTCCGATTTTCACATAAGGACGGCGCGGCGCGGCAGAAAACCGCTCCAAAAACCGCAGCGTCTGCGCCGCGCTGTCAAAGTCGCAGGCGATGATAACGTCTTTTCCCATTGTTGATTTATCCTCCAGTCAGCTCTGAAAGAGCGTTGATCCCATAGCGTTCCATCTCCGTCGGCAGCGCCGCCACGATGTCGCGGCAGGCATAAGGCTCCGTCAGGTTTGCCGCACCGACCTGCACCGCCGTTGCGCCGGCCAGCAGCATTTCCAGCACGTCCGCCGCCGAACAGACGCCGCCCATGCCGACGATGGGGATATCCGGCAGCGCGCGGCGCACCTGCCAGACCATGCGCAGCGCCAGCGGAAAAATGCCCGGTCCGGACATCCCGCCGGTGGCGTTGGCCAGAACGGGGCGTCGGGTTTTAAGGTCAAAGCGCATCCCAAGCACGGTGTTGATCAGGCTCAATCCGTCCGCGCCCGCCTCCGCGCAGGCGGCGGCGACGGAGACGATGTCCGTCACGTTCGGGGTCAGCTTCATAATGACCGGCTTATCCGTCACGGCTCTGACCGCCCGTGTGACAAGCGCGGCCTGCGCCGGGTCTGTGCCAAAGCTCATGCCGCCGCCATGAACATTTGGGCAGCTGATATTGACCTCCAGCCATCCCACCTGCGGACAGGCGGTCAGCTTTTCCGCCACCGTGACATATTCCTCCACAGAAAAGCCACTGATGTTTGCCATCACCGGCTTGTGGAAGCAGCGCGCCAGCTTTGGAAGCTCCTCCGCAATCACCGCGTCCACACCGGGATTTTGCAGTCCCACGGCGTTCAGCAGGCCGCCCGCGTACTCCGCGATGCGCGGCGTGGGATTGCCAAAGCGCGGCGCGGCGGTCGTCCCCTTGAAGGAGAAGGTCCCAAGACAGTTGATGTCATAAAGCTCCGCAAACTCATAGCCATAGCCAAAGGTACCGCTTGCCGGGATGACCGGATTATCCAGCCGGATGCCGCAGAGCGTGACCGCTGTGTTTACCATACGATTTCCTCCTTTTCCAGCACCGGACCGTCCCGGCAGATGCGGCGCGCGCCGTATTTTGTCTGGCAGGAGCAGCCCATGCACGCGCCAAAGCCGCAGCCCATCCGCTCCTCAAAGCTGAACTGCCCGCTGGTCCTGCTCGCGGCATAAACCGCCTTCAGCATGGCCTCCGGCCCGCAGGTGTAAACATAGCTGTAATCTCCCGCTGCGGCCATTCCGTCCGTGACAAAGCCGCGCAGTCCGGCGCTGCCGTCCACAGTGGTCAGCGTGACCGGGACGCCGAGCGCGGCGAACTCCTCGCAGAGGAACCGGTCAGCGGCGCGGTTGAAGCCCAGCACGGCGCGCGCGCGCACGCCCCGCTCCGCCAGCCGCTTTGCCAGCCCGTAAAGCGGCGGCACGCCCACGCCGCCGCCCACCAGCAGCGGCGCCATCCCGTTTTTTTCCATATCGTAGCCATTGCCCAGTCCGGTCAGCACGTCCAGCTTCCGCCCTGCGGGATAGGCCGTCATCGCGGCGGTGCCGCGTCCCAGCACCTTGTAAATCAGGGTCAGCCGCCCCTCCGCCCAGTCGCAGACGGAAATGGGACGCCGCAGATAAAAGCCGTCCAGCCGCAGGTTGACGAACTGTCCCGGCGCGCTGATCGCGCCGGTATCGCCCGCCAGACATAACTCATAAATATCCTCCCCCGCCAGGCGGCGGTTGGATGTGATTTCAAACAGCGTCTGCCGCATCGTTCCTGTTCCTCTCTCTCATGCAGACAGCGCCCGACAGCTCCTTCCGCCGTTCGCTGCGCCGCCGCTGAAGCATAAAATTTTTTCCGGCTCCCGCGCCCTCCGCCAAAGCCAAAAGGCCGTCAAACCGGGCGGAGCGTTCCGTCGTCCCATGCAAGGTTTCCGCCAGCAATGGTCATGCGGCAACGCCCGTTGACCGGCCAGCCCGCAAAGGGCGTGGCGCGCCCCATCGACTGAAATTCCGCCGGATCGATGATGGATTCCGCGTCAAGGTCCCAGACAGAAAAGTCCGCCACATGGCCCGCGCCGAGCGGCGCGCCCAGATGGAACCGCCGCAGCGCGGCGCCGTTGAGCAGCTCCATCAGACGGGCGAACGAAATGACGCCCGGCCTGACCAGATAGGTGTAAAGCAGCGGGAACGCGGTCTCCAGTCCGACGATCCCCATCAGGCTCCCCTTCAGCCCGCGACTTTTCTCCTCCGCACTGTGGGGCGCGTGGTCGGTCGCGATCAGGTCTATGGTGCCGTCCCGCACCGCCTCCAGCAGCGCCAGGCGGTCGTCCTTGCCGCGCACAGGCGGATTCATCTTAAAGCGTCCGTCCTCCCGCAGCATGGAATCGTCCAGAAGCAGATAGTGCGGCGCGGTCTCGCAGCTCACGTCCAGCCCCTCGCGCTTGGCGTCGCGCAGCAGCTCCACGCTCTCTTTGGCGGAGACATGGCAGACATGGTAGGCACAGCCCGTTTCGCGCACCAGCTCCAGATCGCGCGCGATCTGCTTCCACTCCGAAGCGGAGCAGATGCCGCGATGACCGTGCGCGCGGGCATACGCTCCGTCATGGATATAGCCGCCGCGCAGCAGCGTATCGTCCTCGCAGTGGGCGGCGATGAGCTTTCCCAAACTCCCGGCCTTTTGCATCGCCTGACGCATGATCTCCCGGCTCTGTACGCCGCGTCCGTCGTCCGAAAAGGCGGCCACACAGGGCGCAAGCGGCTCCATATCGGAGAGCGCCTCCCCCTTTTCCCCCCGCGTGATCGTCCCATAAGGCACGACGCGCACCACTGCGGAGCGACGGATGATCTGCATCTGCGCCTCCAGTCCCTCCATACAGTCCGGCGCGGGGTTCAGGTTCGGCATGGTGCACACCGTCGTATAACCGCCGCGCGCCGCCGCGCGGGTGCCGGTGCGTACCGTCTCCTTATAAGAAAAACCCGGTTCACGCAGATGCACATGTACATCCACGAAACCGGGCAAAATGGAAAGCGAGCCTGCATCATAAACGGAAAAGCCGCCGTCTGCGTCGGTGGAAACAAAACCGCCGCCGCGTACATATACATCCTGCTCGGCCATGTGTCCGTCGCTCTGAAACACCTGTCCTCCGCGAAACACAGCTTTCATTTCGGTTGCCTCCCTCCGGGATTTTCTGTCGATAGCATACCATAGCCGCTTTCAGAAATCAAGGCGAAAAATAAAATTTTTTTGTAGCGAACACAGTCAGCTGCTGCGGCGTTTCCGGCGAAAAAGACCGCGACGCGCGTTTTTTGTGGAAATTGCGCAATAAGAAGCGGGACGATTCGGGATTGACAGAAAGCGGCGGCTTTGATATGATGAGAAACAGGAAAAAATAACGACGCGCGGCGACTGACGGAAGTGGACCGAACCACAGGGGAACCGCGCGGATCGCGGATGCAATCTGCCGTACCGATGTGCGCCGCAGAAAACGCCGACCGTCTGGGCAGACTGATTTTTTGGCTTTGGAACAAAGCGCGCGAGATCGGTCTGCTTTTTTCATTTTTTCCGCTTTGTTTCCACTGGGCGTCGCCGCTGGGTTTTGTTTTTTCAGACGATGCCGCCCTGCAAAGGATTTTTGTTACAGGCAGGCTCCGGGAACCATCGGCAAGAATAGGTCCGGAGCTACCATAGGTTCCCGCGCAAGACCGATATTTTTTGAAAAAGCTCAAGGAGGCAGACTGTGAAGAAGGTTGGAATCGTAATGGGCAGCACCAGCGACCTGCCGGTGGTGGAGAAGGCCATCGCCGTTTTGCAGGAATACGGCGTTCCCGTGGAGGTGCGCGTACTGTCCGCTCACCGTTGCCCGGCGGAGGCAAAGGACTTTGCAGCGTCGGCGCGGGAGAGCGGTTTTTCCGTTCTGATCGCGGCGGCGGGCATGGCCGCGCACCTCGCCGGCGCGCTGGCCGCGAATACAACGCTGCCGGTCATCGGCATCCCCTGCAAGGGTGCCGTGCTGGACGGAATGGACGCGCTGCTCTCCACCGTGATGATGCCCTCCGGTATCCCGGTGGCCACCGTCGCGGTGGACGGCGCGAAAAACGCCGCGCTGCTGGCGGTGGAGATACTCGCCGTGACGGACGCGGCGCTGGCGGAAAAGCTGGAACACGCGCGCGCGGAGGGCGCCGCCGCCGTCCTGCGTGCGGACGCGCAGCTGCGTGCAAAATACGCCGACGGAAAGGACGTGCAGTGATGGAGCGCTCCTATTCCGCGTCATACGCCGCTGCGGGTGTGAATATCGAAGCTGGCTACGAAGGGGTCCGGCTGATGCGCGCCCATGTGGAGCGCACCCGTATTCCCGGCGTGGTCTCCGGTCTTGGCGGCTTTGGCGGGCTGTTCGCGCCCGACCTCTCCGGCATGGCGGAGCCGGTGCTGGTTTCCGGCACGGACGGGGTCGGTACCAAACAGCGCATCGCCCAGCTCATGGGACGGCACGATACCGTCGGCATCGACTGTGTGGCGATGTGCGTCAACGACATCGTCTGCTGCGGCGCAAAGCCGCTGTTTTTCCTCGACTACATCGCGATCGGCAAAAACGACCCGGAAAAGGTCGCGTCGCTGGTTTCCGGCGTGGCGGAGGGCTGCGTGCGTGCCGGATGCGCCCTCATCGGCGGCGAGACCGCCGAGCATCCCGGCGTGATGGCTCCGGACGACTATGATCTGGCGGGCTTCTCCGTCGGCGTGGTGGACAAGTGCAGGATTATTGACTCCGCACGCATGGCGGAGGGCGATGTGATTCTGGCGCTGCCCAGCAGCGGCATTCACTCCAACGGCTATTCCCTCGTGCGCAAGGTATTCGATGTGGAGCACACAGACCTGAGCCGGACGGTGGACGGTCTGGGAGAGAGTCTGGGCGATGCGCTTCTGACGCCGACGAAGATTTATGTCAGGCCGGTGCTGGCCGCGCTGGACGCGGCGGAAGTACACGGCGTCAGCCACATCACCGGCGGCGGCTTTTATGAAAACATCCCCCGCGCCGTGGCGGACGGCCTGTGCGCAAAAATCGACTGCGCCGCCATCCGCACCCCCGCGATTTTCGACCTGATTCAGCGGACGGGCGATATTCCGGAGCGGGATATGTTCAACACCTTCAACATGGGCGTCGGCATGAGCCTGATCGTTTCCCGTGACAGCGCGGACGCGGCGCTCTCCGCGCTGCGCGGCGCGGGCGAGGAGGCTTATGTGATCGGGGAGATCGTCCGTGGGGAGGAAAAGGTGCTGCTATGCTGACAAACCGGGTCAAAATCGCCGTTCTGGTCTCCGGCGGCGGCACCAACCTGCAGGCGCTGCTGGACGCGCAGCGCGCCGGGACGCTGCACAGCGGCACGATTTCGCTGGTCGTTTCCAGCTCCCCCACGGCGTATGCCCTGACGCGGGTGGCGGAGGCGGGCGTTCCCGCGCTGACCGTTTCCCGCCGGGACTCCGGCGGACAGGCGGCGTTTGAAGCGCAGCTGACCGCCGCGCTGGAGGAATACGGCATCGAGCTGATCATTCTCGCCGGGTTTATGAGCATCCTGAGCCGGGATTTCACAGACCGCTACCCGGAACGCATTTTGAATGTGCATCCCTCGCTCATCCCCGCCTTCTGCGGCAAGGGCTTTTATGGACTGCGCGTCCATGCGTCGGCGCTCGCGCGCGGCGTGAAGGTCACGGGCGCGACGGTGCATTTTGTCAACGAGATACCGGACGGCGGGCGCATCCTGCTGCAAAAGGCTGTGGACGTGCTGCCGGACGACACGCCGGAAACCCTGCAGCGGCGCGTGATGGAACAGGCGGAGTGGATCCTGCTGCCGCAGGCGGCGGAGCTGGTTTCCGCAAACATATTGCAAAAGGAGACAGAAACGACATGAACGATTTTCTGGAGCTGCTGCGCGGCAATCCCTATCCCGGACGCGGCATTGCCGTCGGAAAAAACATCGTGTATTATTTCATCATGGGACGCAGCGAAAACAGCCGCAACCGCATCTTTGAGCGCACGGAGGACGGCATCCGCACAAAGGCCTTTGACGAATCGAAAGTGCAGGACCCCTCGCTGATCATCTATCACCCCGTCCGGCAGACGGCGCTCGGCCTGATTGTCACGAACGGCGACCAGACGGACACCGTCCGCGACATGGGCGACTTCCGCGCCGCGCTGATGACGCGGCAGTTTGAACCGGACGAGCCGAACTGGACGCCGCGTATCTCCGCGCTCTGCCGCACGGACGGGTCGTTTGAGCTGTCCATCCTGAAGCGTGCGGCGGACGGGAGCTGTCTGCGCGAATTTTTCTGCTATGAGGGCTGTGAGCCGGGCTGCGGCTATTTCATCAGCACCTATCAGGGGGACGGCAGCCCGCTGCCCAGCTTTGCCGGAGAACCGATCCCGGTGACGCTGCCGGAGGAACCCGCGTCCGTCTGGACGGCGCTGAACGCAGAAAACAAAGTCTCGCTTTATGTCAACGCCGCCGGAACGGTGACGCTTTTCAATAAGAATCTGGGAGATTGAGAAAATCATGAAAGAATTTGAACTGAAATATGGCTGCAATCCGAACCAGAAGCCCGCAAAAATCTATTTGTGTGACGGCGGCGAGCTGCCGGTGAAAATTTTGAACGGCCGTCCGGGCTATATCAATTTTCTGGACGCTTTCAACTCCTGGCAGCTTGTCCGGGAGCTGAAGGAAGCGACCGGCCTGCCTGCGGCGGCGAGCTTCAAGCATGTCTCCCCCGCCGGAGCCGCAGTCGGCCTGCCGCTGCGCGAGGTGGACAGACAGATTTACTTCGTGGAGCCGGATGCGGAGCTGAGTCCCATCGCCTGCGCATATATCCGCGCGCGCGGCGCGGACCGTCTCTGCTCTTACGGCGACTGGGCGGCGCTCAGCGACGTCTGCGACGCGGCCACCGCGCGCTATCTGAAATACGAGGTATCCGACGGCATCATCGCGCCGGGCTATACGCCGGAGGCGCTGGAGATTTTGAAAACCAAGAAAAAGGGCGGCTACAACATCGTGGAGATCGACCCCGCTTATGTTCCCGCCGAGCAGGAGCGCAAGGATGTGTTTGGCGTCACCTTTGAGCAGGGACGCAACAACTTCCGCATCGACAGCGCGCTTTTAGAGCGCATCGTCACCGAAAACCGCGACCTGCCGGACGCGGCAAAGCGGGACATGATCGTTGCGCTCATCACCCTGAAATACACACAGTCCAACTCCGTCTGCTATGTCAAGGACGGACAGGCCATCGGCGTTGGCGCAGGACAGCAGAGCCGCATCCACTGCACCCGTCTGGCCGGGAACAAGGCGGACACATGGTACCTCCGCCAGCACCCGAAGGTGCTTGGGCTGCAATTCATCGACGGCATCCGCCGCCCGGACCGCGACAACGCCATCGACGTTTATATCTCGGACGAGCACGACGACGTGCTGGCGGAGGGACGCTGGCAGCAGACCTTCCGCGTGAAGCCGGAGGTGCTGACCGCAGAGGAAAAGCGCGCCTGGATCGCCACACAGCGCGGCGTGACAGTCGGCAGCGACGCATTCTTCCCCTTTGGGGACAACGTGGAGCGCGCGCGCAAGTCCGGCGTGGACTACATCGTGGAGCCGGGCGGCTCCATCCGGGATGACAACGTGATCGAAACGGCCAACCGCTACGGCATTGTGATCGCCTTTACCGGAATACGCCTGTTCCACCATTGAGAAAAAAGGGGGCTTTCGCAGCATGAAACTCATGGTCATCGGCGGCGGCGGACGCGAGCACGCCATCATCAAAAAACTGAAAGAAAACCCGGATGTGGAAATCATTTACGCGCTCCCGGGCAACGGCGGCATCGCCGCAGACGCGGAATGCGTCGGCATCGGCGCGAAGGACATTCCGGCGCAGGTGGAATTTGCACTCGCCCACAACATAGACTACGCTGTGGTCGCGCCGGACGATCCGCTGGCGCTGGGCGCGGTGGACGCGCTGACCGCAGCGGGCGTTCCCTGCTTCGGCCCGGACGCAAAGGCTGCGGTCATCGAGGCGAGCAAGGTATTTTCCAAAGAGCTGATGCGGAAATACGGCATCCCTACTGCGGACTACCGTGTGTTTGACTGCGCAGCGGACGCGCTGGACTATCTGCAAGGCGCGCCGCTCCCGGTGGTCGTCAAGGCGGACGGCCTTGCGCTGGGCAAGGGCGTGGTGATCGCGCAGACGCGCGCGGAAGCGGAGCGCGCCGTGCGCGACGCGATGGAGGAGAAGGTGTTCGGGGAATCCGGCAGCCGCATCGTCATAGAGGAATTTCTCACCGGGCCGGAGGTTTCCGTCCTGAGCTTTACGGACGGCGAAACGCTGGTGCCGATGGTCTCCTCGATGGATCACAAGCGTGCACTGGACGGAGACATGGGCAAAAATACCGGCGGCATGGGTACCATCGCGCCGAATCCCTGCTACACAAAGGAGATCGCCGAAACCTGCATGGAAACGATTTTCCTGCCGACCATCCGCGCCATGCGCGCAGAGGGGCGGCCGTTCCGGGGCTGCCTGTATTTTGGACTGATGCTGACTCCGAACGGGCCGAAGGTGATCGAATATAACTGCCGCTTTGGGGACCCGGAGGCGCAGGTGGTGCTGCCGCTGCTGAAAAGCGACCTGCTGACTGTCATGCGCGCCACGACGGACGGCACGCTGGCGCAGATTCCGGTGGAATTTTCCGACGGCGCGGCCTGCTGTGTCGTCATGGCGTCGGAGGGCTATCCCGGCCATTATGAAACCGGCTTCCCCATCGAGATGACGGCGGATGCGGCGGCGCACACCTGCGTGGCCGGCGCGGTGCGGAAGGACGGTGTGCTTTGCACCGCCGGCGGACGGGTGCTCGGCGTGACCGCAACGGCGGATACCCTGCGCGGCGCGGTGGACGCGGCCTATCGCCGCTGCATGGAGGTGCATTTCGCCAACGCTTATTACCGCAGGGACATCGGCGCGCGTGCGCTTGCCGCGCGCACGAAGGAGTGATGCGCTATGGTTTATCGGATATTTTCTGAAAAAAAAGCCGGACTCAGTCCGGAAGCGGCGGCGCTGCTGGCCGACTGCCGGGGCTTTCTCGGCGTCTCCGGGCTGGAGCGCGTCCGCATCCTGCACCGCTACGACGCGGAGGGCATCGACCGGGCGCTGTTTGACTACGCCTGCACCGCCGTATTTTCCGAGCCGCAGGTGGACACGATGTGTGAAACGCCGGACTTTTCCGGCGCTGCCGCCGTATTCGCGGTGGAGCCGCTGCCGGGGCAGTTCGACCAGCGGGCGGATTCCGCAGCGCAGTGCATCCAGCTTTTGAGTCACGGGGAGCGCCCCATCATCCGCACGGCGAAGGTCTACGCGCTCTATGGCGCGCTGTCAGAGCAGGAAACGGATGCGGTAAAGCGCTATGTCATCAACCCGGTGGAAACGCGGGAGGCGGCGCTGGAGCAGCCGGAAACGCTGCGCCTGACCGCCGCGCAGCCGTCGCAGGTGGAAACCGAATCCGGCTTCACCGCGCTGGACGAGGCGGCGCTGGACGCGCTGCTGAAGCGGCTGGGGCTGGCGATGGATCTGGAGGACCTGAAATTCCTGCAAAGCTACTTCCGCGACGAGGAGCGCCGCGACCCCACGATCACTGAGCTGCGCGTGGTGGACACCTATTGGAGCGACCACTGCCGCCACACCACCTTTGCCACGCAGCTGGACCTTGCGCTGGTGCAGGACTCCCTTGTCGTGGGCGCTTACACCCGCTACCAGAAGCTGCGCCGGGAGGTTTATGACAAAGAACAGAGCAAAACGCACCCGCAGACGCTGATGGACATCGCCACCATCGGCGCAAAAGCGCTGAAACGGCGCGGCGCGCTACCGGAGCTGGATGAGAGCGAGGAGATCAACGCCTGCTCCATCCACGTCCCCGCCGTGGTGGACGGCGAAACGCAGGACTGGCTGCTGATGTTCAAAAACGAAACGCACAACCACCCAACAGAGATCGAGCCGTTCGGCGGCGCGGCCACCTGCATCGGCGGCTGCATCCGCGACCCGCTCTCCGGCAGGGCTTATGTCCATCAGGCGATGCGCGTCACGGGCGGCGGCGACCCCCGCGCCTCTATGGAGGAAACGCTGCCGGGCAAGCTGCCCCAGCGCAAAATCGCCCAGACCGCCGCTGCGGGCTACTCCTCCTATGGCAACCAGATCGGTCTGGCCACAGGTCATGTCGCGGAGGTCTACCATCCCGGCTATGTTGCAAAGCGCCTGGAATGCGGCGCTGTCGTGGCCGCAGCACCGGCGGAAAACGTCGTGCGGCAGAAGCCTGCGCCGGGCGACGTGGTGATATTGCTGGGCGGCCGCACCGGACGGGACGGGATCGGCGGCGCGACGGGCTCCTCCAAAAGCCATGACGCCACTTCCCTTTCCAGCATGGCAAGCGAGGTGCAGAAGGGCAACGCTCCGGAGGAACGCAAAATACAGCGGCTGTTCCGCAACGGCGATGTGACGCGGCGCATCAAGCGCTGCAACGACTTTGGCGCGGGTGGCGTATCCGTGGCCGTGGGCGAGCTGGCCGACGGGCTGGAGATCGATCTGGATGCTGTGCGCAAAAAATACGACGGGCTGGACGGCACGGAGCTGGCCATCTCCGAATCGCAGGAGCGCATGGCGGTGGTCGTTGCGCCGGAGGACGAGGCGGCGTTTATCGCGGCTGCGGCGGCGGAGAATCTGGAAGCCTACCGTGTCGCCGTTGTGACGGCGACGCCGCGCATGGTGATGCGCTGGCGGGGTCAGGTGATCGCCGATCTCTCCCGCGCGTTTCTCTCCACCAACGGCGCGCCGCGCCATACCGCCGTGATGGTGGAGGAGCTTCCAACTGCCACGCCGCTCCCCTTCTCCCACCTGACAGATATGGCAGAAAGCCTGCAATGCGCCTCCCGCCGCGGTCTTGTGGAGCGGTTCGACTCCACCATCGGCGCGGGAACGCTGCTGATGCCCTTTGGCGGACTCCGTCAGCGCACGCCGGCGCAGGCGATGGCCGCGCTGCTGCCGGTCCTTCCCGGACAGCACACCGCGCAGGGCAGCGTGATGGCGTGGGCGTTTGACCCGGCGCGCATGGCCGCGAACCCCTATTTGGGCGCTTATGAGGCGGTTTATACCTCCGTGGCCAAGCTGGTCGCCGCAGGCGCGGACTATCGCGGCGCTTATCTTTCCCTGCAGGAGTTCTTTGAAAAGCTGCGGGACGACCCGAAGCGCTGGGGCAAGCCGTTCGCCGCGCTGCTGGGCGCGCTGGACGCGCAGATGGAGCTTTCCGCCGCCGCAATCGGCGGCAAGGATTCCATGTCCGGCAGTTTCCTGGATCTGGACGTGCCGCCAACGCTGATCTCCTTCGCCATCGCCCCCATCGAAGCGGCGGCGGTCCTCTCGCCGGAGTTCAAGGAGCCGGGACATCCGGTCTGTCTCTTTGCGCCGGACGCTGATGCGGATGCTGCGGTGAAAAAGGCGGCGTGGGATGCGTTCCTTGCGCTGCACCGCGCCGGGTCTGTGCGTGCGGCATGGGCGGTGGAATACGGCGCGGCGGAGGCCGTGATGAAGATGTCCTTCGGCAACCGCATCGGATTTTGCGCGGAAACGGCAGACGCACCGTGGTACCGTCCCTGCGCTGGCGGCATCGTTGCGGAGCTGACAGAGGAGCCGGTGGAAACGGAGGGCGTGCTGCGTCTTGGTGTGACCACGCCAGAACCGTCCATTTCGCTCTGCGGCGAAACCGTCTCCATTGACGAGCTGTTATCGCGCAACGAGGCGACGCTCGCCGCCGTTTACCCGACGCGCGCGGACGCTGCGGCGGCGGAGGCCCCCGCCTGCACTGCGGAAAGCACGACGCGGCGCGTAGCCGCCGTGAAATGCGCGCGCCCACGGGCGCTGATCCCTGTGTTTCCCGGCACGAACTGCGAATATGATACGCAGCGGGCGCTGCTGGAGGCCGGTGCAGACGGCGAGGTCTTTATCGTCCGCAACCTGACCGCTGCGGACGCTGCGGAGAGTGTGGAACGCTTTGCGGCGGCGCTGCGGGACGTTCAGATGGTCGTCATTCCCGGCGGCTTCTCCGGCGGCGACGAGCCGGAAGGCTCCGCCAAGCTGATCACCGCATTTTTCCGCGCGCCAGCGGTCAAAGAACAGGTGACGGCGCTGCTGGAGCGGCGCGACGGGCTGATGCTTGGCATCTGCAACGGCTTCCAGGCGCTCATCAAGCTGGGTCTGGTGCCTTATGGCAGGATACTCGACACGGACGACACCTGCCCGACGCTGAGCTTCAACACGATTGGCCGCCATCAGTCCCGCCTTGTGCGCACGCGCATCTGCTCCAATCGCTCCCCGTGGCTTGCGGAAACTTCCGTTGGGGATATCTATACCGTTCCCATCTCCCACGGCGAGGGGCGCTTTCTGGCGCCGGACGCGCTGCTCACGTCGCTTGCGCAGAACGGACAGATCGCAACGCAGTATGTGGATCTGGACGGGAACCCGTCTATGGAAACGGACTGGAACCCGAACGGTTCTCTGCTGGCTGTGGAGGGCATCACCTCTCCGGACGGGCGCGTTCTGGGCAAGATGGGCCACAGCGAGCGCACGGCCTCCGGTCTTTACCGCAACGTGCCGGGCGACTATGATATGAAGCTGTTCCGCAGCGCGGTGGAATATTTTCAAGCGGGAATCTGAACAGGAGGAGCAAAGACGATGAAATCCGATATTGAAATCGCGCAGGAGTGCGTCCTGCGTCCCATCTCCGAAATTGCGCAGGCCGCCCATATCGACGAGCGGTATGTGGAGCAATACGGCAGATACAAGGCCAAAATCGACCCTGCCCTGCTGCGGGAAACGCCGCAGCCGGACGGCAAACTGATCCTTGTGACCGCCATAACGCCCACTCCGGCGGGCGAGGGCAAGACAACTACCACCATCGGTCTGGCGGACGGTCTGCGGCGCATCGGCAAGGATGTGACCGTGGCGCTGCGCGAGCCTTCGCTGGGACCCGTTTTCGGCATCAAGGGCGGCGCGGCTGGCGGCGGCTATTCCCAGGTTGTGCCGATGGAGGACATCAACCTGCACTTCACCGGCGACTTTCACGCCATCGGCGCGGCGAACAACCTGCTGGCCGCGATGCTGGATAACCACATTCAGCAGGGCAACGCGCTGGGCATCGACCCCCGCAAGATCACATGGCGGCGCTGCGTGGACATGAACGACCGCCAGCTCCGCAACATCGTGGACGGGCTTGGCGGGAAGACCAACGGCACCCCACGGGAGGACGGCTTTGACATCACGGTTGCCAGCGAAATCATGGCGGTGTTCTGCCTTGCAAGCTCCATCTCCGACCTGAAGGAGCGGCTCTCCCGCGTCATCGTCGGCTACACTTATGACGATCTTCCCGTGACTGCGGGAGATTTGAAGGCGGTCGGCGCGATGACCGCACTGCTGAAGGACGCGCTCAAGCCCAATCTGGTGCAGACGCTGGAGGGAACGCCCGCCTTTGTACACGGCGGTCCCTTTGCCAACATCGCCCACGGCTGCAACTCCGTCATGGCGACGCGCATGGCGCTGAAGTTGGGCGACTATACCGTGACGGAAGCGGGCTTCGGCGCGGATCTTGGCGCGGAGAAATTCCTGGATATCAAGTGCCGCATGGCGGGTCTGCGCCCGGACGCGGTGACGGTCGTGGCCACAGTGCGCGCGCTGAAGATGCATGGTGGACTGGCCAAATCCGTACTCGGCACGGAAAATCTGGCCGCGCTGGAGGCCGGTATCCCGAACCTGCTGCGCCACGTTTCCAATATCACCAATGTCTATCATCTGCCCTGCGTGGTCGCGGTGAACCGGTTCCCAACAGACACGGACGCGGAGATCGACTTTGTCATCCGCAAGTGCGCGGAGCTTGGCGTAAACGCCGTGCTTTCCACCGTCTGGGCGGACGGCGGTGCGGGCGGCGTCGCGCTGGCTGAAGAAATCGTGCGCCTGTGCGAGAGCGGCGGCAACGAGAACTTCACGTTCTCTTATGAGCTGGACTGCGGCATCGAGGAGAAAATCACGGCGGTGGTGCAGAAGATTTATGGCGGCGCGGGAATCTCCGTTTCGCCTGCGGCGAAAAAGCAGATCGCACAGCTCACCGCGCTTGGGTTTGACCGGCTGCCCGTCTGCATCGCCAAAACGCAGTACAGCTTTTCCGACGACCCCACGCTGCTCGGCGCGCCGAAGGACTTCACCGTTTCCATCAAGCAGGTAAAGGTTTCCGCCGGAGCCGGCTTCCTCGTTGTCCTGACAGGCGACATCATGACGATGCCGGGTCTGCCCAAATCCCCAGCAGCGGAGCGCATCGACGTGGATGACGACGGGCGGATCTCCGGTCTGTTTTGAGGGAATCCCCATCGAAATCTCATACATCCGCACAAAACAGCGCCGCAAAATTCGTGGAAAGCGCCTAATTGACAAACCGGCGTTGTGCGACTATGATGAGAACAGAGCAGTTTCATATTGCAATTAAAGGATAGAGGCGCGGTTACCAGGAGTATCGCCGGGGGAAAAGGCTTCGCAGAGCCGTTTCCGGCGGGAAAGGGGTCGCCGCCGAAGATGCGGGAGCGCTGCGCTCCCCCGTGTCTGGGCAGGCAGAGAATATCTGTCTGACTGTCGCATTTGCGGAGAGCTATGTATTAGTTGTGGGTTCCGGCTTTTAACGGCGTGGAATGGGTACGACCCTTCGGCGCGGGCAGTCAGGCAGGAGCGGCAATCTAAGATAAACGGCGGCCGGTGCAAATGCGCATCGGCCGTTTTTCGCCGCCTGTCCAAAAAATCCAGGTCCGGTTTTCCCACAACCCTCAAAAATATTCCAAATCAAACTACCAAAAAGGAGCGAACTGATTATGACTTCCAATCCCATTTTTCGCGGCGCAGCAACCGCGTTGATCACCCCGCTGAACGCAGACGGCGTGGACTATCCCGCGCTGGCGCGCCTGATTGACTGGCAGATCGACGAGGGCATCAACGCGCTTGTTATTGCCGGAACCACCGGCGAGGGCTCTACCCTTTCCGATGAGGAGCACCGCGAGCTGCTCAGCTTTTCCGCAGAGCACATCGCAGGCCGCGTTCCCTTCATCGCCGGTACAGGCTCCAACGACACCGCCTATTCCATCGAGCTGACCCGCCACGCCTGCTCGCTTGGCGCGGACGCGGTGCTGGTCGTGACCCCGTATTACAACAAGGCCACGCAGAAGGGTCTGATCGCCATGTACAACGCGATCGCAGACGCTTCCAGCGCGCCGCTGATCCTCTATAACGTACCCTCCCGCACGGGTGTGAACATCGAGCCGACTACCTATCTGGCGCTCTCCGAGCATCCGCGCATCAAGGCCATCAAGGAAGCCAACAGCAATATCCCGAAGATCGTGGAAACCGCCGCGCTGGTCGGCGACAGGATGGACATCTATTCCGGCAACGACGACCAGGTGGTGCCGCTGATGAGCGTCGGCGCGGCGGGCGTGATCTCCGTGCTGTCCAACCTGATGCCTGCAAAGACTGTGGAGATGACCCAGCGCTTCCTGCGGGGCGACGTGGCAGGCAGCGCCGCGCTGCAATTTGAGCTGACGCCGCTGATCAAGGCGCTGTTCTGCGAGGTGAACCCGATCCCCGTCAAGGCGGCGATGGCGGCGATGGGCTTCTGCGAAAACTATGTGCGCCTGCCGCTGACCACGATGGAGGAAGGACACTTCCAGTCCATGCTGGAGCTGATGCGACAGCAGGGTCTGGTCGGGTAACCCCGCGCGCACGGAGGAAACGATGGACATTATCATACATGGCGCGACGGGACATATGGGGCAGCTGGTCGCGCAGTGCGCGGAGCGCGGCTTTGCCGGTGCGCGCATTGCGGCGCTGGTCAGCCCCAGCAGCCCGGAGGGCGGCGGCGAGAACTGCTACAGCGCCCTGAACGCCTGTCCGGACGGAGATTTTATCGTGGTGGATTTTTCCAACCACGCGGCCACGACGGAGCTGCTGGACTGCTGCATCCGCCGCCGCTGGCCGGTGGTGATCGCCACGACGGGGCAAACCGCAGAGGAAACGGCGGCCATTCACGCCGCTGCGGAGCAGATACCGGTATTCCACGCGGCAAACACCTCTGTCGGCATCGCGGTGCTGGCGGATTTGGCGGCGCGCGCCGCCGCCGCGTTCCCGGACGCGGATATTGAGATTGTGGAAACGCACCACCACCGCAAGCTGGACGTTCCCAGCGGGACGGCGCTGCTGCTGGCGCGCGCCATACAAAAGGTGCGCGGGACCGCGACGCTGCACATTGGCCGCCACGAGAACGGCAGACGCACACCGCAGGAGATCGGCGTCCACTCCATCCGTCTGGGCAACACGGTGGGCGTGCATGAGATTCTCATCTCCACCGGCAGCGAAACGCTCTCCCTGAAGCATCAGGCGGAGGATCGGACGCTGTTTGCGGAGGGTGCGCTGACCGCCGCCGCATTCCTGCAGGGCAGGGACGCGGGCTATTACACCATGCAGGATTTGCTTGGCAACTGACAAAGGAGAAATCGTCGCGTATGAACGCACAGGAAATTATCAACTACATCGCCACGGCGGAGAAAAAAACGCCGGTGAAGCTCTATATCCGGGAGCGCGCTCCCATTGACTACGGCGCGGACGCAAAGGTCTTTGGCGTGGGAGACAAAATCGTATTTGGCGACTGGAAAACGCTGAAGCCCGTTCTGGAACAAAATCAGGCGGCCATCGCGGATATTGTGGTAGAAAACGACTGCCGCAACAGCGCGATCCCGCTGATGGATTTGAAGGAGATCCCGGCGCGCATCGAACCGGGCGCGATTTTGCGCGAGCAGGTGGAGATCGGCGCGGGCGCAGTCGTGATGATGGGCGCAGTCCTGAACATCGGCGCCGTGGTGGGAGAAGGCACCATGATAGACATGGGCGCGATTCTCGGCGGACGCGCCACAGTTGGGAAAAACTGCCACATTGGCGCGGGTGCGGTGCTGGCCGGCGTCATCGAACCGGCTTCCGCTGTCCCCGTGGTCATTGAGGACGACGTGCTCATCGGCGCAAACGCCGTAGTCATCGAGGGCGTGCGCGTCGGACGCGGCGCGGTGGTCGCCGCCGGCGCAGTGGTCATTGAGGATGTTCCGGCCGGTATGGTCGTCGCCGGCTGCCCGGCGCGCGTCATCAAGGAAAAGGACGACGGCACGACGCAGAAAACCGCGCTGGAAGCCGCCCTGCGCACACTTTAACGCATCCGGCGCGCCGACACGTTTTGCAAAAACGTAAAGGCGCAGCAGCATTGATCGACAGACGGTGCTGGCGGGAGCTTTTTCCGGCAACACCGCAGCGTTCGGCAAACGCGGTTTGCGCAGAAACGCAAAAGCGCAGAGAACCGATTGCAGCGCTTTTCCGGTGAAGCACAGGCGGACGGCAATACCGGAAAATACGCCCCCGATGCCCCCGCGGAAACCTGCGTCGGCTGTTGCGCGCGCCGCGTTTTTTTGAGGACAACACCGCACGATTTGGCAGGCGCGGAAGTTTTCCGCAGGGTCCCGATCATGCGGTGTTGCTTCGCGTTTTTCCAAAGAAATAACCCCCTAAGGAGAGAAATTTTTCTATGACAGACCAGCTTCCCTTCACGCTTGCGCAGGCGCGTGCGTGGCGCGAACACTATCCAACGCCGTTCTATATTTATGACGAGGCCGGTATCCGCCGCTGTGTGAATGCGCTGCGCACGGCTTTCGCATGGAATCCCGGTTTTCGGGAGTATTTCGCGGTGAAGGCCACGCCCACGCCCGCGATT
Organism: Oscillospiraceae bacterium; assembly: GCA_020860205.1. GTDB lineage: Bacteria > Bacillota > Clostridia > Oscillospirales > Oscillospiraceae > RGIG7114. The sequence continues at coordinate 21,512 of JAJBUU010000013.1, read as the reverse complement.
TTGCGGCTCCTGTCCTCGCTTGGCTGCGGCACGGACTGCGCCTCCGTCACCGAGCTGCTGCTCAGCGTCCGCTGCGGCATTCGCGGCGGGAACATCATGTTCTCCTCCAACGAAACCACAGCGGCGGAATACCGTGCCGCAGCGGCGGCGGGCGCGATCATCAATCTGGACGATTTGACGCAGCTTGCGCGGATGGAGGAGACCTGCGGCATTCCGGACACCGTCTGCTGCCGCTATAATCCCGGCTCCTTCCGGATCACGAACGAAATCATGGGACACCTCTATGATTCCAAGTTCGGCATGACGAAGCCGCAGCTCTTTGCAGCTTATGCCGCGCTGAAGGAAAAAGGCGTGCGACGCTTCGGGCTGCACGCCATGCTCGCAAGCTGTTCGCTGGACAACGACTATTATCCCGCGCTGGCACGGGAGCTGTTTTCGCTGGCGCTGGAGCTGCGGGAGAAGCTGAATATCACGCTCTCGTTCGTGGACTTCTCCGGCGGCGTAGGTATCCCCTACCGTCCGGAGGAGCGCGCGGTGAATATCGCCGCCATCGGCGCGCGTGTACATGAGGTATACGACGAGCTGCTGACCGCAAACGGCATATCGCTCGACATCTATACGGAGATGGGGCGCTACATCACCGGACCTTACGGCTATCTGCTGACAACGGCAATCGGCAAAAAGCATATCTATAAGGAATATGTCGGCGTGGACGCTTCCGCCAGCGACCTGATGCGCCCCGCCATGTACGGCGCTTACCACCACATCACGGTGCTCGGCAAGGAAACCGCGCCCTGCACCACCACAGTGGACGTGGTTGGCGCGCTGTGCGAAAACAACGACAAATTTGCCATAGACCGCCCGCTCCCGCCGATCGACGACGGCGACATTCTGGTGATACAGGACGCCGGAGCGCACGGTCACTCGATGGGCTATAACTACAACGGGCGGCTGCGCTGCGCGGAGCTGCTGCTGCACCCGGACGGAACGCCGGAGCTGATCCGCCGCGCGGAAACGGCGGAGGACTACTTTGCCACGCTGGATGTGGACGCGGCGTTTTCGCAGACAAAGGAGACGCTATGAGGGATTGTCTGAACGCCGCCGTTTACACGGCGAAGCGCAGCGCCATCCGGGAATTTTCTGCGCTGGCCAAGGCGACGCCCGGCTGCGTCAGCCTGACGCTGGGAGAACCGGATTTTGATACGCCGCTGCCCGTCCGGGATGCGGCATGGGACGCGCTTTGCAGCCACGAAACGCACTATATAGAAAATAACGGCGCCCGCGCGCTGCGGGAGCGCATTGCGGCGTATGAACACGATAAAAACGGCATGGACTACACCGCAGATGAGGTGATTGTCACAGCCGGGGCGACTGAAGCGCTGTTTGTCGCGCTGTTCGGTATCTTAAATCCCGGAGACGAGGTCATCATCCCCACGCCGGCCTTTGTGCTCTACGAGGAGATCGTGAAGCTCTGTCGCGGCGTTCCGGTCTTTCTGGATACCGCGCCGGATGGATTTCAAATCGACGCCGCGCGCCTTTCTGCGCTGGTGACACCGCGCACGAAGGCCATCCTGCTCAACAGTCCGAACAATCCCACCGGCTGCGTATACGACGCGGAGAGCCTTGCCGCCGTGCAGAGCATCGCGGCGGAGCGGCCTCTCTTTGTGATTTGCGACGATGTTTACCGGCAGCTGTTTTACGGTACGGAATACCACAGCTTCGCGGAATTTCGTGCGCTGCGGGACCGGCTGCTGCTGGTGCAGAGCTTTTCCAAGCCATACGCCATGACCGGCTGGCGCATGGGCTATCTGCTTGCCGACGCTCCGGTGAAGGAACGGCTGGAGCTGCTGCACCAGTTCATGGTGGTATCCACGCCCGCGCCCTTCCAGCGTGCGGCCATCGCCGCGCTGGAGTATGACCCTGCCCCGCTGGTGGAAACCTATCGCAGGCGGCGCGCTTATGTTCTCTCCCGTCTGGACGGCATGGGACTGGATTATCCGGAACCGCTCGGCGCGTTTTACGCCTTTCCGTCTATCCGGCGCTTTGGGCTGGAGGATCGGGAATTTTGCACACGGCTGATCCGGGAGGGCGGCCTTGCCGTTACGCCGGGAGCCTGCTTCGGCGGTCCCGGCCATATCCGCCTGAGCTACTGCTACGGGGACGCGGAGCTGAAGGAGGGTCTGGATCGGCTGGAACGCTTTTTGGAGAAGCTGAAACAGGAACACGGAAATGCAAATTGATTTTTTCGCGGAAGCGGCGGCGCTTGCGCCGGAGCTGACCGCCCTGCGCCACGCCATCCATCGCCGCCCGGAGCTGGGCAATCAGGAATTTGAAACCGCGCGGCAGGTGGAAACGTATCTTCAGCGCTGCGGACTGGAAACCTTCCGTCCGCTGCCAACAGCCGTCGTTGGCATTTTGCGCGGGAACGGCGCGGAAAAAAACGCCGCCTGCGCGGCGCTGCGCGCCGACATGGACGCGCTGCCGCTGCAGGAGCGCAGCGGCGCGCCCTTTGCTTCGGAGACGCCGGGCGTCATGCACGCCTGCGGTCACGACGTACACACTGCGGCGGCGCTTGGCGCGGCGCGGCTCCTGAGCGCGCACCGTGCGGCGCTGTGCGGAGAGGTGCGCTTTCTCTTTCAGCCGGACGAGGAAGGCAGCGGCGGCGCGCAGCGCATGATTGATGCCGGGTGCCTGGACGGCGTGGGCGCGGTATTCGGGGCGCACGTTTCCCCTGCGCTTCCCGCCGGGACAGTCGGCGTGCGTTACGGAAAATTTTACGCCGCGTCGGACACCTTCTCCGCCGCGGTATTGGGCAAAAGCGCCCACGGCGCGACGCGGGAGGCAGGCGTGGATGCGCTGGCCGCCGCTGCGCGTATGGTGACGGCGGTGCTGGCGCTGCCGGACGTGTTTCTGCCGGAGCGCAGCGTTGTTTCCGTCGGCACGCTGCACGCCGGGACCGCCGGAAATATTCTGGCGGATCGGGCGGAGCTTTCCGGTATCCTGCGCACGCTTGGCGCGGACACGCGCGCGGAAATGAAACGGCGCTTTCGGCAGACGCTGGAGAATATCGCCGTCGAAACCGGGACGCAGCTGGAGCTGCATTTACACGAAAGCTATGGCGGCATCGTGAACACAGAGGCGGAAACCCGTCTGGTGCAGGAGACTGCGGCGGCGCTGCTGGGCGCGGCGCAGGTGCGGGTGCTCGACGAGCCGACCATGACAACGGAGGATTTCGGCTGCCTGATCGACGCGGCGGGACGCGGCTGCTTCTACCACGTTGGAGCAGGCTGCGCCTGCCCGCTCCACAGCCCGGACTTCCTGCCGGACGATTCCGCCGTCGTCACGGCAGCGGCGCTCCACGCCGCCGTGCTTGCGGCTCATCTCAGCCGCGCGACGTCGCGCCAGTGAATTATCTCATGATATGGCGCCATACAGAAAGGGACTGTTTTGATACAGCCCCTTCTTTTTTCCGTATCATAAATCCCATCTCTCAAATATACCTCATAGATATGGTCCTCGATTTTTTCGTAACCTGTACACATAGTCTAATAACGTCGTTTTATTCCATTGTTTTTCTGTAGATTTTCATCATTTGTTTTCAATACCCCCCGTTCTTCGGCGCAAGGTGGTTCATTTTATGATTTCCAAATACTTTTTCAGTAGCGTTTCTGCATAGGTGTTTTTTTGATATACATAATAGAGATCATGCGTATTTGGAAATCCCTCTACGGTAAAATTGCTAAGTCGATGATCGCCTTTAATTACGGAACTGTATCCGAAGCTGATGGCATCACTTTGGGCGATCAATTCTCGTAAAACGTAAAAGCTGCTGATATTGTTAACCTTATGAAATGAATCTATGCGATACCCCAGCGCATTCATTCCTGCTTCAAAAATTGCACGAGTACCAGAGCCTGTTTCACGAAGCAAAAGGTGTTGTGAAAGCAGTTGTTCAATTAAGACTGTTTTTCCGGCAAATGGATGGTTTATTGCGCAAATACCGCAAAATGGCTCTGACCACATTTTCCGGGATCCCCAGCGTGTTTTGTCGAAATCTCCTTCAATCATTGCAAAATCCATTTTTCCCTGTTCAAGATTTTCCAGTAGATTTTGTGTGTTATCTATACTTAAATCCACGGTGAATTCTCCAGAGCGAATCAGTTTGATCAGATCAGGAGCGATCATGTAGTCACCGATGCTCTTTGTCGCACCAATTCTAAGGGTTGGCATTTTTGCTGCACTGAATTCCTGACGCAGCCAGTTTTCGTTATACATCACTTGCAGCAAGTGAGTCCTGAGCAGTTTGCCTTCCGCTGTTAGGGTCAATGTCTTTCCATTATAAGAAAACAGACTGCATCCATATTCACGCTCCAACAGGTGAATATGCTGTGTGACTCCAGGCTGGGTCATATTTAGTTTTTCAGCCGTTTTCCGGTAGTTCATCTCCTCGCACAAGGTCAAAAATGTTTTCGTTCTGTAGTCCAGCACTTCAGCACCCCATAATTTGAAATTATTGATATATAAAAAATGATAATTTGATTGTATCACGAAATCGTCCTATAATCAAGTTATACAGAAAAAAGAGGGTTGACACATGAAGGATTTGAAAAAGAACTGCCTTGGAATGGGCTTTTGTCTGATTCTGGCCTTTGTTGCCTATTTTCTTGGGAAACAGGTTCCTGTTATTGGTGGCCCGGTTTTTGGAATCCTGCTTGGAATGCTCATTACGCTTTTTCTCAAGGATAAACGCAAACTGGAACCCGGAATTCAATTTACTTCAAAGAAGATATTGCAATATGCGGTCGTGCTTCTTGGGTTTGGCTTGAATTTGAATGTTATTTTGCAGACAGGCATACAGTCTTTTCCGATCATTATCAGCACAATCGCCACCTCTCTGGTACTTGCTTTTGTACTCAGCAAGATAATGCATATCCCTGGCAAGATTTCCACCCTGGTCGGTGTTGGTTCTTCCATTTGCGGTGGTTCTGCCATCGCCGCAACAGCACCGGTGATAGCCGCTGATGATGAAGAGGTTGCGCAAGCCATTTCGGTCATTTTCTTCTACAATGTGCTGGCAGCCCTGCTTTTCCCACACTTGGGAACTCTGCTTGGTTTTTCGCAAACCAATGGCGAGGCCTTCGGGATTTTTGCAGGCACAGCAGTCAATGATACTTCATCGGTTACTGCGTGTGCTGCAACCTGGGATACAATGTGGGGCCTTGGCAGCGAAACTTTGGATAAAGCAGTAACCGTAAAGCTGACCCGAACCCTTGCCATCATTCCAATTACGTTGGTGCTCTCCTTTATACAGGTAAAAAAGGAATCCGGAAAAAGCTCTTCCTTCCATTTTTCAAAGGTATTTCCTTTCTTCATTCTGTTCTTTCTCGGTGCATCTGTGATTACCACCGTAGCGACAAATCTTGGCGTGTCTTCTACCGTTTTTGAGCCGATCAAAGAACTAAGCAAGTTCTTTATCATTTGGGCTATGGTGGCCATCGGTCTGAATACCAATATTTTGAAGCTGGTAAAAACCGGCGGTAAGCCCCTGATTTTGGGCTTTTGCTGCTGGTGCGGTATCACCGTAGTAAGCCTTGGTATGCAGCACGTCCTTGCCATTTGGTAAGCCTTTTCTAAGCTTTGTTAGTTCAGAACGTCAACAGGTAAGCAGACTATAGCGGACGTACTTTTTTTCGCACTTTTCTGTTTCTTTCCTTTTTAAACAGCCCACAGCCCCTCGCAGAACTTCTGCGAGGGGCTGTTTCTGTTCCTGTGGCTTGCAATGGTATTGAACAAATGCACTGTGCCGCAAAACAGAGTTAAAATTACAGTCCGGAGATTGGCGAACATCGCCAAAGGCACTGCTATGATACATTCCGGTTTTTGAAAAATACAACAAAATACATCAAAAAGTTGTAACATAAAATGAAAACATTTTAAGGAAATTTGAAGATGGCTGGATCGTAGGTGATCTTGACCGCCTTCACTTGTTGTCAACTGGAGAGGATAATATAAAATATTGAACCTATCGACAAATGAATTGTCGAGGATTCCCGCCCCAGACTCTAAAGATAGGGGCATACGGTAAACCAGATCACAGCCTGCAAAAAAGCAGAGGCAACGCATTGTGTTGCCTCTGCTTGGTCGCTGTGTGATTTATAGTCCTGCTCAATCGAGCGAGCTGATGATTTTTCCAACGTACTGCGCCAGTCTGGTCAAATCGCTGGCGCCCACATTGCCGTCGCCGGTCACGTCCGCATTGGCAAGATATGTACTATCCTCTATTGTTTCCACCTTGCCGACGTGCCGCGCCAAAATCGTCAGGTCGCTTGCGTTCACCTCACCGTCGCCGTTCAGGTCGCCGGGGGTGATGGTATTGGGACCGTCAGAGCTATTCAAATCACCATCTACGGTCAATTCCAATTCATAGACACCGTCACCATCTGAATCCAAATAAATGACATCTTTTCCTGTAGTAATCAGTGCTTCTGAACCGTCTTCTATTTCATTCATGGTATATGCAGTCGTCTCTATTACTGCGTCGTTACTGTAATCACTGTATGTTGTAACGGTGCATATAAATCCTTCCTCGCTTGATTCAGAAACCGTTACCTGATATGTATCTGCATCAAGAAAGCAAACGAGCGTTCCAAGAGAATCAGTTTCATTTTCCCCGCTTCCAAGAAAGTAGAAATCATATTCATACCCATCAGCAATGGTTATATTTTGATTATCTGTCACGGTTAAAAGCACATTGCCGTTCATGTTTCTGACGGTATAAGCCTTGCCGCCCTCTATGCATATTTTTGAAAGCTCTGTGAGTTCGCCGTCTGTACTGGCTGATGCACTTGTGCGACTGCTATATGTTAGCCATGTGTCGTTTATGGCATCATCAATATATGAAAACGTTGTTTCGCTGTCTTTGACTATGCTGGTGTGATCTGCGGAAACAGTTCGTATCGCATTACCATAAAGACCTGTAGCGGACTTTCCACCCAGTGTTGCGCTATAATAAGGCACCGTCCCGTCTCCGTTCCCTGTGATAGCAATGTCATACATCTTGTTTGTTGATGCATTCACACCGACACGAGTGACCGTATTGTACCCTGTCCCGACGATGACATAAGAATCCACTTTCGCAAGAACATTATATGGGGAAAGTGCAGATGTGACAGCAGAAGCGTCCGCATACAGCAGTTCAGAGAAATTGGTGCAAATATAATCCTCTAACTCTGCTGTTGTGTAATGGTTCCCTGTGGTCGATAGAATGTTGTTCTTCTGATACATCACGGAATTTGCGCTTAGATAGGTTGCATTTGGTAACAATTCGTAAACGGTGGGAAGCGTCTGCGCCATGGCCTTAAAGAATGACTTTGTTAATGTGGCTTTTACCACACTTACTAAATCGGATTTTGTGCTGCTCAGCCATGCATTGCTCAGAAAATATCCTGTTCCCAACACATAAAGCGCCTTTGGTGCGCCCAAATATGGTGTAGCTATTGTAATCAATTTCTCAACCTTATCACCGCCGGTATTGCTGATGTATTGGGTGGCCACCAGACCGCCCATACTGTGACAAACCAGAATTACGCTTTCATATCCCTGTTCGGCGATAAATTCTTCCAGTGCCTCCGCACCGTCTGTGATGGAATAGCGCCAGTCGTATGAGAAAAACTGCACATCATAGTTTCCACCGTTTTCTGTATCGTATTGTTCGTAAAGATGATTTACCAGATTGGTATATGTATCTTGTGCGCCAATATTTTCGTCTGTTACACTGACAGATTTTGCTTTTATGTCGTAGTTAGACACGTATGTTGACAATATCGGCGATTTGCTGAAACCAAGTACATTCGCATAGGCTTCATCTGCAAGCCGAAGCTGATTGGACGGAACCCATACGGTGTCCCCCTTTGCAATCGAGTATCCGGTAATATCTTCGTTGGCGATTAACTCGCTTCCGCAAATACCGGGTATAACGATAATTCCCACAGAGGTATTTTCAATGCTGACACCCACATCGCTGCTGATGTCGTCCGTGGCGTTGAATACAATGGTATAATTGCAATCCTTTTTTAGACTTGCTGTGACGGAAACATAGTAAATATTATAGTTTTCGTTTTCTTCCATGGGGTATGCGCCGCGCACAGTGACTGTGTCAAATACAACTGCATTGGATTCTTTCCCATCAGCGTCCAAACAAACCCAATTTGATTTGTCAAATGACAGTGGGCTTCCCTGTTCCACGATTACTTCTGTGGAGAATGTACACAAATCACCTGTTTCGAGCGTACCGAAGTCCTCTGTGTATCTTTCGGTATCCGCATCATATTTGGCAACGGTTATGTCTCCGACTGCGCAGTGCAGAACATTCGTAAGTTCTTTGTTATAATATGTGTTGTAACCGCCTACTTTTCTCCATTCTGTTTCTGAACCGCGATAATACGCAAAATTCAAATTGTTGCAAAGAGAAAACGCGTAGTGCCCAATATATGTAACACCTCTTCCAATTGTTACGCTGGTCAAATTACCACAGATTTCAAATGCCCAAGTGCCAATAAAACCAACACTATCTGGAATCGTTACGGCCGTCAAGTTAGTGCAATCGTAGAATGCATAATCACTAATACCAAGCGTTTTGGGTTTAATCGTATATTCTCCGGAAATATCGTTTTTTGCCTTAATCAACCAATGATTAATATACAGCACATTATTTTCCCAATTTGCGCTGTCCTTATAATATGCTGTTCCGTAAAAAGCCTCTTCACCGATGGACGTAACACTATCCGGTATTTCTACACTTGTTAGACTGCTGCAGTACTCAAATGCCTCAATGCCGATGGACCTGACAGAATCTGGTATTACCACGCTTTGCAAGTTATTGCAACCATAGAATGCTTTGTCCCCTATGGATGTGACGGAGTTTCCAATCGTTACTTTTGCTAGACTGCTGCATCCATAAAATGCTCGGTTGCTAATGGAAGCTACTCCATTTGCAATCACAACCTCGATAATAGAATCCTGCAATGAATACCACGGCGCATAGCTACTGGCTGTATAATCCTTCATTGTCCCTTCACCGGAAATCGTCAGCACACCGTCCTCCAGCGTCCATGTCAGATTCGTCCCGCAGGTTCCGCTTTCTACATCCGCGTAGCTGACCGGTGCAATGTAGGCTTCTTCCTCGGTGACGGGTTCCGCATCGTCCGCAGGCTCGTCCACAGCGTCCACATCGTCCGTGCTGATGTCGCTGATATAGCTGTCCGGGTCTACGGTTTCCTCTGCATCTGCCGCCAGTGCTGCCCCCGGCAGAAGCGACGCACACAGGCAGCCGACCAGCAACAGACTGAACAGTTTTTTCCCAATTCGTCCGATTCGTGTGTTCATGCTTTCCTCTCCTTTTTGTAAAAAATAACGGATATGCCTATATTTTCCGAATCTGTTTCTTACAGTATACCATATTTGTTTTTGCAGTCAAGCCGCTTTTGCACTTTTTCACGACGACGCCTTAAAAAACAAAAAAGAGGAAGGACGAAACCGCCCCCCGTTTACGAAATATTCAAAAAATATTTTGAAATCGTTCAGAATTTGGTAAGCGACTGTTCAGAAAGAGATGGTAATATATCCCGCGAACAGGGAAAACAACCGCAACGCGGTTTGACATAAATTGCAGCCGTAAATACATTCAGATGTCTGGACGCGCCGCCCTCTTTCACTCCGGGACGGCGCGTCACCTCCAAAGGCAACGCCGGAAAAAATGCACTGCGCCGCATGGCGCGGGTTTCAAATAGACCGTATGTTCCAACCCCCACCCCCCACGCTTTCCGGAAAGGAGGCCCCTTATGCACCCATCAAAAGCCCTTAGTCTGCTGCTGACGCTCTGTCTGCTCGTTTCATCTGCCGTTCCCGCTCTGGCGGACGACACGGAAACGGGCGCTGTGGAGAGCGCGGAAACAACGGCGGATGAGACAACCGAATCCGATGCAAACACGGAGGTCGCAGAAGCGGAGGTCATAGAAACCACCGCGCTGAAAAAGACCATGTTCACCGTAGATACCGCCTCTGTTGTTTATGACGGCACGGCTCAGACAAAAACCGTCACCAGCGCGCTGACCGAAGGCGAGGACTACGTCGTTTCCTATTCAAATAACACGAACGCCGGGACCGCGACCCTCACCATCACCGGAACCGGCGCATATGACGGCACGCTGAACTATACCTTCAAAATCACAAAGGCGGAGCGCGTATTCTCGATCTCCGCAGAAAAGACCGAGCTTTCCACCACCGGCGGCACAGTCACGCTCAGCGTCAGCGACAACGCCGCAGACGACAGCCCGACCTACACACGCAAGGTCAGCGATTCCAAAGTGCTGACCGTTTCTAAAACCGCTATCGTCACGCCGCTGACCGCCGGAAGCGCAACCGTCACCATCACCGCTGCGGCAACGGATAATTACCTCGCCGCTTCGGCGCAGATCACCTTTACCGTCGTGGAGCTTCCGGCGCAGTCGCTCACATTCCCGGATGGAACGGAAACGCTGTCCGCGACATATGGAGATGCGGCGTTCACCGTTGCGGCCACGAACACAAGCGAGGGCGGCGGCGCGGTCAGCTATGTCAGCAGCGATACCGCTGTAGCCACTGTAGACGACTCCGGTGCCGTGACCATCGTCGGCGCGGGCGAGGCCGTGATCACCGCCACCGCCGCAGAGGTGGACGGCGTTTGGGCGGAAACTTCGGTCAGCTATACACTGACCGTTTCTCCAAAGGCCATATCCGTCACCATAGACGATCAGACCATCCGCTATGGAACGGCGCTGCCGGACTTCACCGCCGTACTGGATGCGGGCGAGTCGCTTGCATCCGGCGATACGCTTGCCAGCCTGAAGCTGACGCTCCAGACCACAGCCACAGCGACCTCCGCCGTTGGCGCTTATGAAATCACCGGTACGTCCGCCAGCGAAAACTACGCCGTCACCGTCACATCTGGCACACTGACGATCATGCAGGGCAGCCACGCCGACCTGACTGCGGCGGTCAATGCGCAGCGCGGCGCGACTGCGAGCTATGACCTCTCCGCGCTTTTCAGCGGCGTGACGGATGCGGTATGCACCGACCTGACCGCAGACGGCGACGGGTTCTTTTCCGAAACGCCGACCATCAGCGACATGACGCTCAGTTTCACGCTTGCGTCTGACGAAACGGGCGCGCTGCCGGACAGCGCCGCCATCTCCTTCCGCGTCAGCAGCAGCAACTACGAGGACTTCACCGTCACGCTCACCGTTTCCGCATCGGCGCTGACGGTTCCGGCCCTGACCGCGTCGGCGCTGACCGTCGTTTACAGCGGTGCGGCGGTGGAGGCGGACGCTGTGCAGACTGCGGCTGAGGCGGACGGCGCGGCGGTATCCGGCACATGGAGCTGGGCCGATGCAGCGACCAGCATCGTCCGCGTTGCGGACAGCGGCGTTTATACCCTGCTGTTTACCCCGGACGATACCGAAAGCTACGCCGTCAACTATGTGACCGTATCCGTCACGGTGCAAAAGGCGTCGCCCAGCGGCACGCCGGGCTATACATCCATCACCTCCAGCGGCTACACGCTGGCCGACGCAGCGCTGACCACCGGCGACATCGACGTGGCGGGGAGCATTGCGTGGGAGCTGGACGAGGATACGGAGGTAAAGGCCAACACCTATTACGCATGGGTCTTTACGCCGACGGACACGGACAACTATGAAACGCTGAACGGAACCCTGCGCGTCTGGCGGCGCAGCAGCAGCCGCTGGCGCACCACCACGACTTCCACCACCAGCAAGACGACATCCTCCGCCACGACCAGCAGCGCGGACGATGACGACGATGATGAGGTCCTGTTGAGTTTTGACGATGTGGATGAGGGCGATTACTATTATGACGCCGTTCTCTGGGCTGTGAACGAAGGCGTGACGCTCGGAACCGACAGCACGACATTCAGCCCGGAGCAGAGCTGCACCCGTGCGCAGGTCGTCACCTTCCTCTACCGCGCCGCAGGCTATCCCGATGTGGAGGGCGGGAACCCGTTTACTGATGTGAGCGGCGACGATTATTATTACGAGGCTGTCCTCTGGGCTGTGGAAAACGGCGTGACCGACGGGACGGACGAGGGTACGTTCAGCCCCGACGCCGTTTGCACCCGCGCGCAGGTCGTCACCTTCCTCTACCGCTGCGTCGGGGAGGACACAGACAGCGATAATCCCTTTGCGGACGTGGACGCGGACGACTATTACTACAACGCCATTCTCTGGGCATTGGAGGCCGCCGTGACCGACGGGACGAGCGACGACACATTCAGCCCCGCGCAGGACTGCACCCGCGCACAGGTCGTCACCTTCCTCTACCGCGCGCTTTCCTGAACGCAATTCCGGCACAGACCCTTCCGTGCCCCGACGGAGCGATTTCCCGTCGGGGCGCGGTTTCAAAAAAAATCGAGAAATTTTGAAATTTCCTCTTGACAATTCAGGAAATCTCTGGTATATTAATCAAGCTGACTGATGTGGCCGAGTAGTTCAGTTGGTTAGAACGCCAGCCTGTCACGCTGGAGGTCGTGGGTTCGAGCCCCATCTCGGTCGCCATTTTGCCCCCGTTCGTCGGGGGCAATCTGCTGCTGTAGCTCAGTCGGTAGAGCGCATCCTTGGTAAGGATGAGGTCGGCGGTTCGAATCCGCCCAGCAGCTCCAACTTTTTGCACCTGAAATCTTTGGATTTTGGGTGCTTTTTCGTTGTTTTGGCAACTTTTTTGGAGAATTTCAAACGACGCGAAATGACCTCCAATCTGATTTTGCGCCGCTTTTGCAATTTTTTTGCAGTTTTTTCCGGTTCAAACCCACCGCAAAGCCTTGCGCCGCAAGAGCTTCCGCGATTCAGACTTTGCAATTTTTTTGCAATTTCAGGTATCCTCCGCGCCGTATATACGGTCTATCGCGCTTGCCGCAGTCCCCGCATCTCCGCGCCCCTTGACATAGTATTTCAATGTCATTGCCGGTGTGGTATGCCCCGCCACAGTTTGCGCCAGTTTTATATCATGCGTCTGCTCATAAATATCTGTCAGCACTGTTGTTCTAAATCGAATCGGCGTGACCCGTTCGCTGAATCCTGTATCTGCCTGAATCCGCTTACACATATCGCGCACCTTCGTATAAGACAACTGCGCTTTCCCGCCGCAAACAAAATCTTCTGGCGCACCAAAATCCAAATGCGGAATGATAAGCTGGGACAGTCCGATTGTTCTTGCGCTGGATTCCGTTTTTGTCTGCTTGATTTCCGGACGATTGCGGCGTGGGTGTGTGACAGCTCTGCGAATATGTATCAGTCCATTTTTAACGTCAATATCCTCCCATTTCAAGCCTAAAACTTCCTCCAGTCTAAGTAGGTGCAATGCCTGTAGTGCTATATATGCCCTGTCTGTTGGATTCTTGACCCTACCCAGATTTTGGGTCAAATACTGCATCTGTTCAACGCTGTATGGTTCTGTTGGCGTGCTTGCGTTTCCTGTGATTTTTAATCGCTTAGAATCCAAGGGATTATTTGGAATCAATTTATCTTCTACCGCAGCATTAAAAATCATATTCAAGACCTGCTTTGCTTTTGTTTTTGTTGCCTTCGATCCCGTCATGCCGTTAAAAAGGCGCTGCACATCATCCAACGTAATATCTTCAATCGCCATTTCTCCAAAATGCGGGATAAGATAACGTCTGATTTGCCGTTCGTAAGTTTCCGCCGTCACCGTTTGAATATTTGGCTTTGAATATGTTTCAAACCAATTTATGGCATAATCTGAAAAATTATGCTTCTCTTTCGGCGGCTGACTTGTATTGCCAAACAGCATTTGCAGTTTGTCCGCATATTCCTGCTCCGTGTTTGCGTGTACCCAACGCTTTTCTCCGTTTATGTAAACACTTCGATTGATTTTAGTAGCCATGTCAGAATCTTCCTCCTGAAATAGCGTATAATCAGAATATGTTATGTTGTCAAGGTGCATAAGAGAATCATAAACTGTTTTGCAAATGAAGTCTATCACAGTTTCCCCCAAAATGCAATGCTCACTTTCGGATACTTTTGTCTGATTATTTTGCATATTTTTACCTCCAAGTAGTTATTTTTTGTTTGTTTTTGTGCAAAATATATTGATTTTAGATTAAATCTCATAACTGTCGATTATTGACTGGATAATTTCAAAAATTTTCAGTCATTCAAACCACAATAACCACGCCAATTTCTATTTTGCGTATTGCAGAATATGTCAGCCCAAATTATTATTGATGTTTACAAAAAATACAAGCAAATAACGAAAATTTCAGAATAATCTCTTTACTTTGTCAGCTCTGGAAAAAGCAGACGTGCCATTGTTTCCCCTCTGGATTAGGGTTGCGCAATTTCAAGTCATGTGGTATAATACTTTCATAGTTATTACTAAACAAGGGAATCCGCCCCTCAAAAACGCAGCAATCCGTTGCCGCACAACCGTTTCCGCGATTTTAGCTTTTCCAGTAAATGACGAAAGCAGAAAACCCCATAATATCGGGCTTTTTGTGTTTCCCCGTCAACGGAAACCCCCATAAAATGGGGGTTTTCCGCAATCTAAAGATTTTCCAGTAAATGACGAAACAAACGCCTTATGCAAAATCGCAAATCTTTGAAATGACCTGCAAGCTGTCAGCGCTTGTCCCCCTGTACAATACACGCGGATTTACAATAATCTTTGCATTTCCCATCGTCCAATCGTTTGTGACAAAGGCGCAAAACCGCTCCGACCTGTTATCAGCCGGAAATCTGATTCTGGTATATGTCTTAACCAGTCTGCCCTTGTTTGTGGTATCATATCCAATTTCTGTGCAAAATTCATCAATGGATATTGGCTCAACTAATTCAATGTCCCTTTCAAAGGGATTTTTGCAAATAATATTATATTCCATGTTTATAAAGGGCAGCATGAAAAACACATATCCAAGATAACGAACTTGTTTTCCCTCTGTTTCAGAGTATAATTTTCGGACACTATCAATAAAAGCACATTGATATTGTTTGCTTGTTTTGGGTAACATCTTACCGCGAAAAGAAAACTTTTGCGACATATACAAAGCGCCGTTCCTGTCGGCAAACATATATTTACCATCCACTTCCTTCCAGAAGGAATAGACAGACGATTTGCCGATTTTTAGCACATATGCCAAATCAGAAAATCTCATCGGCTTTTTGTTGTTTATCTTCAATCCTCCGCTATAGTCAAGAAATGTTGACAGGTATATAAGACGCGCCATTGTTTCCGGCTTCACTTCCGATTCCAGCTTTTCCGCAGACACAAAACAAAATTTCGGTGTGTTCTTATACCACAGCTTTCGCTCCGCTTCTTTTGCCTTTTTCTGTAGCTCCGCTTCCTTTTCGGCCTTGTATCTTTCCTGCTCCTCCGGTGTATAAATAATCGACCCATACGGAATGTGTGCGATTTGTCCAAGTGGGTCTGCATCTAAGTATACCGCCCTTCGCCCAAATCCTTCCTTTGGTTCCTCATCCAAAACTATTGCTTCTGTTTCATTCATTTTATAAACCTCCATGCCGATTTTATTATAATCTTCACCCTTTCAAATTTGAATTTTATCCTTCAATCAATTTGCCTGCTGTATTGCCGAGTCCAATAAGCAAATCGCCGTTATCAGCTTATCCATACACGCCCCGCATATCTGAATGCTGATTCTTTCGCCGTCGTGCGCACTCCCAAAATCTGGACACAGCACAATCATAGACGGCATATAGTACCGCTCCCCACACATTGGACAGACAAACCCTATATAATCCTCCGTCACCTTCTCACCTCCTGACCTTCATTTTCTATCAGCAGCTATATAATTTCAGCGCGCAGCACACCAGTCATGCCGGAATACTACTTTTGCCAGCGACGGTCAAAATTCTATCGCCTGTAATAGAAAAAATCAGTGACACGGTATCATTTGCGCCGCCGTGCCTCTGCTGACAGCGTTTCCTGCTTCGGGACGGCTCCCCTGTTCAGTCCAATATTTAATTGTCAAGGTTCAAATCGCGTCTGCGGCTTTTCTTTTGCGTTGTGTGCCGTTCCACACGATTCCGTGTATAAACCCTCATCTGAAATGAAAGCTGGATTCTGTGGCGTTTATGCGCGTCACAGGGGAACATAGCGCAAACATCAAAAAGCAAAAAAGAAGCTGGACGCACAGAACTAAGCATACCGGTCTGTATTCCAGTACACTTCAATTCAATGCTCCAGCCTCTGGCGTAGAGTCTACGGATACACGGTCATTCTAAATCACCGACGCACGTCTAAATACTTCTGGTTAAAGATAGTGCCGTCCGCAATGCCGTGTATTAAAAACTCATTATTTACTTATACACAATCATTATACACTTTCTTTCCAAATTTCGCAAGTCTATTTTCAAAAAATATTGCACAAAGTTTTTGGCTCAAATAAAAACAATTCCGGCATAGTTGCATAAAGCGACTACATAATATATTTATCACAAGCTAATTTAGAAAACTATAAGTCCCCCCTCCCCTGTTCCGGCTCCCGCTCCGGCTCTGCGCTGCGCTCCGGCGCGCTCCCGTCCTGCTCTGCAAGCGCCCTGTCAATCAGTCGCCCGATAAACCCGTTTACACTCTGTCCCTGCTTTTCGGCGGCGGCCTGTATCTCTGCCTTGCGGCCTTTAGGAACTACGAGTTGGATTCTATCATATCTTGTTTTCATATTCATGTCGTTCCATTTTTTGTTCGCCCTTTTGCGCGCTTCACTTATCGGCATTATATTTACCTCCAGTAAATTATTTTCTTAACTTTCTCTTGCTTTATTCTACTCTATAATATGCACTTATACAAGTGTAAAATTCCACAAAATACACTTGCGCATTTTGTATAAATTCCCATATTGACGTTGTACTTGTGTAAGTGTATAATGTAATCACAACAGGGGGAACGAAACGCATTCCTGACAAGCGACCTGTTCGGCGCGTAAAGACTCACGCCGTTCCCGCACCTGTGAAATGTACCTTGACAACAAAATACTGAAATGGTGCAAACCGACCCCACAAGACCAGCCAAAGAAACGAAAGGATGATTAACCAATGTCAAGCACTGAAATCACAAACAAGGTTGAGACGCTGAAAGAATGGCTTGCTATTCTGGATGATACGAAAGCGCAGGTGGAAGCTCTGAAAGACGAAATCAAGCGCGAAATGGAAGCGCGTGGAGTGGAACACATGGAAGCCGGAACAAACGTGATACACTATACCACCGTCACGAGCAGCCGATTTGATACCGTTGCTTTCCGGAAAGCAAACCCGCGCATATACCAGCAGTACACCAAAGAAACGCTGTCCAAACGGTTCACGATTGGATAAAAAAGGATTGCTATTCTGACCGGTCAAAGTTGAATAGCAATCCACACACCATAAACCACGCAACGGAGCGGGTGCAGTTACAAGTATACCCGCTCCCGTTCAAAAAATCAACTGCTATTTCACGGAACGAAATGGGGTATATATTCCAATGAAAGAGCTAACGAAATACAGCCGACTTGCCGGGTATCTTGAAAAGCTGTATGACAAGCTGAACACGTCCTTTTTCGGCGGACAGCTTACCCGACCTGTCATCACGATTCAAAGCACCAGCCGCGCTTATGGGCATTATACGCTGTATGACGCATGGAGCGTCAAGGGGGAAAGGGTATAAGGAAATCAACATTGTGGCCGGAACGCTTGACCGTCCAATCGAATACACCGTTGCGACAATGCTGCATGAGATGTGCCATCAATACAATAACGAAATTTTAAATGTGCAGGATTGCAGCCGCTGCGGGACGTACCACAACAAACATTTTCGCAATACCGCGCTGCAACACGGGCTTGACCTTGCCAAAACTGACAAATACGGGTGGAGTAAAACAAGCCCCTCTGATATATCTGTCCATGCTGCAAAGCGATTGCAAGAAGCGGGAAGCCGCTGAACCTGATTTGCGCTGACTGTATGCAGCCCATGGCGGAAACCTGACACAAAAAGGGCGGGAAATATCCCGCCCACAAAATAAAAAAATGAAAGGATAAATTCAAAATGGACGATTGGGAAAATTACGAGCAAAGAGATGCAGAAGTCGAGGAAGATTGGAAAGCCGGAACCCCGATATTACTTTCCCTTCCAGAATTTGAGCGTTTTATGGAAAGACACCCAATGAACAAGCTTTTTCTTACTTCCAAGACCGGCGACCCCTTACATGAACCAATAGGAATCAGCTATACACTCAGGTTTCCAAAAATGGAAATCCATAGTGATTCATATCAGATTATTCTCCACAGCTCAATAGGGAATATAGCAATCGACGCTATAGACTATATTTGTATCTTCCCCATCCCAAAACCGGACGGTCAAGATTACGGCGCAGACATTGAGATTCATTGTTACCGGTGTTGCACGCTTAAAGAACATTGGATTATTGCCCAGTGCAGGGTGAGCGACCCCGACAAATTATGATACAAAGACAGTCAGACAAAACGGACGGGATATTTCCCGTCCGCTGACTGAATGTGCCTTTTGAATATTATCGTTCAATAGCTGTTGTATATTTGTCCGCGACTTCCCGCATCAATGATATACACAATCAATTTCCCGTTATCCAATGAGTAAATAATTCGGTAGCTCCCGACGCGCAGCCGAAGCAGGTCGGGGTGGCCTTTCAGCCGTTTTATATCTTCTCCGTCTGGAAGCTGTTCAATCGCCGCCACAACGCGCCGCCGCTCATTGACCGGTAGATGGTCGATAAACTTCTTTGCCTTTTTCTGGATGATGATTTGATACATCATGCAAGTCCCCATTCCCGCTTGCAGTCCTCAAGGGGATAACCCCTGCTTTTTTCCGGGTCTGGGTCGTTTTCATAGTTTTCAACCATCTGCTGACAAAATGCGTCGTCTGCTTCCTCATCTGCTGTGATGCCCTGCACATAGGCCAGAACATAACCCATCTTGTAATCTGGCACGCTGTCCAGCATGGCAATCACTTTTTCCTTCTCGCTCATGGGTACCAGTACCCCCTTTCATGCTTTGGCTTTACTATAAGACCGCAAACCCATTTTGTCAAGCGTTCAAAGCATCTACAGCAGCGCCAAATAAGCAAGCCGCAGACAACAGTCTGTCCAAGCAGTCCCCGCATATGTAAACGCTGACCTGTTCCCCGTCGTGTATACTCCCATAGTTTGCCTGAAATGTGATAACAGACGGAACGAAATCCTGTTTGCCGCATACTGGACACAAAAAGTCAAGTTGATGTTTTTCCATATTTTTATCCTCTGCAAAATTTGTAAAATGTACTGTGTTTTAATCCTGTGCGCCGCATTGCTTCAATCGCTGTGATTTGTCCGGCTTTCCAAATGCGGTATACTTCATTCCAGTTGTCCGGCTTTTTCGCCGCTGGTCGCCCCAAAGTCTTACCCTTTGCCCGCGCCGCTGCAATCCCTTCCGCTTGCCGTTGATGAATGCTTTCCCGCTCCTGCTGTGCAATAGAAGATAAGACTTCAACAAGAATATTGTTCACCATGTCAAGCACCCATTCCTGTCCAGCCGGGTAATCAATCAGCGTTGTTGGCAAATCCAAAACCTTTAATCGGATACCGTTGTCTTTGAAATATTGCAGTTCGTTCTTTATATCGCTTTTATTGCGGCTCAATCTGTCCAAGGACTTCACGACAAGCGTATCTCCACGGCGCAGCATGGTCGTTTTTAAGGCCGTATAGCCGCTCCTGTCTAAACTTTTGCCGGATTCCTTGTCCGTGATAATATCCCGCTCCGCCGCGCCTAATGCTATAAAAGCGTCGATTTGACGGTCAAGGTTCTGTTCCCTGCTGGATACACGCGCATAGTAATATGTCCTGCTTTCCATTGTCCGCACAATCTCCTTTCCTGTTTTATGTATCAAGTATAACAGCCAAATCATATTTTGGACACTTCAATATGCAAAAAGGTCTTTCAATTTTTGGATATATCCATAAATATCACGCAGGTATTAAATGGACATAAAATCAGACGTTTTTTCATGGCTCCGCAAAGGTAGACTTTTGCAAACAAATGATTCCCCTATGACGACACGCCAAAGACCGACGATATTGAATTTATCCATTCAGGAAACGATATAATTATTTCAAAACACCTTATGTTCTCAAACAATTATATAGTTTGTTCCATCGGAAATCATATATAATTTATTCTGATTATACGCCGGTATATTTATTTATTTTCACCGTTGGTAAGGATGAGGTCGGCGGTTCGAATCCGCCCAGCAGCTCCACCCAAAAGCCTTGTCTCCCAACGGATACAGGGCTTTGCTTTTTGCCTTTTCTCGACCCGAGATCTGCATTTGGGGTCCATTTGGGGGCTATGCCTGCTCAAACTGACAACAAATAAGCCGCCCCGAAGATCGGCTTATTTGTTATTTATTCTGTTGCTCCCGCAGCGCACGCGTGTAATAGCCCCCGATTTGAAAATTCCGTGTCCCGTGAGAATTTAGTGTCCCACGTCGTTTTACCACCATCACTACAATTTATTATCTGATTATTTCCGACTATTTTGCATTTCATCTTCAAGACTCCGATTTTCTGTTAGAATAATGCTCCCTCCGGGAACAGGTCTGCCATCAAAAGCTCCATCGCTGGTTTCAAAGCTCTCATCCCTCTCCAAAATCTCCATACTGCGCCGTAAGTCCTGCCGTTTTGGTAAAAAAATCAAAAAACACAATAAAAATATTTTATTCTGTCCGCCAAACCGCTGCAAAAAAAGCGGCAGTTCACAGGAACATCTGATTCAACCGAATCATGCCAAAACCCACGAATTTCCGCTGTTTTTAAGGAAAATTCATGGGTTTTCGTAAAATCCGGTTGGATTCCGTTTTGATTTTGTACATTCTCATTTATATCTTTAGGTACTGCTTCCAAAATTTTTTGAAGGCGATTTAGCTCCGCTGCCTGCTCTTTAATCAGGTTCTTGCGATATCCAACCATTTCACGCAGTTCTCGTTGCGCTTTATCTGGTATATAACTCGCCTTCAACAACCCATGCTGAAGCAGGTCGGCGATCCATTCTGCATCTGTCACATCTGTCTTGCGACCTGGGACCGCTTTCATGTGCCGTGCGTTGACAACCATAGCGTTCAGTCCTGTGGATTCTAAAATGTTGTACAGCGGCTTCCAATATGATGCCGTGCTTTCCATTGCTACCTTTTCACACCCTCCTACAACAAGGCGGAAACGGAAAACGCCGACAGGGAAAACCATGCGCCGTTGTTGCTTCCACATTTGTCGCCGCACATATTGAGACACAGCTTTGCAAGCCGCGCCGTTGAGAGCAACGCGATTCCGCCAAAGCATCTTCAAACGATGTTGGGACATTCCAGCATTCAGGTGACGATGGATATTTACGCCGAGATTTCCGATGAAGCGCTGCAAAACTCCATGTCCGCCTTTGATGGGATTTAGC
>JAJBUU010000037.1 GCA_020860205.1 Oscillospiraceae bacterium | reverse complement strand
GTGTAGCACAGCCCTTGGAGAGGGGCTATAAAAACTACTACTCTATAATACAAGGCAGGAAACAGCGGCGATGTCTGTTGATTTACGGTTTGATCCATCCAAATTTGTGCGTGGCGCCATAATGGTGTCCGGCGTACAGATCCCCTACCGATTTTATGAAAACATCCCTTATGTGTCGCGCCCAAACGCGCCGGAATTGCAGGTGCTGAACCTCTATGTGCCGGAAGCCCTGGCGGAGGATCACAGCGCGCCCATCTATCTGTTGCAGCGGACGGGCGGCATGGGTGAATGCCGCCCCTATACCATAGAGCAGGAGCAGGAAAGTCTGGCAGGCGCGCAGGCTTTTGAAGCGCAGCTCCATCGCGGACCGCTGATGCCTGTTGGCAAAAACGAGAGCTATCAGGCCGCGACAGACGAATGGCGCGACTCCACGCGCGGCTTTATCCCCCGCGCGCTGGCGGAGGGCTATGTTTTCGTTTCCCCCGGCGCGCGCGGACGCGAGAGCGTGGTGAACGGCGTTTATGTGGGACGCGGCGCGCTGCCGATGAGCATCATCGACCTGAAGGCCGCCGTGCGTTATCTGCGCTATAACAAGGGGCTTGTTCCCGGCGATACGGACAAGATCATCGTGGACGGCACCAGCTCCGGCGGCGGCATGAGCGCCCTGCTCGGCGCGACAGGCAACAGCCGCCGCTATGAACGCTTTCTCTCCGAAATCGGCGCCGCCGATGCGCGGGACGACGTTTTCTGTGCTGTGGTCAACTCCCCCATCACGGATTTTGCGCACATTGATCTTGCTTATGAATGGATGTTCCGGCCGGAGCTGGTGGACGGTCTGTTTGCAGACGATGCCACAGCCGCCGCGATGAACCGCGCGATGGCGGAGCGCTACATGGATTATGTCAACTCTCTTTCCCTCACGCACCCGGAAACGGGCGCGCCGCTCGGCTTTGGCGCGGCGGACAGCTATACGCCGTATCTGACAGAACAGCTCAACCGTTCCGCCACCGTCTATCTCGCCTCCCTGTCGGAAGCGGAACGGGCGGCGTGGCTCTCCCAGCCGCACAACCGGGATGTGCTGACATGGGACGGTCAGCGCGCGGAGCTTTGCTCGCCTGGCGCGTTTATCCGCTGGAACAGCGGACGCTGGATGCGTTACATCGGCTGCTTTGACGGATTTGATTCCCAGCCCTCGCGGGAAAATCAGGCGTTCGGCACGGCAGACGGGAAAAACCGCCATTTCAGCGCAGAGATGGGCGAAATCATCTCCGCCTTCCCCGGCTGGAAACAGGCCGGAGCGCGCTGGCTGGCGGATGCGCAGGAAAACGCGGAGGCGGTCTATCTGCTCGATCCGCTCAATTTTATCGGGACAGGCGAAAAAGCCGACCTCGCGCCGCTTTGGTATCTGCGCTGCGGCGCGCACCACGAAACGACGCTGAACCTGTTCCTCAACCTGCTGCTGCGGCTGAAAAATCACACGAACGCCTGCATCGATGCGCGCTATTCGTGGACGATGCGGCACACCGCCATCTCCAACATCCAGCCGGATGAGACGTTCGCGTTCCTGAACGCCCATTGCAAGGGCTAAGGAGCCGCATCGGCCTGCGGGTATCATTTGCGCGGTGCGCGGCGCTCTCTGCCGCCGCACCGCGCTTTCCGTTTACAATAAACATATTAAATCTGAAACAGATATGAACAGGAGGGACGCCGATGAGAGCCATGATTGCCATGTCCGGCGGAGTGGATTCCAGCGTTGCGGCCAAGCGGATGCTGGACGCGGGCTATGACTGCGTCGGCTGCACGATGCGTCTGTTTGACAACACGGACGCCGGATTGGACCGAAAGGGCACCTGCTGCGCGCTGGACGATGTGGAGGATGCCCGCACGGTCGCCTATCGCATGGGGATACCGCATTATGTGTTCAATTTTTCAGAGGATTTCCGGGAGAAGGTCATCGCGGATTTTACGAACTGCTATGCCTGTGGCTGTACGCCGAATCCCTGCATCGAGTGCAACCGCCATCTGAAATTCGGTCGTCTGCTGGAGCGCGCGCTGCTGCTGAACTACGACTGCCTTGCCACCGGGCATTATGCGCGGATCGAGGAACGGGACGGACGCTATCTGCTGTGTCGTGCGGCGGATACGCAGCGCGACCAGAGCTATGTGCTGTATATGCTCACGCAGCAGCAGCTTGCGCACCTGCGTTTCCCGCTGGGTGGGCTGACAAAAGCGCAGGTGCGCACCATTGCGGCGGAAAACGGCTTTGGCAACGCGCAAAAGCCGGATAGCCAGGATATTTGCTTTGTGCCGGACGGGGATTACGCCGCCGCCATAGAGCGTCTGACCGGAAAGCCGAGCGCGCCGGGCGATTTTATTGACCGCTCCGGCAACGTGCTGGGGCAGCACCAGGGCATCATCCGCTATACGCTCGGTCAGCATCGCGGGCTGGGGCTGCACTGGCACGAGCCGCTCTATGTCCTGCGCATCGACCCTGCGGCAAATACCGTCACACTGGGGCCGCAGGAGGCGCTTTTCAGCAGCGAGCTGACCGCGCATCCGTTCAACTGGATATCCGGCGAAGTCCCCGCGCAGCCTGTGCGCTGCACGGCAAAGACCCGCTATCGTCAGACTGCGGTTCCCGCCACCGCCGAAGCGCTGGACGCGCAGACCGTCCGCGTCCGCTTTGACACACCGCAGCGCGCGATTACGCCCGGTCAGTCCGCCGTGCTCTATCACGGCGACGAGGTGCTTGGCGGCGGTGTGATTGTCGCAACGTAAGGCGGCGCGGGGCGCTCCTGCGGGCGCGGGGACCGGGTCTGCCCCTGCGGGAGCGGGTAAATAACTGCTGTTTTTCTGTCTTTGAAAAATTTTTGGGTTTACTTTTCCCTGTATCTATGCTATAATCCCGCATTGGCGGATGGTATTCTTTGCACGGCGCGCCGCGAATGCGGCGGCGCGGCGGTTCCGGAAACTGTACCGACAAAATTTATTATTTTCCAAAAAAGCGTTCCCTCCCCATCCCGTTGCCTGAAAACCTCCGGTCAGGGCTTTGCCTCAGACGCATTTTGCGGCGTTGCCGGATAGGTTCTCAAAAAAACGCGCCCAGTCTGAAAAGAAAGGGTGATCGGATGCGGATCGGATTCATTGGAGCAGGAAAAGTGGGCTTCACGCTCGGCAAATTTTTTGTCGAGGGCGGCGTTCCGGTGACCGGCTATTGGAGTCGGCAGCGAGAACATATGCAGGAAGCGGCGTTATTTACCGGCACAAAACAGTATGACACACTGGCAGCATTGGTAAACGACAGCGACGCGCTTTTTTTGACCGTGACGGACGGGGCGATCTCCGAGATGTTTGCACAGCTTTGCACGGAGACTGCGCTTTCAGGAAAACAGATTTGTCATTGCAGTGGCGCCATGACCGCCGGGGAGGCGTTCCCCGGACTCTCAGAGCTTGGCGCTTACGGTTATTCGATTCATCCGCTGTTCCCCATCAGCGACCCTTATCGGTCGTGGCGGGAGCTGACGGGTGCTTTTTTTGCCTGGAAGGGGACGAAGCCCATCTTGCGGCGTGGCAGGAAATGCTGACGGCGCTTGGCGCGCAGGCCCGACGCATCAGCGGCGCGGAAAAGGCGCGCTATCATGCAGCCTGCGTGTTTGCAAGCAATCTGGTCTGTGCGCTGGCTGCGGAGAGCACGGCGCTGCTGGAACGCTGCGGTTTTTCCCCGGAGGACGCGCGGCGCGCGCTAGCGCCGCTAATGCGGAGCAATTTGGAGCATCTGTTACAGGACGGACCGGCGGCGGCGCTGACCGGTCCGGTGGAGCGCGGCGACGCCGCAACGGTGGCGAAGCATTTGGCCTGTCTGCCAAATGCGCAGACCCGCGCGCTCTACCGCACCGCCTCCCGGACGCTGCTCGCCGTTGCGCAGGAAAAGCACCCGGAGCGGGACTACAGGGAAACCCGACAAGTATTATGGAAGCAGGAGATGGACTGAAATGGCAAAAAAGAACACAGTCGCCACACTCTTGGCGATGAAAGCGAACGGGGAGAAAATCTCCCAACTGACGTGCTATGACTACTCCACCGCGCGGCTGGTGGACGCGGCGGGCGTCAACTCCGTGCTGGTGGGCGACAGTCTTGGCATGACGATGCAGGGCTACGAAACCACGCTGCCTGTCACGATGGAGGAGATGATCGTCTATGGACGCAGCGTGGCGCGCGGCTGCCGGGACGCATTTGTCATCATGGATATGCCGTTCATGAGCTATCAGCGCTCGGTGGAGCAGGCGGTGGAAAACGCCGGACGGCTCATCAAGGAAACGAACGCCAACGCGGTCAAGCTGGAGGGCGGCGCAGCGGTCACGGCGCAGATCCGCGCCATTGTGGACGCAGGCATCCCCGTCTGTGCCCACATCGGCATGACGCCGCAGTCCGTCAACGCATTCGGCGGCTTCAAGGTGCAGGGCAAGGGCGAGGAAAACGCCCGCCGTGTGCTGGAAGATGCGCTGGCCGTGCAGCGCGCGGGCGCTTTTATGTGCGTGCTGGAATGTGTGCCGCCCAAACTGGCGGGACTGATCACGAAAAAGGCGGAGCATATGATCACGATCGGCATCGGCGGCGGCGCGGACTGCGACGGTCAGGTGCTGGTCTATCAGGATATGCTGGGGATGTCCGGCGAGTTTGTGCCAAAGTTCGTCCGGCGCTTTGCCGAAGTTGGGGACATCATGACGCAGGCGTTCCGCGACTATGATGCGGCGGTCAAGGACGGGACGTTCCCGACTGCGGCGCAGTCCTATGTCAAGAGCGACTGCGCGGACGAATTTTTACAGACGCTGGACGCAGAATATGGAACGGAGGCGGCGGAATGCAGGAACTGATCGTTGCGGAAACTGCGGCGCAGGTGCGCGCGCAGGTGGCCGAATGGAAGCGGGAGGGACTCACCGTTGGACTGGTGCCGACGATGGGTTATCTGCACGAGGGACACGCCAGTCTGATCGACAAGGCCGTTTCCCTCTGTGACCGCGTGGTCGCATCGGACTTCGTGAACCCCACGCAGTTCGCCCCCGGCGAGGATTTGGAAAGCTACCCGCGCGATTTTGCGCACGACTGCGCGCTGCTTCAGGCGCACGGCTGTCATATGGTTTTTTATCCCGCCGTGTCCGAGATGTACGCGCCGGACGCGAATACTTTCGTGGAGATACAGTCCGATATGACAGCGCAGCTTTGCGGACGGACGCGCCCGACCCATTTCCGCGGGGTCTGCACCGTGGTCGCCAAGCTGTTCAACATCGTCACGCCGGACATGGCGTTCTTTGGACAGAAGGACGCGCAGCAGCTTGCCGTCATCCGTCATATGGCGCGCGACCTCTCTTATGACATCAAAATCATCGGCTGTCCCATCGTGCGTGAGGTGGACGGGCTGGCCAAATCCTCACGCAACACCTATCTCGATCCGCAGGAGCGGCAGGCGGCGCTGGTGCTGTCGCAGGCGGTTGCACTGGGGCAGCGCATGGCGGCGCAGGGCGAGCGGGCCGCGCGCCCCGTACTGGAGGCCATGACCGCGCACATCGCGGCGGAGCCGCTTGCACGCATCGATTATGTTTCCGCCGTGGACGGCGAAACGATGCAGCCGGTGGAAACGCTTGCGCCGGGCGTTCTGGTCGCGCTTGCTGTCTATATCGGAAAGACGCGCCTGATCGATAATTTCATCGTGGAGGGTATATGACGCTCGAAATGCTGAAGGGGAAGATCCACCGCGCGACCGTCACACAGGCGGCGCTGGATTATGTCGGTTCCATCACCGTGGACGCGGCGCTGCTGGAAGCCGCCGGGATTCTGGAATACGAGAAGGTACACATTGTAAATGTCGATAACGGCAGCCGATTTGAAACCTATACGATCACCGGGGAACGCGGCTCCGGCGTGATCTGTCTGAACGGCGCGGCGGCGCGCTGCGCCTGCGTGGGCGACCATATTATCATTATGGCGTATGCTGCCATGACGCCGGAGGAGGCGCGTGAAACTCGTCCCTCCGTGGTCTTTGTGGACGCAGAAAACCGCCCTGTCCGCTGTACGCATTACGAGAAGCACGGGCGTCTGGAGGATATGGAGTGAGCGCAAAATGGAAGCATTGAATGGAAGGTGCGTCGTGCTGGGCGTCACCGGCGGCATCGCCGCTTACAAGATGGCGTCCGTCGCCAGCGCGCTGCACAAGGCGGGCGCGGATGTGCGCGTGGTCATGACACGCAACGCCACCGAGTTTATCACGCCGCTCACATTTGAAACGCTGACAAACCACCGCTGCGTGACGGATACCTTTGCGCGCGATTTCCAGTATGATGTGGCGCACATCTCTCTGGCAAAGGCGGCGGATCTGCTGCTCATCGCCCCCGCGACTGCAAACGTCATCGCCAAACTGGCGCACGGGATCGCGGACGATATGCTGACGACCGTTTCGCTGGCTGCACGCTGCAAAAAGATGATCGCCCCCGCGATGAACACCGCGATGCTGGACGCGCCCGTCACGCAGGAGAATCTGCAAACCCTCGCGCGCTACGGCTATGAAATCATCGAACCGGACAGCGGCTTCCTGGCCTGCGGCGATACCGGGCGCGGCAAGCTGCCAGAGCCGGAGGTGCTGCTGGACCATGTTGCACGCGCCCTTGCACGGGAGAAAACGCTCTCCGGCGTGCGCGTCACCGTCACCGCCGGCCCGACGCAGGAGGCGCTGGACCCCGTGCGCTATCTGACGAACCACAGCAGCGGACGCATGGGCTATGCCGTGGCGCGCGAGGCGATGCTGCGCGGCGCGGATGTGACGCTGATCTCCGGCCCATCGACGCTGGAGCCGCCGCCCTTTGTTCGGCTTGTCCGCATAAAAGACGCACAGGAGATGTTTGAGGTGGTGCGCGCGGCGCTGCCGCAGACGGATGTGCTTGTCAAGGCCGCCGCCGTTGCGGACTTCCGCCCTGCGGTC
Source organism: Oscillospiraceae bacterium (assembly GCA_020860205.1). Classification (GTDB taxonomy): domain Bacteria; phylum Bacillota; class Clostridia; order Oscillospirales; family Oscillospiraceae; genus RGIG7114. The sequence goes on along the minus strand of JAJBUU010000037.1, from coordinate 5,921 downwards.
TGCGCGACGGAAAAACTGAAAAAAGGCGCGCTGACCGCCGCGCTGCCGCTGGAACGCACGGAGGACATTCTGCAATATGTGGCTGCGCACCGGCACGACGGTCTGTTCGTCTGCGGTTTTTCGATGGAAACGCAGGATATGCTGGAAAACTCCCGCGCCAAGCTGGAACGGAAGCATCTGGATATGATCGTTGCAAACAATCTGAAGGAGCCTGGCGCGGGCTTCGGCGTGGAAACCAACGTCGTCACCATCATCACGCCGGACGGCGCGGAGGCGCTGCCGCTGCTGGGCAAGGACGCAGTAGCGCAGCGGCTGTGGGACGCGATAGAACAGTGCAGGGGATCGGTATGCTCCTGACCGTTGACATCGGGAACAGCACGGTTTGCGTCACCGGGCTGACGCGGCGCGACGGGGACTTCGCCGTCGCGTTTTCCGCCAAGCTGGACACCGTGCGGGAGCAGAGCGAAATGGAGTACCGCGCGCGTCTTGCCGCGCTGCTGGAACGGCAGGGCGCGAAACCGGAAGCACTGGAAGGGACGGCGCTGTGCAGCGTCGTCCCCTGTCTGGACGCGCGCCTATGCGCGGCTTTGCGCGCCATGACCGGGCGGGAGCCATTTCAGCTTGCGCACGGAAGCAAAACCGGGCTGACCTTCGCCGTTCCGGAACCGGAACGGGTCGGTCTGGACCGCATAGCGGACGCGGCGTGGGCGGCAAACGTCCTTCCGCTGCCCGCTGTCACGGTGGACATGGGAACCGCGACCACATTCAGCGTGGTGGATGCGGGCAGCGTGTTCTGCGGCGGCGCCATCGCGCCGGGGCTGGAAACCGGTTTGCGCGCTTTGAGCGCGCGCGCCGCGCAGCTCCCGGAACTTTCCGTCTCCGCACCGGACTGCGTGATCGGGCAGACCACGGAGGACTGTATGCGCATCGGCGCAGTCACGGGCGCGGCCGCGATGATCGACGGGCTGACCGCACGCATGGAGGAGACGCTCGGCGCGTCCGCCTCGCTCCTGCTCACCGGGGAGCTGGCGCGCTGCGTTTCGCCGCTTTGCCGCCATCCGCACATCTATGAGCCGCATCTGCTGGCGAAGGGACTTGCGCTGCTCTATACAAAAAATCGCTGACAAATACAGGAATGTAGCCGCCCGCGATTCATAGAAAATCCTCATAGCCCGCGCATTTTTTGCGACTTGACAAATCTGGTCAATCGTGGTAGCCTTTTGCTGGAATAGAGGGGACGTTGGATGCCACGAAAATCTATAAGTGATAAAAAATTTTTGTTTCAACTTCGCCGGGAAGAATTAGGTCTGTCCAGAGAAAAAGCCGCAATCTTGTTAAATATAACGCCGGAACGGTTGGAACGCATCGAAACTGGAAAATCCAGACCAAGCGCAGAAGACATAAAAGTTATGGCAGAAAAATATAACTATCCTCTGTTGCGTAATGACTATTGCGCAAACATCTGTGATGTTGGGAAAGGCCATTTTTCAAGTTTACGAATTGAGGAACTCTCGCAAATCGTCCTGTCCTTGCTTGCGTCACTTAACACAATGGAACAAGAGAAAAATCGTTTCATTGAGATAACTGTCGACGGACAAATCAGTGACGACGAACTGGATGATTTTGTTAAAATCCAGAAAAAGCTTAAAACCATTGCTACAACCGTCGATACTTTGCAGCTTTGGATCGACAATATGTGTTCAAACGGTACAATAGATATTGAAAAATATCACGAAAAACTCAATCAATAAATATATCAGTGGCGACTATGCGATTCCGTGTAGTCGCTATTTTGTACTTTCCGATAAAATAGACCCTACTATTTTATACCTGTTGCTCTTTATTTATTGGTGCCTGTCTGCTATACTTTAATCATGAAGCCGATGGCTTAATAAAAACAAGGAGGTACTAAATATGTGGTTCATAATTCTGGGGATTGCATTTATCGCAATCGGTTTTATGAAAGAAACCAAACGGTGAGCCATAGCTTCAAAACAGCAGCAAAAGGAGGTGAAAATATGCAAACAGAAGCTATAGCAACTTGCCAAAGCAACGTTGCTATTACCGGAATCAATCGCGCCACTGAACTTTTATCTAAATTATCGTCGGAGCAAACCACTTTAGTAGTATGTACCATTGTAATAACAGGCGGCGCTTGTTTTGTCGCTGAACGCATATGTCGTGTATATAAATACAAGCACGAGGCCAAGCGGTACATGAGTGTAGCTTAACGATAAAAAATAAAGAGTCCTAAATTTAGGACTCTTTATTTTTTTCGTTATTTTATAGGAAATGTGGTGTAGAAATACTGTATGAATAGTGTAGGAATGAGGCAAATTTAACTGCTTTTTACGACCCAGATAAACCCGGAAACCGTTGCGACTGCTACGTTTTGTGTTGTGTAGGAATTAAAGTTGTTTCGACTTTGGAAACAGCGGCGCGTTTTTTCGAGTTGCAAATCAGACGAGAAAAGCGGATAATGAGAACAGAACTCTGCGGAAGGATGGCGTACCATGCAAACACAGGAAAAAACAGACGCGCTATCGCGGGAGGTTTTGACCGTGGCACGCAACGCGCTGCTGGTGAACCTGCGCTTTTTGGATACGGCGCTGGGGCTTCTCCCCTTCACGCCGCGTCCGGGACAGCCGCTTGCAACAGACGGACATACGATTTTTTATGACCCCCGCGCACTGCTGCGCGCTTACCGTGACGAGCAGTCCGTGGTGGCGCGCGACTATCTGCATCTTGTCCTCCACTGCATCCTGCGCCATTTTTCCGTTCCGGACGGTGCAAACCGCGCGCTTTGGGACCTCGCCTGCGACGTTTCTGTGGAATACGCCATTTCCAATCTGGGGCTATCCGCTCTCTCGGCGGCACGGGAGGCCCGGCAGCAGACAGTTTTCACGGCGCTTTTGCAGGCGCCCGGCATTTTAACGGCGGAAAAGCTCTATCGCTACTATCTCTCCCACCCGCCGGATGATATGACGCTGCGCGACCGCTTTTTTGCGGACGACCATACGCTCTGGCGGGCAGATGCGCTGCCGCGCTGGCAGGGCGTTGCGGCACGCGTACAGGTGGATATGGAAACCTTTTCGCAGCGGGAGGACGGCGCGCTCTTACAGGGTCTGCGTGCTGTCACGCGCGAAAAGAGCGATTTTTCGGAATTTTTACGCAAATTTGCCGCGCGGGGCGAACGGCTGAAAATCGACCCGGACGAATTTGATTACAGTTTTTACGCCTATGGGCAGCAACTTTACAAAGACGTGCTGCTGATCGAACCGGTGGAATACCGGGAAACCCGCGTGGCGCGCAGCTTTGTCCTCGCTGTGGAGATACACGGCGCAGTGGATGCCGCGCGCAGCCTTGTGCGTCAGGCCTGGCAGGCGCTCATGGCAACGGCGCGCGCCCATGCGCCCGTTCGCCTGTATCTGCTCTCAAACGGTACGGCGGCGGACATCTCCGCGCGCGCCGCGCTGGAACAGGCGCTGGAACGCCTCTCCCCTGCTGAGGAAACGCCGGACTTTCGCCCTGCGTTCCGGCAAACGGACAGGATGCTGAACCGTCGTGAGCTGCAAAACCTGAAGGGGTTGCTCTATATCACAGACACACCCGCGCCGTTTCCCGCGCAGATGCCGCGCTACCCGGCGGCCTTCGTATTCGTGCGGGACGATTACAGCGCGCCAGATGTGCCGCCGTGGGCGATCCGTCTGCTGCTGCAGCGCGACGAAATTGGAGTGGAAACGAATGAATCAGAATGAATTTGAAATCGAAAACGGCGTCCTGACCGCTTACCACGGCGCAGGCGGGAACGTGACCATCCCGGCCGGTGTGACGCAAATCGGAACGGAAGCGTTTTCCGGCTGCCGCGCGCTGTCCGGCGTGACCTTCCCCGATGGACTGGAGCGCATCGGGAACTTTGCCTTTGCAAACTGCACGGGACTGACCGCGCTCTCCTTCCCGGAGGGACTTTGCTGCATCGAACGCAGCGCGTTTTCCCGCTGCACCGGACTGCAAAGCGTTTCCCTGCCGCAGAGTCTGGCGGCGCTGGGGGAATTTGCATTCGCCCTCTGCCGCGCGCTGCCGGAAATCCTGCTGCCAGACACGCTGACGCAAATTGGTCGCAGCGCGTTTTCCCAGTGCCGCAGTCTGACACAGGTGCATCTTCCGGCGCGGCTGACCGCGCTGCCGCAGGGACTGTTCTATGGCTGCTCTGCGCTGACGGAAATCACGCTGCCGGAGGCGCTTTCCGCCGTGGATCTCGGTGCATTCTCCGGCTGCACACGCCTGACACGGGTTTCCGTGGACGCGGCAAACCCGCATTTTTGCGCCATCGACGGGCTTCTTTACAGCCGGGACGGAACGCGGCTGGTCTTTTGTCCCGGCGCACGAACTGATGTTTCGCTGCCAGCGCAGGTGCTGGAAATCGGTGCATCGGCGTTTGCGGAAAGCGCGCTGGAACGTGTGGTGCTGCCGGATGGCGTGATAAAAATCGGCGACGGGGCGTTCCGACGCTGCACCCGTCTGCCGGAGCTGCGGCTTCCGGCGGGTCTGCGGCATCTGGGTGCGGCAGCATTTTCCGACTGCACCATGCTGCAAAGTCTGGTGCTGCCGGAACAGATGCAGGACTGCGGCGCTGACGCGTTCCGCGGCTGCACGGCGCTGTGCTATCTCGCGCTGCCGCGCGGTCTGCCGTTTGACCCGCACTGGTTCGCCACACCAAACGACCCGGACTGCTTCAGCGTGGACCACACGGTCATTCCCTTCGCCAGTACCCGGCCGCTTGCGGAGATTCGCTCCCCACTGGGCGCGCGCCACGCCGCGTTCGGCTTCATTCATGCAACGCTTGCGGACATCCCGATAGATGTGGAAATCGCGGCAGGCTACACGGACTATATTGCGTCGCACAGCGCGCTGTTCCGTGAGGAACTGCTCGCTGACGACCGCGTACTGCATTGGATGTGCAGCCATCAAATCATCGCACAGGGCGAAATTGAGCCGCTGCTGGAACAGGCAGCGGCGGAGGGGCGTGCGTCCGCCGCCGCGATCCTGCTGGAATACCAGAGCCGCGCCTTTTCTGCGGTACAGCCGGGCGGCGCGCTGGAGCAGCGATTCTCCCGTTTGGAGGACGCGCTCTCGCTTTAATGCGCGCTATCCAAAAAGAAAACACGAACCGCGTCCGACGCAGCGCAGCATCAGACAAACGGACGCCGCGTTGGGAGATGCCTACTATGACAGAAAAACTTACGGACGCCCTCCCCCGCTGTTCCCTGTTCAAAACTCTATGCCTGAAGCTGTCCGGTTTTCGCCGGAAAACGGCAGCACACGGCGGCTTTACGCTGGTGGAGCTTGCCGTGGTGATCGGGATCGTCGGCATTCTCTCCGCCGTGGCCGTTCCCGCTTACGGCAGCTATGTCAGCAGAGCCAGACAGGCGGCAGATCGGCAGCTTGTTTACGAAATACTCTACGGCCTTGAGGTTGCCGGAATGTGGGACGACGGGAGCATCCAGTCCGCCACCTTAACGCTGGCGACGACAGCGGACGAAATCAGCGTCGATGGCAACAGCGCGGAAGCACTCTCCTCCGTCTTGAAAAGCATTTTCGGAAGCGACTGGAAAAAGACCTGCTGCCTGCAATATAGCCGCTGGGACGGCGACGTCGTGATCGACATTTCCACAGATAGCAGCGGCAATCTCTGCTATACTGTCAGCCCGGTGGCGCTTTACGATGGGAGTCTCGGCTTCGCTGTATCCTCTGATGATGATTCCGGTGACGGCAGTTCCGGCAGCGGCGATTCCGGCGACGGTGGTTCCGGCGACAGCGGTTCCGGCGATGATGATTCCGGCGACAGCGGTTCCGGCGAGCGCGATTAGGGCGCCAGCGGTTCCGGTCGCGGAGAGACGGGTGCGGGCGGGGGGGACGAG
>JAJBUU010000016.1 GCA_020860205.1 Oscillospiraceae bacterium | reverse complement strand
ATGTCCCATGCCTATGGCTGGCTGCCATAAACCAAGGGGCAAATATATTGTAACAGTGGTATCAAAAGGTGTTCACTACCTACGAGGGAGGAACTACCGGAAAGCGTTTTGTAACTTACCTGCGGGAGACGCTGCTTCCTACTTTAGAGGAGGGCGATATTGTCGTCATGGACAATCTGCGTTCTCATCATGTGAAAGAAGTAGAGGAACTATTGTGCCAGAATGAAATCACGCTGCTGTACCTACCGCCATATAGTCCTGATTTGAATCCCATTGAAAAAATGTGGTCAAAAATGAAATCGTACCTCCGCAGGTGGAAGATTCGCGTAAAGGAAGCGCTGCCTGCCGCTGTGGCCCTGCATCCGTGTCACGGAAAGCGGTTTTTCTCCGCAACCCGGAACCGGGTGCTATCACACGGGACGGAAGCGCGGTCATCGCGGGTCCTGCGCGTTCATGTTTCGTGCAGAATATAGACCCTGCACCCCAAAAATTGCAATCAACAGACATACCGCGCTGCCGGTCACACCGTTCATGAGCCGGACAAAGGCTTCGGACTTTTCAGAGGCAAAAGAGGAAAACATGGCCGTTTGGAGCGTCAGGACGGACACGCAGGCGTCCGTATAACCGATTTTCCGAATGATGGTGAGAAGCGGGGAGCGGTGCTTTCTGACTTTTACGATGTTCACAGAGGAGACGATGATTTTGCAGGTCGTGTATGCTGCCACTGCATAGATCGTAAGCCCCGGATAGTTTTTTCCGCCTTCGGCGTGTTCCAGCAACAGGACCATTGCGGCGAGCGCCAGCGCCATGAAAAGGAACATGGCGCTGTTTTTCCGGTAGACGGCGATTCCCTGATTTCTCCAATCGGTTTCATGGCGGTTACCGGAGAGCGTCCGCACTTTTGTGACGGTGCTGTATCGCATCATACTCAGGAGGGTATAATATACAGCCAGCGAGATAAACCATGCGGAATGCGCGAGAATCCCTGTTATGGCGTTATAGGCGGCGAAAAGAATATTGGCGGCAAGACCCGGTATCGTGAAAACCACAGTGCGGAGCCGGGCGTCTGAGGCCACCCGGTTCGCATGGGGATGGGCGGCGATCTTCCGCTTCGCAGCGTTTGCAATGTGGACGCTGATATCGGCGATCAGGTAGTAGCAGCCGACGGCCACAGAAAGCGCGGACAGCATATAGCAGAGCAGTCCGACGGCTTCCGGCATATAGCCAAAACGCACATTCGTCAGCGAAAGGGCGATAAACAGGAGCATGAGCAGATACAGGAGCAGCTGCCTCCAAAGCGAGAGCTTTGGAAGGGTGGGCCTTTTCGCGGCTCGCGTTTCTTTTTTTGACATTTCCATCACCGCTTCCAGATAAAATAAGAGCTTTGTAATGATAGCATATCGAAACAGTATTTGCGGTTTGTTTGGGAATTGTGTCCGTTTTGTGAATTTTCAAAGAAAAGCACACGCCAACAGCGCGACAGCTTTTATCTCATGGCGGCACTGCATAGCAAAAACCCGAAATACACAAATGCGTTCCGAGCCTTTTGCCAATCCTGTCAATAGTCCCGATATACTCCATCAATTCCCATGTTAATATAATGCTCTATTTCATCAGGATCGTTCACGGTATGTACAAATAGCTGCGTCCCGGCGCTTTCCAGCGTGGCTACATATTCTGTTCCAAGTTCATCCACAAGCTCGTATGAAAAAGTAATACCCCACAGCGAATGCGATTTCGCAAAGTTTGCTACTTCTTTCGCATTCGCTTTTTCATTGTATGTCATTTGATACAATGACAGAATTATGTTCTCATATCCCAACTCTTTCACCGTCTCATACTCTGAATACTGGAAAATCTGTGGAATCAAACGGTCAACAATGTCCGGGTATTGCGCTGCAATTGTTGTCAGAGCTTTTATGTTTTCGCTTTTTACGTCGGTGATGACCCTTACGCTGGGATGCGCCCGAATCCATTCAGCCAGATTATATAGGGTCATAGGAGTATACTTATCTAAGATTTTGATTTGTTTAAACTCCTCAAGGTTCATCGCTACATAGTTTTCGATACTGGAGGAATATTGTTTGTACCAATCATGCAGACAAACAAGGTATCCGTCTGCTGTCCAAGTCAAATCGACTTCAATATACTGGCAATTAAGAAGGTAAGACCGGTTCATGGCTTCTGCCGAATTTGTGCCAGGATTGCCGTCGATGATTCCTCCTGCATGGCAGATGGAAATATAAGGATTGACGTTTGGGACCTGCCCGTCTGTGGTAAGTGCATTCCATATCTCTGTTCCTGTTTCATCAACTGTGTATTCGTGGTCCGTCGAAGCCTCAACAATATCGCAGAAATACCATTTGGACGTATCTGTGTTGTCCGAAAACAGTGTCATACCCCTCTGAAAGCTGGAAAGTTTCAGTTCGGAGCGGCCAAGAAACCTGTTCATAGCTGCAATGATTTCAGCCCTTGAAATTTCTGCATCAGGCATGAAGGTGCCATCATAGTACCCAGAAAGCAATCCCTGTGCAGCTGCGGCTTCTATATTCTCCTCTGCCCAATGTCCCCAAATATCTGAAAATGCGCTTTTAGCTGGTTCGTTTTCTTCGTCCGTCTCGTAGAACTCGCTAAGTATGACCGCAAACTCCGCACGGGTCAGCGTTTTGCCCGGACAGAACGATTCGCCATCTATAAAATCAAGCAGTCCTATGTTCTGCAAAGTGGAAACTGCCGTATTGTACCAGTCTTTTTCTGCAACATCAGTATATGTGTTTTCCACACTACCCCATTCCGCTTTTGCACTATTAGAAAGCAGGGAATAAAAGATACTGCACACCTCCGCCCGTGTGATTGAATCATTTGGCCGGATTTTTCCATCACTGCCAAAAACGTATGCTTTGTGGTCGGAGAAATCAAAAAGTGTCTCTGCGTCAATATATGATTCAACAATCATGTTTTCAACATCAATTTCACTGCTGTTTTTCATGGTAGTACCCTGCAATGCAAACAGTGTTAAGATAGTTGCACTGCAAACAGCGATCCTGACTATGATCTTTCTTTTCATATTCATATTCCTGTTCTTTTCCTGTGCTGTTTTCCATATTATACTATATTCCGGAAAATCTTCAAGGGGATATAGGCGCGGTGCAGATGAAGTGCGATATTGTTGTCTGTTTTGCTGCCTGACTGCGCAAAAACGAATACAAATATGGCAATATATTTTGTAATGTTGATGGGAAAGCGGGAGCTATACGGAAGGACAGACTTTGAAGGACAGACTTTTTGGTTGACGGGTTTTGCGGTTTGATATACAATAATGGACAATGGAGCGGAAAGGGGTGCATGGAAATGGAGCTGCCGCGGCAGGTGGAGCAGGCGCTCGCACGGCTGAGCGCGACCGGGTATGACGCCTATATCGTCGGCGGCTGCGTCCGCGACGGATTGATGGGTGTGCCGCCCGGCGATTACGATATTGCGAGCAACGCGCGTCCGGAGGAGGTCGCGCGGGTCTTTGCAGATGCGCGTGTGATTGAAACCGGGGCGAAGCACGGGACGGCGACGGTGCGGATAGACGGAATGCCGCTGGAGATTACAACCTTTCGGCACGACGGCGCCTATTCTGACGGACGCAGGCCGGATGCCGTGACCTTTGTTCCTGACGTGACGGAGGACCTGTTCCGGCGGGATTTTACGGTGAATGCGATGGCTTACCGCCCGGAGCGCGGTCTGCTCGACCCCTGCGGCGGCAGGGAGGACATTGCGGCGCGCGTCATCCGCTGCGTTGGTGCGCCGGAAACGCGCTTTCGGGAGGACGCATTGCGTATCCTGCGGGCGCTGCGCTTTGCTGCGGTGCTGGACTTTTCCATTGAACCGGAAACGGCGCGGGCGCTCTGCGCGTGCCGTGCGCTGCTCTCGCACGTCAGTGCGGAGCGCTGTGCCGCGGAGCTTTGCAAGCTGCTCTGCGGACGGGCGGTGCGGCGCGTTTTGCTGGAGTATACGGATGTGCTGGGCGTTGTACTGCCGGAGCTGCTGCCGATGCGGGGCTTTCAGCAGCACAGTCCTTATCACATTTATGATGTACTGGAGCACAGCGCCGCCTCAGTGGAGCATATCCCGGCGATTCCGGTGCTGCGTTTGGCCGCGCTGCTGCACGATGTGGGCAAGCCGGAAACCTTTTCGCAGGACGCGGACGGAACGGGTCACTTTTATGACCATGCGCGCCGCAGCGCTGTGCTGGCGGACGCCGCGCTGGGACGGCTGCGGCTGGATAACGCCACGCGGGAGCGCGTTGTAACGCTGATCCGCTGGCATGATGTGCCGCTGACGGATACGGACAAGGCCGTCCGGCGGATGCTGGCGAAGCTGTCGCCGGAGGTGTTTTTCCAGCTCCTTGCGCTCAAGCGCGCGGATAATGCAGCCAAGTGTCCGACCTTGCAGGAGCGATTCGCGTTTTATGATCGGGTGGAGGCGCGCGCAAAGGACATTCTTGCGCGACAGGACTGCTTTTCGCTGAAGCGTCTGGCGGTGAACGGCGATGATTTGATCGCTGCCGGAATGCGGCCTGGACGCGCCGTTGGTGCGGCCTTGCAGGGACTTTTGAACGCCGTCATGGACGGCAGGGTGGCGAACGAACGGGCGGCGCTACTGGAGCTTTGGGCGCTGGAGAACGCCGCAGATTAACAAGAGACAGCGCCACGCAGCTGCGTCTGCGGGCGCATGACGGCTGTTTCCCCGGCGAACCCTCCGGCTGATTGATGCGGCGCTGCCACAGGACAAAAAGCGAGACGCAACAGAAAGCGAGATGCAAATGAAACTTTATGGACTGCAAAAAATGACGCTGCTGGACTTTCCGGGGCGGGTGGCCTGCACGGTGTTTCTGGGCGGGTGCGACTTCCGCTGCCCGTTCTGCCACAACAGCGAGCTGATCGACTGCCGCATCGCGCCGCTGATGGACAGTGCGGAGCTGCTGGAATTTCTGCAAAAGCGGCGCGGGCTGCTGGACGGGGTGGTGATTTCCGGCGGGGAACCGCTGCTGCAGGACGTGACGCCGCTGATCGAGGCGGTGCGCGCGCTGGGCTTTGCCGTGAAGCTGGACACCAACGGTACGCACCCCGCGCGGCTCCGCGCGCTGATGGAGCGCGGGCTGCTGGACTATGTTGCGATGGATGTGAAAAACAGTCCCGCGCGCTATGCGGAAACCGCCGGACTGCCAACATTCGACATGGCTCCCGTGCGGGAGAGCATCGCGCTGCTGTGCGCGGGAGACGTGGACTATGAGTTCCGCACCACCGTTGTCCGGGAGCTGCATGACCGCGACTCCTTTGCAGGGATCGGGGAGCTGATTTGCGGCGCGCGGCGTTATTTTTTGCAGTCCTTCACCGACCGGGACACCGTTTGTGTGGAAGGGCTGCACGCGCCGGAGCGGGCGGAAATGCTGGAATATGCCGAAATCGTCCGCCCATTCGTGGGCGAAGTGACGCTGCGCGGCGTGGATTGACCGCGACACTTTTGGGAAAATTTTGTGCTTGACAAATCTGCGGCGGGTGTGTATAATAGACTGCGTTGCGGATGCGGCCTTAGCTCATCTGGTAGAGCGCCACCTTGCCAAGGTGGAGGTAGCGAGTTCGAGCCTCGTAGGCCGCTCCATCATTTGGGCGGGAGCTTGTAGAAAAAAGCTCCCGCCTGTTTTTTGTTATCTCCGGCGCTCGCAGGCAGGGGAATGCCGTTGCTTTTATGGGAGCGGGCCGAGTTTCGTCGCTGCGGCGACGACTTACTTTTGCTGCGCGGGGATACCCATAGGGTACTTATACCCGCAGGGCACTCGGTAAGCAAAGACGCGCGCAGAGAAGGGGGACTTACGGCGGCACAAGGCGCGGGAGTATGCGCCTCGTCCGAATGTCCCCCTTTTCCAAGACCTTTTCCCCCTAACGGCTCAAGGGAGCTTTTGCCCCCCTTGAGAACCCACACGATATCCAAATTCAACGCAAACCGCTGCCGCCGCTATGCGGCGGCACGCTTTTATTGTGCTGCATGGGGACAAGAAAAAACGAAATTGGTGCTGTTCCTCCGACCCGCAGAAACAGCACCGATTTTTTCTTCGATTTCCCACTTGCGCGGGGTTATCCAAAAGGGGCAACCCCCTTTTGGCCGCTCAGGGAGGGTGGTTTCGGAGGGAAACCCATTCGGGCGGGGCGCATACTCCCGCGCCTTGTGCGCGCGGCGCGTCCCTTGCGCCGCCGTAAGGGTTTCCCTTCGGGCGCGCCTTTGTTTCCTAAGTGCCCTGCGGGTATAAGTACCCTGTGGGTATCCCCGCGTTGGGAAAGGAAATCGCTCCCGCAGGAGCGAAACCCTGCCCCTCATCGGGGAAGCAGGTAACTCCCGCCGATTTATGCGGCGCTGCCTTATAAATAAACGCTGTCGCTCTGAAGCACCACAAAAAAAGCCTTGCAATCCGCATTTGGCTGTGCTATACTGTTTGAGCTTGTGCAACAGGCATGAAACAGACGGTCCGCTGCCGCGGCATCCGGTGGGATGTCCTCCGGTCATGAACGTCTATAAAAGGAAGGATTATAAAAACTATGGCAGATTTGATCAAGACCCTGACCGAGCAGTACAAAAAGGCTGCTCTGCCGGAGATGAACGTGGGCGATACCGTGCGTGTCACTGTGCGCGTCAAGGAAGGCAACCGCGAACGCACGCAGGCGTTTGAAGGCATCATCATCGCCAAAAAGCACGGCGGCATCAACGAAACCATCACCGTCCGCCGCGTTTCCTACAACGTCGGCTGCGAAAAGGTGTTCCCCGTCCATTCCCCCACTATTGTTTCTGTGGAAACCGTGCGCCGCGGCAAAGTGCGCAGAGCGAAGCTCTATTATCTGCGTGACCGCGTCGGCAAGGCTGCCAAGGTCAAGGAGCGCCTGTAAGGACCAACGATCCGCAACAAGAACCGGTGCGAGAGCTTTTCGCCTGACTCTCGCGCCGGTTTTCTGTATCCCAACGGCTCCATTCCTCTGTTTTTGTCGCCGCTTTTTGCGGTACTTCCGGAAAAGCGCGTTTGCCCATGCAGCTCAAACAGCGGGAAAATTTATTGCAATCGCCGGAGGGATGTGATACAATGACCGGAAGATGCGAAAGGGCGGAAACATCCGGTTCCGCAAAGGGAGGGACTTTATTTTAATATGGAAACAATCGTTCTCAAGTTCGGCGGCACCTCGCTGGCCAGCGCGCAGCAGATTTGCAAGGCCGCCGACATCATCCACAGCAACCCCGCGCGCCGCTATGTGGCCGTATCCGCGCCCGGAAAACGGGATCGCGGCGACATAAAGGTGACAGACCTGCTTTATCAGTGCCACACGCTTGCGTCGGAGCAGGAGAGCTTTGACGCTGTATTGACACAAATCGCGGCGCGCTTTTCCGATATTATCACGGCGCTCGGCGTGGACTTTGATCTGGACGCGGAAATCGCCGCCATCCGCACGCATCTGGAAACCAAATGCGAGAAGGCCTACATGGCAAGCCGCGGCGAATACTTAAATGCAAAGATCATTGCGGCCTATCTGGGCTTTCCTTTCGTGGACCCCGCAGACTGCGTTGTGTTTGACGATACCGGCGCGCTTGACCCGGAGATTACGAACACGAAGGTACACGAGGCGCTGTGGCAGCTCCCGAACGCGGTCATCCCCGGATTTTACGGCGCGCTGCCGGACGGCACGATTTGCACCTTCTCCCGCGGTGGCTCGGACGTGACCGGCGCAATCGTTGCACGCGCGGTGAGCGCGAACCTCTATGAAAACTGGACGGATGTATCCGGAATGCTGGCCGCAGACCCCGGCATCGTCCCCTCTCCGCGCAGGATCGACTACATCAGCTATCAGGAACTGCGCGAGCTGTCCTATATGGGTTCCTCCGTGTTCCACGAGGACGCGGTGTTCCCTGTGCAGCGTGCCGGCATCCCCATCAACATCCGCAACACCAACCGCCCGTCCGACCCCGGCACGATGATCGTGGCCTCCCTGCCCCGCATCCTGCCGCCCCGCGCGGTTACCGGCATCGCCGGACGGAAGGGATTTGTCAGCATTCAGGTGGAAAAGGCGCTGATGAACTCCGCCGTCGGCTTTGGCGCGACCCTGCTGAAAATCTTTGCCGACCATGGTGTTTCCTTTGAACACTGCCCCACCGGGATCGACACCATGTCTGTCATCGTGGCAAACGAGCAGCTGAACGGCTGCCGGGAGCAGATTTTGCAGGAGATACGTGAACAGCTCCACCCGGACGCGCTGATTGCAGAGGATCATCTGGCGCTGGTGGCCGTCGTGGGTCACGGCATGGCGTATTCCAAGGGCGTCGCGGCCAGCATTTTCTCCGCCGTATCGGAGGCCGGCATCAACATCCGCATGATCGATCAGGGCTCCAGCGAGCTGAACATCATCATCGCCGTGGAGGAAAAGGACTGCGAAAACGCCATTCGCAGCATTTACCAGAAGCTGATTACGGATTGAGCGTTTTTTGCCTGTTTTTTGTGGGAATTTTGGTTATTTTTTCGAGAATTTTCGGTTGACCGCCGAAAACATCGGGACTATAATATTTTTGTTTGAACGAGAAGGATGTGTGAAGCGATGGAAAACAAGACCTCTCCGCAGGAACAGCAGGAAAATATCGAACTGGCTCCCATTGACCGGGACACAGAGAAGATGATAGCGCTGCTGGACGGCGGAAGCATGATCGCCATGCTCTGCGGCAGCGAAATCCTCTATGCGTTTGTCGGAGAAGGACAGTACCAGTGCTATATCCACCCCATCGGCAGCAGCGAGGGACGGCGCAAGGCCTTCCCGATGGAGGAGCAGACCCGCACCATGCTGAAAAATCTCGCGGAAAATGTGGATCAGCTCTTTGAAATCGCCTATCATGCGGGCATGGATCCGATGGGAGTCATGTACGCCGCGGAAACTGCGATTCACAATTTCCTGACCTTCCTCGGCCGCGCGCCGGAGCAGACCGGCGAAACTGCCGCAAATGCGGAATCCTGATCTGTTCTTTTTATTCTTTATGATAAGCCAAGTCCAAATATATAAACACATTATCGAAGGAGAAAAATCATGCAATTCAGAGATGTAGTCATCGTGGAAGGCTGCCGCACGGCCATCGGCTCTATGGGCGGTTCCCTCAAGCCCCTGCACGCCAACGAGCTGGCAGGCGCCGTGATGAACGAGCTGATCCGCCGCACGGGAGTGGATAAGGGTCTGGTGGACGAGATCATTCTCGGCCAGTGCCGTCAGTCCTCTGATGAGTCCAACATGGCGCGCTATGCCGCGCTGCGCGCCGGTTTCCCCGAAACCACCGCTGCACAGACCGTCATGCGTCAGTGCGCCTCCGCCATGACCGCCGTTCAGACCGGTATGCTGGAGATCGCCGCAGGCAGCGCGGAGGTCGTCATCGCCGGCGGTGCGGAGAGTATGTCCAACGGCATCTTCTATCTCAGCAACGCACGTTGGGGCGTTGGCACCGGCACCACCGAGCTGAAGGACTCCCTGACAGAGGGTCAGCATAACAGCCAGCCGCAGGAAACCTATGGCAAGTTCGCAATGGGCGTGACCGCAGAGAACATTGCGGAAAAGCTTGGCATCACCCGTGAGGAGCAGGACGCGCTCGCGCTGATGAGCCACCAGCGCGCTGCCGCCGCGACGGACGAAGGCCGTTTCAAAGACGAGATCGTCCCCGTCACCGTTCCGCAGGGCCGCAAGAAAGACCCGATCGTCTTTGACAAGGACGAGTTCATCCGCCGCGACACCTCTGCGGAGAAGCTGGCAAAGCTGAAGGCCGTTTTCCGTCAGGGCGGCACGGTCACCGCTGGCAACTCCTCCGGTCGTAACGACGGCGCGGCAGCGGTTCTGATGATGACCCCGGAGAAGGCGAAGGAGCTTGGTCTGAAGCCGATTTGCCGCATCATCGGCATGGGCGTTGCGGGTACCGATCCGCGCACGATGGGTCTGGGTCCGGTTTACGCTGTTCCCAAGGCGCTTGCAATGGCCGGTCTGACCGCAGACGATATGTCCGTGATCGAGCTGAACGAGGCGTTTGCAGCACAGGCGCTCGGCTGCATCAAGATGCTCGGCTGGGAGGACAAGATGGACATCATCAACCCCAACGGCTCTGGCATCTCCCTTGGCCACCCGATTGGCTGCACCGGCTGCCGTATCCTCGTCACCCTGATGTACGAGCTGCGCCGCCGTCACGCCAAATACGGCCTTGCCACGCTTTGCATCGGCGGCGGCATGGGTCAGGCCACCGTACTGGAAATGATTTACGACGACTAAACATAATATCTTAATCATAAAAAACGCAGCCCGACAGACGCCGGGCTGCGTTTTTTATCCTGTCATAAGCATTGTGGGTCAGGCAAGCCGCCTGACCCACAATGTCCAAATCCGCATGGATCCGCGCTGCAAAAATCGCTTTTCAGAGAATCCGGTGCAGATCATAAGGCTCGTAAACCACAGCGCGATACGCATCCACGTCCAGCGGAACGCCTGTCCAATCGGAATGGAGCGCTCCGTTCTGTTTGATGAGGATGTCATACAGAATATCGTATGTCACGCCGTCCGAATCGGTTTCCGTAATGGTGGAATAAGGCAGTGTGCGGTGGTAAGAGATGACGTGCGTTTCCCCATCCAGAAACTCATAATTGCAGCGAATGCGGCAGCCCTCCATGCGTGTCTGGGACAAAAGTGCGCGCAGGTCGCGCAGGATGCTGTCATCCCGCTCGTCGTAGAGGTTTTCCGGCGTCGTCGTGGTATAATCCGAGCGGAACTGGATGGGAACGCTGTGGAACCGCGCGATGAACGCGCGCAGCTTCTCCAGCGGGTGCGCGCCGAACAGCACGGAATTGATGCGCGCGGGCACCTTCAGCCTGGAAAAAATACCGTCGTTGCTCTCCTGAACGAAGGGAAACAGGTGCCGCGAAACATTGACACAGGTGATTTTCTCCCGATTGCGATTCAAAAACTCCACCAAATCATCCTCCGTGCGGTCCTGCATGACCGGCAGCGTGGTGTTGATAAATACCCGGTGCAGCGCCGGAACGCAATCCAGCATTTGCTGCAAGTCTGTCAGATTGGCCAACGGCTCGCCGCCGGTAAATACAAAATCGCAGCGGGGTGTGATGGCATCCACCAAGCGGATGCTCTCGCAGATTTTATCCAGGCTGAATCCGCTGGTGTCTGCATACTCCACCTTGTTGATGCAGAAGGGGCAGTTGTTGTTGCAGTCATAAGGGACAAACACAGTGACGGTTGCACCGCCGTCGCGGGTCTTGTAGGGATTGCTCATTGTGGCTCCTCTTTCACTTTGTTACCGTAATTTTATAGTTTACCACCAAAGTTTTTGCGCGTCAATCCATTGTTACGCTTTTGACAGAACATTTTTTCACAGGCCGCCGGACAGGCGTTTTTTGCCGTATGCGCGCGCCGACAGATTGACAGCATTTACTTTTAAGGCAGCGCCGCATAAATCGGCAGGAGCGAAACCCGCCCACCCCTGCACATTGCGGTCAGCCGGAACGGATAAAAATGCACCTGTATTCCCGGAAGCGCGCGAAATAAAAGAAGTAGAAGTAAAATAACTGCCGCCCTCTGTGCTGTAGGAAAAAAGGTTTGACAAGCCCCGAAAAATGTGTATAATAGAAGCGCTTGTTTTTTTGAGGAAACAGGTAATCCTTGCCTGCCTTGCCGCAGGCCATCAGTCCAGAAGGAGGTGCTGAAAATGGCAAAGTCCATCGAAAAGTACGAATGCATGTACATCATCAATCCCACGCTCTCGGAGGAGGATACGGCTGCAATCGTAGAAAAGTTCAAGACGCTGGTAGAAGCAAACGGCACGATCGACGAAATGCAGGAGATCGGCAAGAAGAAGCTGGCTTATGAGATCAATTATCTGTCGGAAGGCTATTATGTTCTCATCCAGTTTACCAGCGGCCCGGATTTCCCCGCAGAGCTTGACCGCGTTCTTGGAATCACCGACGGCGTGATCCGCAGTCTCATTACCCAGCGTCCCGCGTAAGAAAGGTTCTTTATCATCATGTTAAATCACATCGTTTTAATGGGCCGTCTGACCCGTGACCCGGAGCTGCGTTACACGCAAAGCCAGCTTGCCGTTGTCAGCTTCACGCTGGCGTGCGAGCGGGACTTTGGCGGAAAAGACGGCGTTGAGCGTCAGACCGACTTTATCGACGTGGTCGTCTGGCGTGCAACTGCGGAATTTGTCGCCAAGTATTTTGCAAAAGGGAGCATGGCCGTGGTTTCCGGACGGCTTCAGATCCGCGACTGGACAGACCGCGAGGGCAACAAGCGCCGTTCATCGGAGATCGTTGCAGATAATGTCTATTTTGGCGACAGCAAACGCCGGAACGAAGATAACACCACATCGTCCGCCGGGGGCTATTCGTCCGGCGGCTATCGCAGCAGCAACAGCGCCGCCAGCAGCGGCGGCGACCGCAGCTATAAGAGCTTTGACGACAGCCCGGCGGGTTCCGCTTTCTCCGAACTGAGCGATACAGACGGAGAGCTGCCGTTCTAAGGTGCGGCGCCGCACGTGAGAGCTGGCGGTATCCTGCCAGATGATGCGGTGCTACCCGATTTTGATACTTTATATTTGAACAGGAGGGAATCATCGTGGCTTTTAACAGAAGCGGAAACGGCGCTCCCCGCAAACGCAGAAAAGTCTGCCAGTTTTGCGTGGATAAGGCGACCTTTGTCGATTACAAGGACGTGGCAAAGCTGAACAAGTTCACCAGCGAGCGCGGCAAAATCCTGCCCCGCCGCGCCACCGGCGCCTGTGCGCTGCATCAGCGCCAGTTGACTGAGGCCATCAAGCGCGCCCGTCAAATCGCGCTGATGCCATACATCGTCGATTGAGTTTTGAACAGACTAACGGCATCCCCACACAAAGCGCCTGCGGCGTCTGACGGCTGTTTTGCGCCAGACCCGTTTGCCGATTGACGCGGGAACGCCGAAAAAATCAGCCGTCCGGATTGCGGTTTTGCAATCCGGACGGCGTTTTTTGTCTCTTTTTTGGCCTCTGCTGATACATTCGACCTGATTTTGTTCCTGTTACGAATATTCCCGGAAGGTCTCCTCTGCGTATTCCTGATCGGTCACGGCGAAGAAATAGCGCAGTGCGTCAGTGAGAATGACCAGAGCGAAAGCAAAGAGCATCACGCCCTCGAAGTAATAGAACGGCGCGATGGGAAAGCGCAGCACATCGCTCGTCCATGCCTTTTCAACCAGATAATCGGCCTGCACGCAGGCGGCGTAACCCATCACGGCGGCGGACGCCGCACAGAGCAGTTCCCACAGACCGTTGAGCAGCGTATGAACGCGCCACGGCAGCCTGGCAAGGAGTACGGTCACGCGGACGTGCTTTTTCGTCGTCTGCGTATAGGAAAACGAGGCAAAAACCACGGTCATGAGCAGATACTGCACCAGCTCATAAGAGCCGATGATCGCATTGGAAAAGAGCTGGCGAAGGAACACGTCCACCGCGATGAGCAGCATCATGCACACAATACCGAGAAAGCTGATGTAGCTGATGAAGCGGGAAATCCGGCTTACGACCCGTTCCACTGTCTTGATTGTTTTCATCTCCGCACCCCCTATGCGTAAAGCAGGCTGGGCAGCCATGTTGCGATGGACGGAAAAATCGTCAGGATCACGATGGTCAGAAGCAGCACCATCACAAACGGCCAAATGCCCCGGAAAATCGTCGTCAGCGGAATATCCTTTGCGATCCCGGAGAGTACAAAGCAGCAGACTCCCACCGGCGGCGTGATATTGCCCAGCGCCGTGACCAGAATGATGATAACGCCAAACCAGATGCTGTCAAAGCCAAGGCTTGTGATGACCGGATAGAAGATGGGGATGGTCAGCAGCACCATCGGCAGCTCATCCATAATCATGCCGAGGATAAAGTAAATGACGATCAAAAGCAGCAGCACGACATAACGGGAGACATCCAGCCCGGTGAGCCAGCTTGCCAACGTGGTCGGGAGCTTTGTGACGGTGAGAAAGCTGCCAAATACGCTGGCGCCGATGACCAGCAGCAGGACCATGCCGGACGTGGTGATGGTATCCATGATGACGTTGTAGAAATTCCGCCATGTAAAGCTGTGACGGAAAAACATCAGCACCAGCGAAGCCAGCGCGCCGATGGCTGCCGCCTCGTTGACTGTAAAAATGCCGGAGAACAGTCCGCCGAGAACGATGAGGAACAAAATCACGATGCCGACCAGGTGCCGCAGGGATTTGAACCGCTCTGCCCATGAGCATTTTGTGCTGACAGGCGCCAGAGAGGGGTCCAGCTTGACCATGATGATGATCGCCAGAATATACAGGACGGCCATCAAAATGCCGGGCAGGATGCCGGCAGCGAACAGCTCACCGATGGAGTTTTCCGTTGCCACGCCGTAAATGATCATCGGCGTGGAGGGTGGGATCATGATGCCGATCCCGCCGCCGATGCAGATGACTCCGGCAGCCAGCTTTTCGGAATAACCGGCCTCGCGCATCTTTGGCAGCGCGACCGTGCCAATCGTCGCGGTCGTCGCAATGGTGGAGCCGCAAATCGCGCCGAAAATGGCGCTGGCCACGACAGAGGCGCAGGCAAGGTTTCCGGGAACGCGGCTCAGCCACTTGCGGGAGGCGTCAAACAGTCCGTCGCTGATGCCGGAGCGGAACACGGCGTTCCCCATCAGGACAAACATCGGGATCACGGTAAAGGAATAGGTCATGGCCTGCGTTGCCGGAACCTGACGCAGGAAGCCCAGCGCACCGGTCCAGCCCTTTACGGCGAGCAGCCCCGCAAAGCCGACCAGGACCATAGACATTCCGACGTTCATGCCCATCAGGATCAGCGCGATCATCACGCATACGCCGAGAATGGCGATCATGGTCAAAGACATGTTTTTTTCACCTCTGCTTCTTTCCGCTCCACAGCGGGAGCTTCGTCACAGGGTTCAGCCCTGTGTTTCGCGGTAGTAGACAAAGTCCTCGTGCGCTTCCACCTCCGCATAGATGTCGTTCAGGAATGCAACGGCGTCAAAGTCGGCAGAGGTCAGCGCTTCCGCCTGTTCCTCGCTGTAATTCCGGCAAATTTCCATCAGCTCCGCATAGTCTGCCTCGTCAAAGCTGACATTCTGCTCCGGTGTGGACAGCGACTCCTGGCTCTCGCGGTTCTCAATATCCCAGTTATATGCCTGTTGCAGCGACATATCCCGACCGGAATAGTAGTCGATGACCTCCTGATATTCGGCGGGCAGAGAATTATAGGTATCAAGATTCATGATAACGCCGAGAATCGTCACCCAGAGCGGGTCATTGTTGTAATAATCGGTCACTTCATTCAGGTTAAACGTCTTGATGCCCGACCACTCCAGACCGTAGCCGTCCAGCACGCCCTTGCTCATGGAATCGTACAGGTCGCCCGGCCCCATCGAGATGGGCGAAGCACCCAGCAGCTCCATCAGGTCCGCAGCATACCCGCCGGTGGTGCGGATATTCTTGCCCCTGAAATCCTCCAGCGAAGTGACCTTCACGCCGTTGATGGAGATAGAGCCGCAGGTGTAAAGGTGGATCAGCTTCAGGTTGTTGTCCGTGTACTCCTGTTCAAACGCCGGATATTTGTCATAAAGATCCCACATGATGTCGCAGTCCGTGATATTGTCGCCAAGGCCAAGCCCCGGCAGATAGAATATACAGGTCACGGGCAGTATATCGGAGAAATTGGAGCCGAGGAACCATGCCATGTCACAGGAGCCGGTTTCCACGGCGGTCAGTGCCTCCGAAGCGGACGCCATCGTGCCGCCGGGATAAATCGTGATGTTCACGCCGCCGTCGGTCGCCTCCTGCACCAGACGGCACCATTCCTCCAGAAATTGCGTTTTCATAGAGGACGCGGGGTCGTGTGTGGTCAGGTCAAGGTTGAAAACGCCGAGCTCGTCGGAGTCCATGCTCCAGCTCCGGTCAAAATAGCTTACGTCGATCAGTTCATACTCCGCCGGGTCCGGCGTGTATGTACTGGCAGCGCTGTTCCCGCTCTCTGCGCCGCCGCTGTCCGTGGAGCCGGTTGCAGCGCTTCCGCCGCAGCCGGTCAGCAGAGCCGCTGTCATGCAAAGCGCGGCGCAAAGGGCAATGTGTCTGCGCATGATTTTCCGTTTCATCTTTTTGTTCTCCTTTCCGGTTTTCGGAATGCCGCGAATCCGTCGGTTCCGGTATGCGGCTTCCGTTTCTGTGCCCTAAGAATAGCACAGCCGATAAAATTTGTAAAACAACCAAAAGTTCACTGCCACAACCCGACCGGCTCCTGTCAGCAGCGCCGCACGCTGTGGGCGCGCCGGCAAAGAAATTTCCGCGAATTTGAAAAAAACAGTTGACAAAATCGAAGAATCTGCTATAATTTCACGGTACGCATTGAATCCGGTTGCGTACTGCAGATGCGCGGGAGTGCTGGAATAGGTAGACAGGCAGGCTTGAGGTGCCTGTGTCTCACCATAGACGTGAGGGTTCAAGTCCCTTCTCCCGCACCAGAACAACAGCCCCTGAATCGTAGCGGTTCAGGGGCTGTCCTCATTGTCAGAAGCCGGTGCGGAAAACGCACCCCACGCAATCGGATAAAAAACAAAAGAGTAAGGGCGATACGGAAGCACTCCGTATCGCCCTTTTCCGCTTTATGTTGCGTTTGTTTTGGCTCAGGCCTGTGCGGGCGCGCCGACAGGACATGTACCCTCGCAGGTACCGCAGTCGATGCAGGTGTCCCCGTCGATGGCATAACGGCCAAGACTATCGTCCATCGCAATGGCGCTGACCGGACAGGCGTCCGCGCAGGCGCCGCAGGCAATGCAGCTGTCGCTGATGACATACATGGTGAAGCCCTCCTTCACATTCTAAAGATTTACAGCTCTCATTTTAACACACATTTTCAGATTGTCAACGGATTGTCAACGGATTTTGTGAAAAAATGAAAATCAAAGAAAATAAAAGATAATCTGCGAAAACAGGAGAAAATGACCGGCTACGCAGAAATTCCACCGATTAAAAGGTCAGGAAAGGTCAAAACCGGATTTGAAACTTTGACCAAATCTGACTATTATATATCCAGAAGGTCAGGAAAGGTCAAAGTCAGGGAGGCGAGATTATGGCGACAAGCGATCTGATCGCCCAGTTCATTCTATCCGCGATAGAGAGCAGTACGGACGGCTTTGCGGAGCTGCGGCGCAGCGCACTGGCGGAGCAATTCTCCTGCGTGCCGAGCCAAATCAACTATGTTATCTCCACCCGTTTTTCCCCGGAACGGGGCTATGTGGTGGAAAGCCGCAGGGGCGGCGGCGGATATATCCGCATCAGCCGGGTACACCAAACGCCGCGCGAAACCGTCATGCACACGGTAAACGCCGTTGGCGACAGTCTGGATTGGCGCACAGCCAATGCATTCATCGCAAATATCTATGAATCGGGTCTGATCGACAAGACCAACGCGCGGCTGATCCTTTCAGCCGTCAGCGACAACGCCCTACGCGCCGTATCCAGTGCAAACCGGGACACGGTCAGGGCATCCATCTTCAAGTATATGTTAGTCACACTGATTTCTGAATGAAAGGGAGTAGATTTATCATGAAATGCGAAAAATGCGGAAAAGAAGCTACGTTTTATTACAGCAGCAATGTCAACGGCTTGAAAACCGAGCGGCATCTCTGCGCGGACTGCGCCAGAGCCGAGGGATTTGCCGATGGGATGTGGCAGCCGTCCTTCTCTCCGTTTTCCAATATGGACAGTATGTTTGACGGAATGCTGCAAAATTTCTTTAAGTCGGAGCGTACCATGTTCCCGACTTTCGACGGGTTTGGCTTCCCTGCACGGCGTATGATGTATCAGGCGCCGCAGGTGCATATCATCATCGGACAGCCGCAGACAGGCGCGCCGATGAGCGAGGCCGAAGCCGGTATCCCCACGGATGCGGGCGAGGACATCAAAGCGCGCCGCCAACGCGAGAGCCTGAAGCAGCAGTTGGACGAGGCGGTCAGGGATGAAAACTTTGAAAAAGCCATTGAGCTGCGCGACCAGCTCAAAAAGCTGGATGGCTGAGACCGCGGCGCAGCGGCAGCCAGAACGAACAGGAGGCGTAATGTGATATGAACAACAATGACAGATTCACCGAGCGCGCCAAAACCGCGATTGAAAAAGCGCAGGAAGCGGCGGAAACGCTGGGACATGGCTATGTGGGCAGCGAGCATCTGCTGCTTGGCATCGTCCGCGAGGACGGCGGTCAGGGCGCGAAGGTGCTGAAAAAGAACGGGCTGACCGACGGTCTGCTCACGGAACTCGTGGAAAAATATGTCGGCAGGGGCGAACCGGGAACAACGCCGCAGGGGCTGACGCCCCGCGCAAAGCGCGTGATCGAGCTGGCCATTGGCGACGCGGGACGTCTGGGACACAATTTTGTCGGAACAGAGCATCTGCTGATGGGCATCCTGCGCGAGCCGGACAGCGCGGCGGCGCGTATCATCTCCAGCACCGGCATGGACCTGAACAGGCTTTATACTGAAGTGCTGAGTATGTTCGGCGCGGCGGGACCGGCGCGCAGCGGGCGCCCAACGGTTGGCGCGCAGGCAAATGCGCGCGGCACGTCCGTCCACAGCAAGGGCGAGACCAAGACGCTGGATCAATACAGCCGCGATTTGACCGCAATGGCCGAAAAGGGACAGCTGGATCCGGTCATTGGCCGCGAAACGGAGATACGCCGTGTGATCCAAATCCTCTCCCGCCGCAGCAAGAACAACCCGGTCCTGATCGGAGAACCGGGCGTTGGCAAGACCGCCATTGCCGAAGGGCTGGCGCAGAAGGTCGCGCTGGGCGATGTGCCGGAGGATCTGCGAGGCAAGCGCGTGGTTTCGCTGGATTTGACCGGTATGCTGGCCGGCACCAAATACCGCGGCGATTTTGAGGATCGAATCAAGAATGTGCTGAAAGAGGTGCAAAAAAGCGGCGATACCATCCTTTTCATTGACGAGCTGCACACCATCATCGGCGCCGGTGCCGCAGAGGGCGCGATAGATGCGGCAAATATTCTGAAGCCCGCGCTTTCCAGGGGCGAGGTGCAGATCATTGGCGCCACGACGCTGGACGAATACCGCAAGCACATTGAGAAGGACGCCGCGCTGGAGCGCCGGTTCCAGCCCGTGACGGTGGACGAGCCGAGCGAGGAGGAGAGCGTCGAGATTTTGCGCGGGCTGCGCGACAAATACGAAGCGCACCACCGCCTGAGCATCTCCGATGCGGCCATTGAAGCCGCCGTGAAGCTCTCTGCGCGCTATATCAACGACCGCTACCTGCCGGACAAGGCCATAGACCTTGTGGACGAGGCCTGCTCTGCTGTGCGGATGGAAAAGCTGACCCCGACCGACGAAATGAAGGCCGTGGAGAGCCGCATTTCCGCGCTGAGCGGGGAAAAGGACGAAGCGGTCAAGGCGCAGGACTTTGAGCGCGCGGCCAGGCTGCGCGACCAGGAAAAGGAGCAGCGGGAGGAGCTGGAGAGCCTGCGCCGCAAATGGAATGTCAGCCAGTCCGGTCACCGCAGCACGGTCACGGCTGAGGACATTGCCGCCGTTGTTTCCGGCTGGACGGGTATTCCTGTCACCAGCATTTCGGAGGATGAGAGCCAGCGGCTGCTGCATATGGAGGAGACCCTTCACCGCCGTGTGATCGGGCAGGACGAGGCCGTCACAGCCGTTTCCAAAGCGATCCGCCGCGGGCGCGTGGGACTGAAAGACCCGAAGCGTCCCATCGGTTCCTTCCTCTTTTTGGGGCCGACGGGCGTTGGCAAGACCGAGCTGTGCAAGGCGCTGGCGGAAGCCGTGTTTGGCGATGAAAATGCGATGATCCGACTGGATATGTCGGAATTTATGGAAAAGCATACCACCAGCAAGCTGATCGGGTCGCCGCCGGGTTATGTCGGCTATGACGAGGGCGGTCAGCTTACGGAAAAGGTGCGCCGCAAGCCCTATTCCGTCATCCTCTTTGACGAGATCGAGAAGGCGCACGAGGATGTATTCAACATCCTGCTGCAAATCATGGACGATGGCCGCCTGACGGATTCCCAGGGACGGCAGGTGGACTTCAAGAACACCATCATTGTCATGACGAGCAACGTGGGCGCAAAGAACATCAGCGAACAGCACCACCCGCTGGGCTTTGACCACAAGGAGAGCGCCGCCGGTGCGGAAAAGGATGCAGAGATTCGCACGCTGATCATGGCCGACCTGCGCCAGACGTTCAAGCCGGAGTTTTTGAACCGCATAGACGACACCATCATCTTCCACCGTCTGACACAGGAGGACATCAACCGCATTTCCCGGAATATGCTGGATACCGTCGGCAAGCGGATGGAAACGCTTGGTATTCAGCTCACAGCGACGGACGCTGCGGTGGAAAAGCTGGGAGAAAAGGGCTACGACCCCGCTTATGGCGCGCGCCCGCTGCGCCGCACGATCCAGTCCATGGTGGAGGACGCCGCCGCGGAGCAGATGCTCACCGGTACGCTGAAGGAGGGCGACAGCGCGCTGCTGGATGTGCAGGACGACGGTACGCTGACGCTGGAAAAGACCGCTGTGTAAACCGCAGGTTTCCCACAGGAATACAGGAAAGCCGGACGCTTGTACAAGCGCCCGGCTTTTTGTGCGGGGATCAGGGTACGGCAGGAGGCGCACCCGCAGCGCAAAATCCCCCGCAGGAACGAAATCCGCCGCCGCAGCGGCGGGACTCAAACTGAAATTATCCCCTGCGCCACTGCACACCGCCGGGGAGGTCGGTCAGTTCGATGCCCTGTGCCTTGAGCGCGTCGCGGATGCGGTCGGCTTCGGCAAAATTTTTCGCTTTTTTCGCGTCCTGCCGCGCCAGCAGCAGCGCGGTGATTTCCGTGTCCTCCGCACCGTCTGCCGCAACGACGGAAAAGCGCTGTCCCGCTGCGGAAACGGCTGCCGCAGCCTTTGCGTCGGCGGCGCGCCTGGCCTCCGCCTTTGCAAGCAGATCCAGACCCAATACGCGGTCAAATTCCGCGATGGCGGCGCGCCTGGTCGCGTCGCTGGTTCTGGCCTTCAGCGCATCGTAAAGGCAGGTGACTGCCAGCGCGGTATTC
The DNA here is from genome assembly GCA_020860205.1 of Oscillospiraceae bacterium. GTDB lineage: Bacteria > Bacillota > Clostridia > Oscillospirales > Oscillospiraceae > RGIG7114. Next base: position 27,703 of record JAJBUU010000016.1, on the reverse strand, counting down.
AAATCGTTGTCCAGCGCCGCGTTGAATTTTTCACGCAGCGCGTCCAGCGCCGCCGGTTCCGGCGTGCCGTCGTCCGGGGAGAGCGCCGCGATGCGGGTGATCAGCTTTTGATAAGCAAGCTGCGCGTTGTCCAGGTTTTCCCATGAGAACACCAGCGCCTTGCGGTAATGGCTTTGCAGGCAGAACAGGCGGTAAGCGAGCGGATCATAGCCCTTTTCCTCCAGCAGCGCCACGGTCAGAAATTCACCGCTGGACTTGCTCATTTTTCCGCTGGTGGTGTTCAGGTGGTGAATGTGTACCCAAAAATTGCACCATTTATGCCCAAGATAGCTCTCCGATTGGGCGATTTCGTTCGTATGGTGGGGGAAGGCGTTGTCAATCCCGCCGCAATGGATGTCCAAATCCTCGCCGCAGTATTTCATGCTGATGGCGGAGCATTCTATGTGCCAGCCGGGGTAGCCAACACCCCACGGGGAATCCCATTTCAGCGCCTGATCCTCAAACTTGCTTTTGGTGAACCAAAGAACAAAATCGTTCTTGTTGCGTTTGCTCTCGTCCGCCTCCACGCCTTCCCGCACGCCGACGGCCAAATCCTCCTCGTTGAAATCGTTGAAGATGTAGTACCGTTCCAGACGGCTGGTGTCAAAGTAGACGTTGCCACCGGCACAGTAAGCGTAACCGTCCGCCAGCAGCTTTTCGATGATTTTGATGCAGTCGTCGATGCAGCCCGTTGCGGGCTGTACCACGTCCGGGCGTTTGATGTTCAGGCGGCGGCAGTCGTCAAAGAAAGCGTCCGTATAGTATTGGGCGATCTCCAGCACGGTCTTGTGCTCGCGCCGCGCGCCCTTCAGCATCTTGTCCTCGCCCTCGTCCGCATCGCTCGTCAGATGGCCTACATCGGTGATGTTCATCACGCGCAGGACGTTGTAGCCGCGGCTGCGCAGGTATTTTTCCAGAACATCCTCCATCAGATAGCTGCGCAGGTTGCCGATGTGGGCGAAGTGGTAGACCGTCGGGCCGCAGGTATACATTTTTACGATGTCCGGATGATTGGGGACAAAGTCCTCCTTCCGGCGCGTTGCGGAATTATATAACTTCATTTTGTTCACTTCTCCTGTATTTTCATTTTTTCAAACTCAGATTGATGGCTTCAAGCTGCTCCTTGATGAATTGCAGCTCCACCGCCACGGGGTCGGGGACGCTCACCTGATCGACCTCGGAGACATAGTCCTCCCGCGCGCCGCCGCGCTGGACGATACGGGCGGGAACGCCGACGGCGGTGCAGTTCGGCGGTATCTCGGTCAGCACAACGGAACCGGCGGCAATGCGGCAGTTGTCTCCCACGCGGAACGGCCCCAGAACCTTTGCGCCGGTGCCGATCAGGACGTTGTTCCCGATGGTGGGGTGGCGTTTGCCCTGATCCTTGCCCGTCCCGCCCAGCGTGACGCCGTGGTAAATCAGGCAATCGTCCCCGATTTCGGCGGTCTCGCCGATCACGATGCCCATGCCGTGGTCAATGACGAGCCTGCGGCCGATTTTTGCGCCGGGATGTATCTCGATCCCCGTGCGGCGGCGGGCGTGCTGGGAGATCCAGCGCGCCAAAAATTTCAGATTGTGTTCATAACACCAGTGGGCGCGGCGGTGGCTGCGCACCGCTTTTACACCCGGATAGAGCAACAGGATTTCCAGCGCGCTCCGGGCGGCGGGGTCGCGCGCCTTATATGCCTGTATGGTTTCGTGCAGATCCTTGAACATATCGTTTCCTTTCTTGCGGCCAGCGCGGGATCGCGGGCGCAGAAAAACATATTATTTACAGGTGGGGCAAATAAATAAAATCCTCCCACGGGTCGATACGGGACCCATGAGAGGCGTTCTTTTCTGCAAACGCGGTTCCACTCTCGCTTCTAACTTTCCGGCGCAGCAGCTTCGTGCTGCAAAAAAACCGGCGCGTGCCTTAACGCGGCGCGGGACGCGGGGGGCATTTCCTCTCCCGTGGGCTCCGGGGCGCATTTCAAATCCGCCGCTTGCCAACTCCGCTTCCAGCCATATGGCGGAGTCTCTCTGTGACCCGGCTGTGGATTTTACTTCTCACGTTCATCGCCCATGACGATGCTGATTCTTTCAGACAGAACATTATATTAGCATTTTCCGTTTGCCGTGTCAAGCGATTTTGCCGAAGGGTCACGGAAATCAAAACGCCGCACAGCTTTGAGCTGGGAAATGCTGTTGCGTGGAAAAAATTTGCGTTTTTCACTTTACAAAGAGGGCAAAATCCGCTATAATATACTAATCTTTTGGCAATTTCAATCGAATGGAGATATGATGAAATGGCATTGACTGACAACCGCTACATTCTCGACTGGGTAAACGCCCAAATCGACCTCTGCCGCCCGTCCAAAGTGCTTTGGATCGATGGCAGCAAAGCACAGCTTGACGAGCTGCGTCAGCAGGGCTTCGCCACCGGAGAACTGATCGAGCTGAATCAGGAGCTGCTGCCCGGCTGCGTCTACCATCGGAGCGACCCCAGCGATGTCGCGCGCGTGGAGGCGCGCACCTTCATCTGCTGCGAGAAGCAGGAGGATGCCGGACCGACCAACAACTGGATGGCTCCGGCGGAAATGCGCGCAAAGCTGAAGGACATCTATGCCGGCTGCATGGACGGACGGACGATGTATGTCATCCCTTATGCGATGGGCGCGGTCGGCTCCCCGTTCGCCAAATACGGCATTGAGCTGACGGATTCCATCTATGTCACGGTCAGCATGGCGATCATGACGCGCGTCGGCACGGAGGTCTGCGCAGCGATGGGCGACGCGGCGGATTTCGTCAAGGGTCTGCACTCCAACGCGCAGCTTGACCCGGAGCGCCGCTACATCGCGCACTTCCCGCAGGACAATGAGATCTGCTCTGTCAACTCCGGCTACGGCGGCAACGCGCTGCTGGGCAAGAAATGCTTTGCCCTGCGCATCGCCTCCTGTCTTGGACGCGACGAGGGCTGGCTGGCGGAGCATATGCTGATCCTTGGCGTGCAGAACCCTGCCGGAGAGGTGCGTTATGTCTGCGGCGCGTTCCCCTCCGCCTGCGGCAAGACCAATTTGGCCATGCTCATTCCGCCGGAGGCTTACCGCGAGAAGGGCTGGAAGTGCTGGTGCGTCGGAGACGACATCGCATGGCTGCGTCCCGGCCCGGATGGGCGGCTCTGGGCGGTCAACCCGGAGAACGGCTTCTTCGGCGTGGCGCCCGGCACGAGCGAAAAAACGAACCCCAACGCCCTCGCCTCCACGATGAAGGATTCCATCTTTACCAACGTGGTCCTGAAGCCGGACGGCACCGTCTGGTGGGAAGGCATGGACAAAAACCCGCCGCGCGGCGCGCTGAACTGGAAGGGCGAGCCGTGGGACCCGGACAGCGGCGTACCCGGCGCGCATCCAAACTCCCGCTTCACCGCCCCCGCGAAAAACTGCCCCTGCATCTCCCCGGAGTTTGATAACCCGCAGGGCGTTCCGATCTCCGCCATCGTGTTCGGCGGACGCCGCGCGCGCACCGCGCCGCTGGTCTATCAGTCCCGCAACTGGCAGCACGGCGTATTTGTCGGCAGCATCATGGCTTCTGAAAAGACCGCTGCGGCGGAGGGCAAGGTTGGCGAGGTACGCCGTGACCCGATGGCGATGCTGCCTTTCTGCGGCTACCACATGGCCGACTATTGGCAGCACTGGCTGGACATGGAGCAGCGCATCACAAATCCGCCCGTCATTTGCAATGTCAACTGGTTCCGCACAGACGAGCAGGGCAAATTCCTCTGGCCGGGCTTTGGCGATAACCTTCGCGTAATCGAGTGGGTGCTCAAACGCGCCTTTGGCGAGGTGGACGCCGTGGACAGCGAGATCGGCTACCTGCCCCGCCCGGAGGACATCAATTTGGAGGGCTGCGGCGTGGATATGGAAACGCTGCGTGGTCTGCTCTCCGTAGACAAGACGCTTTGGCGGCAGGAGACCGCGGGCATCCGCGAATTTTACGCCAAATTTGGTGAAAAGCTCCCCGCCGCGCTGAAAGCAGAATTGGACGAACTGGAGCGCCGTCTGGGTTAAACCGGGCGAACGCCTGACCGCGCAGCGCCGGATGCGGAGCCGCGCGGTCATTTTTTTGATAAATAAAGCGAAAACCAACAAAATAAACAAACAAAGGAGCAGAAATCATGAAATGCAGCAAAATTCTGGCTTTCCTGCTTGCATTCTGTCTGGTCGCATCACTTGCCCCATGCGCTTTGGCGGATGACGAAACCAGCGGTACCTGCGGGGAGAATGCAGTTTGGACGTACAATGACGGTGTGCTGACCATCAGCGGCAAGGGGGAGATGAACGATTACAGCGCCGGGAACACGCCGTGGTACGCGGTGCAGGCCGAAATCACATCCGTTACCATTGAATCCGGCGTGACGAGCATCGGAAAAGAAGCCTTCTCCGGCTGCACCGCGCTGACAGGCATTACGATACCGGAAGGCGTTACAGGCATCGGCGAATATTCTTTTTATAATTGCAGCAGTCTGGCGGTCATTACGATTGCAGACACTGTTACCAGCATCGGCAGCGGCGCATTTTCCGGAACCGCTTACGCAAACGACAGTGCGAATTGGGATGGCGATGCGCTCTATCTCGACCACTGGCTGATTCGTGCAAACGAGGACATAACCGATGCGTATGAGGTCAAAGCCGGAACGGTCGGCATTGCGGATTACACCTTTTATTATCACAGCAATCTGACCGATGTGACCATTCCGGAGGGCGTGGCCTACATCGGCTATGAGGCGTTCTACGGCTGCAGCGCGCTGGTCAGTGTGACGATTCCTGTCAGCGTGGTCAGTATCGGAGAAGCCGCACTTGGATATTGCAGCAGTCTGACCGATGTTTATTATGGCGGCGACAAAGCGGACTGGGACGCAATCGAAATCGGAAAAAACAATGCCACGCTGACCTCCGCCACGCTCCACTATGCCGACGCAGCGGGCGAAAGCTCCGCCGCCGCTTTTCTTGACGTAGACGCTTCAGACTACTGCTATACTCCCGTTGCATGGGCGCTGGAACAGGGTATCACCACCGGCACAACAACGACCACGTTTTCCCCGTCCGAAACCTGCACACGCGGACAGATCATCACATTTCTCTGGCGCGCCAACGGTTCCCCCGCTCCGGCAGGCTCCGGCGCGTTCAGCGACGTGGAGGCAGGCGTCTACTATGCGGACGCGGTTCAGTGGGCGAGTGAACAGGGCATCGACCTGAGCAGCGGCACGTTCCGTCCGGATGCGCCCTGCACCCGCGCGACGGTGGTGGAATATCTTTATCGTCTGGCGGGCAGCCCGACTGTGGCGACGGAATCCGGATTTTCAGATATATCTTCCACAGATACTTATGCCGATGCGGTCGCATGGGCGGTGGAATCCGGTATTACCACCGGCACAACAACGACCACGTTCTCTCCGTCCGAAACCTGCACACGCGGACAAATCGTGACCTTCCTTTACCGCGCGCTGGCATAATGCGGCGGATCAGACCGGCAAAGGACAATTATGCCGGGCAATATCTGTATTTGTACAAAACGGCCGCGTCAAAGCAGCCGGAACCTGCAAAAGCCTGAAGCCGCAGCGACTGTAAATCACAGTCGCTGCGGCTTCGCGTTTTGTTTTGCATATCAGGTGGTTCCCGCCCAAAGCGGGATGGCGCGGGATTTTCAGGTTGCGGCGCGCGTCATTCCGTTTCACCGTCGGACTGGGAAACCAGCGTTTTGCGCCGTTTCCATGCGCCGGAGTGGTAATAGACCCCGCCGAGAACCAGCGGCGCAAGGCGCGAGAGCGCATCGGCCAGAAAGAACCCAATCACGCCGAGCCCAAGACCATACGCAAAGACAAAGCTCAGTCCTACGCGCAGAACCACACCGTCCAGTATCCCGCCGATCATGCTCAGCATCGCGTTCCCGGTTCCCTGCATGACCGCCTCATAGCTGGACACCGCAGCGGACAGGAAATAAATCAAGCTGCTGATCGCCATGAACGCCTGCGCATAGACCAGCACATCGGCGCTGTGGTCAAACAGACCGAAAAACGCCTCCGGGAACAGCAGCGACGGAACGGACAGCACTACGGCTGCCGCAAGCGTCAGCGCAAACGAGCAGCGCACGATGCGCTGCACCCGTTCCGGTTTTCCCGCGCCGAAGTTCTGTGCGATCATGCTGCCGCCCGCCTGCATCACGGAAGTAGCAAAGATATTCGCCAGATGGTAAATCTTGTCTCCGATGGAATAGGCCGCCGCTGCCGCCAACCCGAACAGATTGACATAGCCCATCATGACAAGCTGCGTTCCGGTGATGCAGAAGGAGCGCAACGCCGCCGGAAAGCCCAGACGGCACATGATCCACAGCTTGCGCCAGTCGATGGCGAAGCTGCGCAGGCGGAAATCAAAGCCAAAGCGGGCGCGGCGGCGATAGAGAAAGACAATGGAAAACACCAGTGAAAGCCCCTGGCCCAGCACGGTTGCGAGCGCGGTTCCTGCCACGCCAAGCCCAAAGCAGACGATGAATACCACGTCGCCCACAAGGTTGAACGCGGCGGCAATGGCAATGAAAATCAGCGGGCGGGTACTGTCCCCCATGCCGCGCAAAACGGAGCTGACCGCATTATAGCCAAAGAGCAGCGGCAGGCCGATGCAGGTGATGCGCAGATAAGCCAGCGCACCGTCAAAGGCCTCGTCCTGCGTGTTCAGCCATGTGATGATATTGCGGGAGAGCAGCAGCGTTGCCACGGCGAACAAAACGGAGAGCGCCATCATTTCGCTGAACAGCGTTCCTATGGTGCTGTTCAGCTCGCCGCGCCGCTTCGCGCCGAGCAGCTGCGAAATCAGGATCTGTCCGCCGCCCGCCAGCGCCAGGCCGATATTGGTGAACAGGTTCAGCATTTTGCCGCCCAGACTGACGGCCACGATGCCGCTGCTGCCCACAAACTGGCCGATAATCATCGTGTCTATCGTATTGTAAAGGCTGTTCAGCAGGTTCGCCAGCAGGAACGGGAGAAAAAAGCGCAGCAGTAGCGGCATGACCGCCCCGCTGGTAAAATCCGTCCCCATCGCAGGGCGTTTTTTTGCTGTTTCCGCCATGTTCGCCGTACTCCTTTCCCCGCAAGTACATATAGCTTATATGTATTTTACTCCGGAATTTTACGGATTGTCAAGCAAATCTTTCGGAGCGAGACTCCTCTGCACGCCGACACCGACGCATTTGTGCAATATCGCCTTGTAAGGCGACAGCATTTATTCATAAGGCAGCGCCGCATAAATCGGGGTGAGCGACCTGCTTTCGCCGCGCAGCGAAAGCAGGTCGCTCCCGCAGGAGCGAAACCCGGCCCTCTCCTGCACATTGCGGTCAGCCGGAACAGGTAAAAATTCACCTGTATTTCATTTTCAGAAGCGTGCGAAGTAAAGTAAATGCTGTCACCCTGCATCGCATTGAAAAAAAGGCTTGCATTTTCAAAATATCCTGCTATACTGGAAGTACAACCGAATAGAGGAAAATCTTCAGGGCAGGGTGAAATTCCCGATCGGCGGTGAAAGTCCGCGCGCGTGCTGTCAAAGGTATGCTGAACCGGTGCGATTCCGGTACCGACTGTTAAAAGTCAGGATGAAAGAAGATGCTTCTCAGAAGCTGCGGCTTTTTTATGATGGAAGCGCGCTGTTTCTGCACAGAGCTGTCCGAAGGATTTTATCCGTTCGGGCATTTTTTTATGTGGAGGTAAAAATCTCATGAGTATCACAAAACAGCGTTTGGACACAAAACAACTGGTGCTGATGGCACTGATGACCGCACTTGCTTATGTGGTGATGTATCTGTCCAAGCTGATCCCCCTGAACGTGCTGGGCTTCCTCAGCTTTGACCTGAAGGATGTGATGATCGCCATTTCCGGCTTCCTCTTTGGGCCGCTTTCCGCTGCGGGCATCGCCGTTGTCGTTTCGCTCATCGAAATGGTGACGATCAGCTCCACCGGCCCCATCGGACTGCTGATGAATGTACTCAGCTCCTGCGCCTTTGTCTGCCCCGCCGCACTGATTTACCAAAAACGCCGCACGCTGCGCGGCGCGGTCACGGGTCTGGTTTCCGGCGTGGTGCTGGTGACGCTGGTCATGCTGCTGTGGAACTACCTGATCACGCCGATTTATCTGGGCTATCCCCGTGCGGCTGTTGCAGAGCTGCTCCCCGTCATCGGGCTGTTCAATGTTGTAAAAGCGGGCATCAACGCCACGCTGACCGTCCTGCTCTATAAGCCGCTGTCCAACACGCTGCGCCGTGCGCACCTGCTCACGCCGTCCGAGACCGGCGCGGAGGTCCCGTCCAGCCGCAAGCGCGCGTTCCTCTACCTGGTCGCGTTTGTCCTGCTGGCCACCTGCGTTCTGCTTGCGCTTGTGCTGGCAGGCGTGATTTGAGAGGACGGACAGATGGAGCTGCTGCTGAAAAAGCTGCGCCCGGACGCAGTGATTCCGACTGCGGGAAGCGCCTGCGCCGCCGGGTATGACCTTTACGCCTGTATGGACGCTCCGGTGGAGATCCCGCCGCAGACCTGCGTGATGATCGGGACCGGACTTTCCGTCGCCGTGCCGGACGGATATTTTGCCGCCATTTTTGCGCGCAGCGGCCTTGCCTGTCGGCAGGGGCTGCGTCCCGCGAACTGCGTCGGCGTCTGCGACAGCGATTATCGCGGCGAATACTGCGTTCCGCTGTATAACGACAGCGCCGCACCGCGCACCGTTTCACCCGGCGAGCGCATCGCACAGATGGTCGTTCTGCCATGCCAGACGCTGGAATTTGCACAGGTAGAATCGCTGCCGGAGAGCCAGCGGGGAGCGAATGGATTTGGCAGCACGGGCGTGTGATTTTCCTGCGGAAATATTCATTTCAAAGTGAATAAGTCCTTGAATATTCATGCAAAACCGTGTAAAATGACCCGAAAGCGATACTGCATAATCAGAGCTGCGGCGGTTTGCCGAATGATGCGGTGTCGCCTGAAGCCTGCGTTCACAGTGGATGGGGGTCGCACGGGCGGAGTCTCCCGCCGCCGTTCCGACAACTTTCCAATCTGAATGCGGGGTTTCGATCCGGTGAAATAAGAGGAGGACAAACCACGATGAAACTGAAAAAACTGAAATCACTGCTCTGCGCTGCGCTTGCGCTGACGATGGTTCTGGCGCTGACCGCCTGCGGCAGCTCCGGCAGCAACAGCACGTCCGCATCCGATGTTGTGGATGCGAACGTGACCAGCGCGTCCGACGCGGCGGAAGCCGCCGGGCTGACCACCATCAACGAGGGCAAGCTGACCATCTCCATGAGCGCGGACTTCCCGCCCTATGAGTCTCTGGACGATTCCGGCAATATCGTCGGTATCGAGGTGGACATCATGAACCTGATTGCGGAGCAACTGGGTCTGGAACTGCAAATCGACGATATGGACTTTGACAGCGCGCTGCTGGCGGTGCAGCAGGGCAAGAGCGACATGGTCGTTTCCGGCGTATCGATCACGGATGAGCGCAAAGCCACGATGAACTTTACCGACAGCTACACCACCGCCGTGCAGGTCATCGTCGTGCCGGAAGGCTCGGATGTGACGCTCGATAATCTGGGCGACCAGCTCATCGGTACCCAGCGCGGCACCACCGGCTTCATCTACACGGAGGACGACTATGGCTCTGACCATGTGATCGGCTATGATACTTATACGCTGGTCATTCAGGCCGTGCTGAACGGGCAGGTGGACTGCGCCGTGCTGGATGATTCCGTAGCAAGGGCATATGTGGCGGAGAATCCCGGTCTGATGATTCTGGATACCGAGTACGCTGTGGAGAGCTATGCCTTCGGCGTAGATAAGACCAACACCGCGCTGCTGGATGCTGTCAATGCCGCGCTCTCCGCGCTGATTGCAGACGGAACTGTGGACGAGATTATCAGCCGCTATATCTCAGATTGACGCTTTTTCCGCCGCACAGCTCTCAGCGGCGGCTGACTCTGCAAAGAAACGCGCAAAGGGACGGTTTCCAGCCGCCCCTTTTGCGCATTTCCGGCGGCAGATGCTGACCCGATCATCCTGCATAACGACACCGCCGCACGGTGCGGCGGAGCCAAAACAGAAACAAGAACAGAAAGAGGGGCGCGTTTATGGCGGAACTCTATACCGCTTGGAAAGCGGCGATGGCCGCGGGTGAAACACTCAGCGGATGGCAAACGTTTTTTGTCAAATTTTATCAGGCGTTCATTGACGCGGAACGTTGGAAGCTCTATCTCAGCGGCGCCGGTACCGTCCTTTGGGTGACGGCGCTGGCGCTGGTCATCGGCGTGGTGCTGGGTGTGCTCGTCGCGCTGGTGCGCACGGCGCACGACCAGCAGCGCCCCGGTCACCGCAACATTTTGCTGGGCGTTCTGAACTTCATCTGCAAGATTTACACCACCATCATCCGCGGCACGCCGGTCATGGTGCAGCTTTTGATTTTCAGCTTTGTTATCTTTGTCAACAGCCGCAATTTTACGCTGATCGGCGCATTCGGTCTGGGCCTGAACTCCGGCGCTTATGTGGCGGAAATCATCCGCGGCGGTCTGATGTCCGTGGATGTTGGACAGATGGAAGCGGGGCGCAGTCTTGGCATGAATTATTTCACCGTTATGCGCTTTGTTATCATCCCGCAGGCGGTCAAGGCCATCCTGCCCGCGCTGGGCAATGAGTTCATCGTCCTGCTCAAGGATACCTCGCTCATCACCGTCATCGGCGGACAGGAGCTGATTTATGCCGCGCAGGGCATCATCAGCCGCACTTATGAGGCAATGTATCCGCTGCTGGGTGCAGCGGCGGTCTATCTGGTGATGGTCATGCTCTTTACATGGCTGCTGGGCCGTCTGGAAAGGAGTCTGCGGAAAAGTGATAGACATTAAAAACCTCTCCAAGTCCTTTGGAGATCATCTGGTGCTGAACAACATCAGCGAGCACATCGCGCCGGGAGAAAAGGTCGTCGTGATCGGACCCTCCGGTTCCGGAAAAAGCACCTTTCTGCGCTGCCTGAACCTCCTGGAAACGCCCACCGCAGGGACGATCACCTTTGACGGGGTGGAAATGACCGACCCAAAGGTGAAAATTGACGAAATGCGGCGGCAGATGGGCATGGTGTTCCAGCACTTCAATCTGTTCCCGAACCTGACCATCCGCAAAAACATCACCCTTGCCCCGGTGCAGACCGGTCTGATGAAACCGGCGGAGGCGGCGGACACGGCGGAGACGCTGCTACGGCGCATTGGGCTGGAGGACAAGGCAGATGCCTATCCGGCGCAGCTCTCCGGCGGTCAGAAACAGCGTGTCGCCATCGCCCGCGCACTGGCGATGAAGCCAAAGCTCATGCTCTTTGACGAGCCGACCAGCGCTTTGGACCCTGAGATGGTCGGCGAGGTGCTGGAGCTGATGAAGGAGCTGGCCGCAGAGGGTATGACGATGGTCGTCGTCACGCACGAGATGGGCTTCGCCCGCGAGGTCGCCACCCGCGTCCTGTTCATGGACGGCGGGGTCATCATGGAGCAAAACACGCCGGAGCAGCTTTTCCAGGACCCGCAGTGCGAACGCCTGCGGAGCTTTTTGGCAAAGGTGCTGTAACGGCGCAGCCATTGCCTTCCGCATCCCACAGCTGGGCAACAGGCAGCAGCATTGGTTTCCGGCTGTAATGGCGGCTTTCTGTTTGCAGCGACAGCACAGGCATGGTTTCGCTCCCGCGGGAACAAAACCATGACTGTGCTTTTGTTCCCGAATCGTTGCAGCCGCCCGGAATGCCGGGATGGATCAGCGAGTACCGTCGCCCCGTGTCCCGCAAAATTTGTGGTTGACAGACGGTGCGAATTTCGTGTATAATAATCAGGATTTGTAAAAGCGGTTGTTTCGCCCGTGGCGAAATTCTGTCAGGGCGGCCTTTGCCATGCTCTGTTTGCAGCGACCGCTGAAAAAATGGCCAGCTTCATTTTCGCCTGTTTGCAGACGAAAATGTTGAGCATAACAGGAAAGGAGAATAAAATCATGCTTCGCACTTATCAGCCGAAAAAGCGCCACCGCAAAAAGGAGCACGGCTTCCGCAAAAGAATGGCGACCCGCAACGGGCGCAAGGTGCTTGCCCGCCGCAGGGCAAAGGGCAGAGCGCGTCTCACCTATTGAGCGGCGGGACGCAGCGCGCGGCGCAAAAAACTCCGACAGTATATCGGTTTTTCGGGCGGTTTCCATGCCGCCCTATTTGCGCTTGTGTAAAGGTAATGCCGTGTCAGTTAGCGCTACAGCGGTTTGCGGAAAAATTTTGCGGTAACTGCGCTGCAAACCAGTGAAAGCCCCGCAAAGGGTTTCTGTGTTTTTGCAGCCTGTTCTGTCAAAAATTTTCTGCGCGATTCGCGCTGACCGAATCATGCGGCGTTGCCGGGAGTCCGCCCGACAGGGGAAATGCGCGCGACGCGGGTCTTTCACGTCCGGAAACGGCGTTCAGACGCAATTTTCAGCAGCTTTCCGTTCGGGCAGCTCACAGAAAAGGGGCGGCAGATGAAATTCACCGAAACGCTCAAAAAAAATTACGAATTTCAGCGACTCTACCACAAGGGAAAAAGTGCCGTGACGCCTTATCTGGTCGTCTATGCCAGACGCAGCAAACGGGCGAAAAACCGCATTGGCTTCACCGTGAGCGCCAAGCTGGGGTGCGCGGTGCAGCGCAACCGTGTCCGCCGCCGTCTGCGGGAGATTTACCGGCTGCACGAAGCGGAGCTTCGCATGGGGACAGAGCTGGTCGTTGTGGCGCGCGCCCGCGCCGTTCACAGCGATTATCACCAGATGGAACGCGCGTTCCTCTCCGCCTGTGCCAAACTGGGTCTGCTGCGGGAGGCGCCGCAGTGACGCGCCTGTTGATTGCGCTGGTGCGCTTTTACCGACGCTGCATCTCGCCCTGCACGAAGCCCTGCTGCCGCTTTGTGCCGACCTGTTCCCAGTACGCGCTGGAAGCGCTGGAAAAGTACGGCGCGCGCAGGGGGTCTTACCTCGCGCTCCGGCGCATTCTGCGCTGCCACCCGTTCCACCGCGGGGAACACGATTTTTACGACCCCGTCCCCTGATTTTTTAGGGCAGCATTGCACGATTCACAATGAAAGCCGTGGCAGTTCATGGAAAATCTTCGCCATAACTGCGCTGCGACCCCGTGAGCTTCACGGCGGATTTCCGCGGTTTTGTACCCGGTCCTGCCGGGAATTTTCCGCGCGATCCGCGCTGGCCGAATCATGCGGCGCCGCCTGAGCGTTTCGGAAGCAGCACAAAAGAAACCGCTTCAACAGGAGAACACACTCATGTTAGATATCATCGCAAAGCCGTTTGGCATACTGCTGCTCTGGCTTTATAATCTTGCCGGAAACTACGGCGCAGCCATCTTCCTCTTTGCGCTGGTGGTCAAGCTGATCATGCTGCCCTTCCAGATGAAGAGCAAAAAGAGCATGATGCGTATGTCCGCCCTGAACCCGCAGCTCCAGGAGCTGCAAAAGCGCCACGAGGCCAACCCCCGCAAGTATCAGGAGGAAGTTTCCAAGCTCTATAAGGAAGAACACGTCAACCCCATGTCCGGGTGCCTGTGGTCTTTGATCCCTTATCCCATTTTGCTCGCGCTCTACCGCGCGATCCGCTTTCCGCTGACCACGATGATGGGCGTCGCCTCCGAGCTTCTGGAGGAGGGCGGCGCGATTCTGGAAAAGCTCAATGAGCTGGGTTTCGCGTCGTCCGGCTCCAGCGCATATGTGCAGCTGGAACAGTCGCAGTTCATCACCGCGCACTTTGCGGAATTTTCCGGTCTTTCCGATAATCTGGTTGCTATCAGCTATCGGTTTCTGGGACTGGACCTCGGCAACACGCCGCAGGTATTTTTCTGGAACAGCGGCGTTTCTTGGGCAACCTTCGGTCTGTTCCTCATCCCGCTTGTATCGGCGTTTTTGAGCTGGCTCCAGATGAAGCTCAGCCAGGCGACGAATCCGGCTCCCGCACCCACCACGCAGAGCAGCCAGCAGACCGCCTCGACCATGAAGTCCATGAACATCATGATGCCGCTCATCTCGCTCTGGATCTGCTTCAGTATGCCGGCTGCGCTGGGCATTTACTGGATTTCCACCAGCCTGCTGGCCATCGTGCAGGAGCTGATCCTGAACAAGTATTACGGCAGACTGATTGAAAAGGAAGCTGCGGAGCGCAACGCACGCCAGCGGGAGCGCGAGGCGGAGATCGAACGCCGCCGCGAGGAAACCGAGCGTATGCGCGCGGCTGGCGAAACCAAAGAGAATGCAAATACCAGCAAAAAGAAGCAGCAGGCGCGGCAAAAGGCCGAGCTGGACGAGCTGAAAGCCGCCGCGATCCGGGAGGAACGCGCCGCAAAGCGCGCCGCCAGAGGGCTTTCGCCGGATACGCAGGAAAAACCGGCCTCGCAGGTCGGCAACCGCCGCTATGCCAGAGGACGCGCTTATGTCCCGGATCGCTACACCAACCCGGAGGCGGCTGAGGAAGCGACTGCACGGGCAGCGGAGGCCTCCGAATTAGAGGACGAGAGCATAGACGAAACCGTTCCGGACGATGTGATGGAACCGGCGGTCGCAGAGGAAGCGACCACGCCGGAGGAGGCGTCGGATGCGGAATCCGCAGCTCCGGCTCCGGAGGATTTGGCGGAGCAGCCGGAGGAGTCTGAGGCCGAAGCAACGACTGACAGCATCGAAGCGCCGCCGGAGGAGGGCGGCGAGGACAAAGGAGGCTAAAGAAATCACCATGACAAAATTTATAGAGGTCAGCGGAAAAACAGAGGAGGACGCAATCAAAGCCGGCTTGAAGCAGCTTGGACTGAAACGCGACGAGGTTTCCGTGGAGGTGATCGAGCGTGCGCGATCCGGATTTCTCGGCATCGGCAGCGCGCCCGCGCGCCTGCGCCTGAGCTATGAGGAGCCGGAGCAGCCCGCGCCGGAGGTCGCCGCGGAGCCGTCGGCTCCGCAGCCGGAGACGGCGGAAGCGCCCGTACCGGCAGCGGACAGGGAAGCGGCTGCAGAAGATGCGTCGGCGCTCAACATTGACGAAAAGCGCGCCCGCACGGAGCAGTACCTCCGCGGTCTGCTGGAGCTGATGGGCGTGGAAGCGCAAATTGAAATCAGCGACCGCGCAGGCGGCGGGCTGAATGTCAATCTCCGCGGCAGCAGCATGGGCGCGGTGATCGGGCGCAGAGGCGACACGCTGGATGCGATCCAGCATCTGACGAATTTCTCCGTCAACCGCGGCGAAAAGCAGCGCCTTTACATCAATGTGGACGCGGAAAATTACCGAAAAAAGCGCGAGGAATCACTGGTACGTCTGGCGGAAAAGATGGCCGCAAAAACCATCAAGTACCGCCGCAGCATGGCGCTGGAGCCGATGAACTCTTATGAGCGCCATGTGATTCACGCTGCGCTGCAAAACTACAAGGGGGTTTCCACCTCATCCACCGGCGTGGAGCCGAACCGCCGCGTTGTGATCAACTATGAGCGTCCGGCCAACAATGGAAACAACAGAGAAAACAAACCGCAGAGCCGCGAATGGTCTTGAGGCATTGCCTCACAGGTAGGCGGATGCACAGGGTTACGCGGCATGAAATGGGCGCTTCCTACATATCGTTACACCACAGGAGCGCCCAATGCGGCGACAAAAAAGAAGTCCCGTTTCTGCGGGGCTGAAAAGAGGATCGGTTTTATGGTAGAGCAGAGTACGGTTTTTGAAAACGTATGCGATTTCCTGACAGAGGAGCTTGGCT
The DNA here is from genome assembly GCA_020860205.1 of Oscillospiraceae bacterium. Lineage (GTDB taxonomy): Bacteria > Bacillota > Clostridia > Oscillospirales > Oscillospiraceae > RGIG7114. The sequence continues at coordinate 11,867 of JAJBUU010000016.1, read as the reverse complement.
GCCGCAGACAGGATGTAACGCCGCAGGCGCGCATCGTCGAGGACCTTGGCGCGGATTCTTTGGATATTGTGGAATTGATTGCCACACTGGAGGAAACCTACCACATCATTATCACGGATGAGCGCGTCCGCACCTTGCAAACCGTGGGCGACATCGTGACCTTCATCGAGAAAATGATTGCCTGAACAACACCATGGCAATCATGCAAAGATGCAGCGCAAAAGCGCCGCGGACTTTCCGGTTGTTTTGAAAGTCCGCGGCGTTTTTTCCTGTGCAGTTGCCTGGTTGCCGCATGATCGTGCGGACGCGACGCTGTTCGCCGTCCGCACACGAGGCTCCGTCGGGGGCAATCACAATTCCCGCAAACGACAGGCTTCGCTCCTGCAGGAGCGAAAGGTGCGACAGGAGAGGGACGGCGGCGCAAGGAACGCGCCGCTCGCACAAGGCACGAGAGTATGTGTCCCGTCCGGAGTCCCTTCTCCTGTACCACACCCCAACGACCAAAAGGGGCGCGCCCCTTTTGGATACCCCCCCGTGCAAGCGGTAAGGCAAAGCATAACAATCGGTGCTGTTTCTGTGTCCCACACAGAGTTTTCTTAAAGGGGCGATGCCCCTTTAAGCCGTTCAGGAAGGGAGGCCGAAGGGAAACCCATTCGGACGGGGCGCATACTCCCGCGCCTTGTGCGCGTGGTGCGTTCCCTGCACCGCCGTAAGGGTTTCCCTTCGGACGTGCCTTTGCCTGCTAAGTGCCCTGCGGGTATTCCACACGGCAGGAAAGCAGGTCGCTCCCGCAGGAGCGAAACCTGCCCCTGCAACGAAACTCACTCGCTCCCGCATATTGCAGTCAGCCGGAACGGATAAAAATTCACCTGCATTTCCAGAAGCGCGCGAAGTAAAATAAATGCTGTCACCCTGAAGCAACCCACCGGCCACACCTGGCGTTCGCTTCAGAACCTGCTTAAACATCCATGCTGCTGTCCCGTTCCCTGTGCCGGAATGGGAAATAAAGCGCCGCCCATATCACGGCGAGCATCGGCAGATAGCCGAGCAGATAGCCCGGATTGCCCAGGAAAGACGCAAACCATTCCAGCGGCGAACCGGGAGAGGGCTGCAACAGGAACATATAGTTCGCCTGAAAAATACGGTCAAACACATAGATGGGGACGGCGAGCGAGAGCAAGAGCAAAAAACAGGCAGGCAGACGGCGGCGGTTCGGGCGGAACGCTCCGCCGCAGAGCAGCATCAGCGGATAGACCGTCAGCAGCGTATGCACCAGAAAGGCCACAATGCTGTGGTAAGAAAAGGCGGGATAAGCCGTCCAGTCCGGGAACAGCAGCGCGCAGAACGCGCCGGGCATACAGGTGCTGTACAGGAAATTGCCGATTACTTCGCCGGGGCGCAGGCTGTGATAGAATGAAAAAAACACCGCAATGCCGCAGAGGTGCAGCGGCAAATAATAAATGTCAAACACGCCCTGCGCCAGCAGGTTCGCATCCTTCAAAAGCTCGCAGAGCAAAATCATGCAGCCTACCGCAACGCGCAGCCGTGCCTGTCCACGCCTGCCCGCGCGGCGAAAGACCATGCACAGCGCCGCGCCGAGCGCAGCCGCAATGAGCAGCCAGCAGATATGTTCCCGCCCGAAGGTCGCAAAGCCCGCGCCCGCCGGAAGCCGGTCCTCTAAAACGAAAAAATTTTCCATGTCCCTATTATATACCGCAGCGCGGTGCAAAAATCAACATAAAATGTCGAAAATTGTCAGAAATCCGCTTGACAAACGCGGAATTTCATGGATAATAGAACCTGATATGATAGAGGCGCGGCGCGCATGAGTAAACTCCGAACAGGCGGCGGGAACCGCCGGGGGTGAAAGGGCAAGCCGCCGAAGAGCCGCTTCGGTTTCCCGACCGGGAGCCGCTCTGGGTCGTCGGAGAATATCCGCCGAACTGTCGCAGAGACTTGCGGAGCGCTGTCAGATTCCCGGTATACAGTTCTGCACTTCCCTGATCGGACAGGCGGCATATTCGCGCCGCTGTCCGGTCAGATTTTTTTTTGGAGGTTATGGAACGTGCAAAAGCTAAGAAAGAAAAAACTGCTCCTCATCGCGCTGCTGCTGGTTCTGGCCTGCGCGCTGCTCACAGTCGGCGTGCTGGCGGACGATGGGAAGGAAGCCGTGTACCAGAGCAGCTTCTATGGGACTGCGTGGTCCCTGCTGCCGCCGCTGGTGGCGATCATCCTTGCGCTGATCACAAAGGAGGTCTATTCCTCCCTGCTGGTAGGCATTGCAGTCGGCTCCGCGTTTTACGCAATTTCCAGCGCGGGCTTCAGTCTGGAAACCTTTTTCGTCGGCATCTTCTTCTCGGACGGAGGCATCATCACCAACCTTTCCGATAGCTGGAATATCGGTATCATGGCGTTCCTCGTCGTGCTGGGTATCATCGTGGCGCTGATGAACAAGGCCGGCGGTGCGGCGGCGTTTGGCCGCTGGGCGGGGACGCATATCAAGACCCGCGTCGGCGTGCAGATCTGCACCGTGATTTTGGGCGTCCTGATTTTTGTGGACGACTATTTCAACTGCCTGACCGTCGGCTCCGTCATGCGTCCGATCACCGACCACCACAACGTATCCCGCGCCAAACTCGCCTATCTGATCGACGCGACCGCCGCGCCGGTCTGTATCATCGCGCCGATTTCCTCATGGGCGGCCGCTGTCACCAGCTATGTACCGGAGGAGAGCGGCGTGAACGGGTTTCTGATGTTCCTGCGCACCATCCCCTATAATCTTTACGCCATTCTCACCATCCTGATGATGCTCTATCTCGCCATCTCCAAGTTTGACTTTGGCCCGATGGCGCAGCACGAGCGCAACGCGATTTTGAACGACGACCTTTACACCACGGCGACGCGCCCCTATGGCGATGACCGCGGCGTGGAGGACTATAATGCGGAGGGCTGCCTTTGGGATATGGTGTTGCCCGTCATCGTCCTGATCGCATCCTGCATCTTCGGTCTGATTTACACCGGCGGCATTTTTTCCGGTGAAACATTTGTCAACAGCTTTGCCAACGCGGACGCTTCCATGGGTCTTGTGCTGGGCAGCGCCATCGCGCTGATCTTCACCTTTGTCTACTATATGCTGCGCCGCAACATGACCTTCAAGGACTTCATGGGCTGCTTCCCGGAGGGTTTCCGCGCGATGGTTCCCGCAATGCTGATTCTGACCCTCGCGTGGTCGCTTGGCTCCACGACCAAGTATAATCTTGGCAGTACGGATTTCGTTTCCAATCTGCTGGCAAATGCCGGTACGCTGAAAAACTTCCTGCCGCTGATCCTGTTCGTGCTTGCCTGTTTCATCGCGTTCTCCACCGGCACCTCATGGGGAACCTTTGGCATCATGATCCCGATCGTCTGCGGCATCTACGATGTTTCCGACCAGATGCTGATCGTCGCCATTGCCGCCGCGATGGGCGGCGCCGTGATGGGCGACCACTGCTCTCCCATTTCGGACACGACGATCATGGCTTCTGCCGGTGCGCACTGCGACCATGTGAACCATGTTTCCACGCAGCTCCCTTACGCCGTTACGACTGCGGTGGCCTGCGTGGGCGGCTACCTGATTGCCGCGTTCACCACCAATGTCTGGATCATTTTGCCCTCCTCCATCGTGCTGCTTTTCATTGTTCTCTTTGTGATTCGCACGGTGGAACGCAGAAAATCCGCCGATAAACAGGGCTGATTTCCCTGTCAGGAACCGGCGCGGGAAACAACTGCGCCGTGTCCCCGTCCAAAAACACAGGCCGGACAAACCCGCAGCGGGTTTGTCCGGCCTGTGTTTTGCGCGCATAAAAATGCCGCGCCGCCGCCAGATGACCGTGCGGCGGGAGCGGAAATTGCGCCAAAGCGCAAAAAACGGATTTCCCGGACTTGTATTTCCCGGCATCGCGTGTTACAATGATGCGCAGACCGTTCTCCGGTCAGGGCACCGCCGCCCCGACACGCCCGGCTGCGCTTTTCCGCGCACCGCGCTGCCCAATGCGCGCCGCGATGCCGTACCCCAAACCTACAAAGGAGAATCATGATGAAAAAGAACCTGTCTCTGCTGCTTGCGCTGCTTTTGCTGCTCTGCACGCTGTCCGGCTGCGGCAGCGCGGAGAATGCGGAAACAACAGAACCGACCGAAACCGAAAGCGCCGCGGATGCGGGATCCGAAACGGAAGCCCCGATGGAAACCGAATCTGTCGCCGCAACGCTGGATTTGGACTCCGCAGCGGATGCATATCCGATGGATGCCGAGATAATGACCGTAAACGGCAAAGCGCTCACATGGGATATTTATTATCATGCGCTGCGGCAGTATATCTATGAGCTGACCTATTATTACGCGGTCAGCGACCTCTCGGAGGAGCTGATGGAGGGCTACACCTATGCGGACTATGTGCGGGAGAGCGTCAACGGTTCGCTGTCCTCCATTGCAATGCTTTTTGCCAAAGCCGACGAGCTGGGTCTTACGCTTGACGAGGACACGCTTGCGGGCATCGACGAGGAATTTGCCTATTATGCGGACCTCTATTATGCGGGCGATTTGGACGCGCTGTTCGCGGACTTGGGTTCAGAGGAATTTTGTCGCTTTCAGGCGGAAGGCTCCGCTTACTACAGCGCGCTCCTGAACTACTATTATGGCGAGAACGGCGCGAACCTTCCCGACGCGGACGTCGTCTCTTATGCGGAGGATCAGGGCTATCTCAATGCCAAGCACATTCTCTTTAAGACGGTGGACGATAATGGCGACGCGCTGTCGGACGAGGAGATCGCGGAGAAGAAGGCCAACGCGGAGGCGACGCTTGCGCTGCTGCAAGCCGTCTCCGCCGATGAACTGGAGGCCAGCTTTGACGCGCTGATGCAGGAGCAGAGTGAGGACACCGGGCTGCTTTATTACCCGGATGGCTACTATTTCCAGGAGGGCGAAATGGTGGACGAATTTTATGAGGCTGCCGCCGCGCTGGAGGTGGGGGAAGTCTCCGATTTGGTTACGTCCTCCTATGGCTACCATATTCTCTATCGTCCCGCGATGGACCCGGACGATGTGGTTGACTATGATTCCAGCTATAATGCCTATACCCTGCGCGACCTTGCGGTGAACGGCCTGTTTGAAAATATGATGTACGAATGGTTCACCGCGCTGACAGTGGAGTATGCGGACGGGATAGAAACGCTTGACCTCGCCGCGCTTTTCCCCGCAGCGGAGACGACTGATACTGATACGGCGGAAGCTGATGCGGCGGAGACAGACGACGCGGCGGAAACAGCCGAAAGCTGAACCACTTTCCCGCGATACCATTCGACGGCTGTGAGCCTGCCGAAAAACATTGCGCGGCGCACCAAACGGGAAGCGTCGCGCATCGTTTTGTCTGTTGCTGTGGCGCGCCCTCTTGCAGGGACGTGCTGTGTCGGCTCCGGCGACGGAGCCTGTTTGGGGAAAAATCTCCCAAAATGCAGTTTGGAGCGGAACCTTTTTTGAAGGTTCCGCTCCAAATATTTATGCCTGCAAGGGGAGTCTCCCTGCTCAAATCATGCTCTTCAGGTCGGGGCTGATGATCAGGGTCGCTTCGGTAGCGGCCTGAATCTGCTCAACGGTGAACTCCGGGTTGTACTCGGTCAGCAGCAGTCCCTTATCCGTGACCTCCATCACGCCCATCTCCGTGATGATCTTGGTGATGCACTTGACAGCGGTGTAAGGCAGCTTGCACTTTTTCAGGATTTTCGGATTGCCCTTTGCGGTGTGCTCCATTGCAACGATGACGTTCTTCGCGCCAACCAGCAGATCCATCGCGCCGCCCATGCCGGGCATCTTCTTGCCGGGGATGATCCAGTTGGAGAGGGAGCCTTCCTCGTCCACTTCCAGACCGCCCAGAATGGTGGCGTCCACATGACCGCCGCGGATCAGACCGAAAGAGGTTGCGGAATCAATGAAGCAGCCCGCATTGCTGACCGCAGACGGGGAGCCGCCCGCGTCCACCACATGGACAGGGTCGCGGTTCTCGTCCGACACCGTTCCGGTGCCGATGATGCCGTTCTCGCTCTGCAGCGTGACATGGATGTCCGGAGAGAGATACTTCGGAACCAGCGTCGGCAAACCGATGCCCAGATTGACAACGTCGCCATCCTTCAGCTCTTTTGCAACGCGCTTGGCGATAAAGCCCTTGATTTCAGACTTTTCCATTAGTATTTACCTCCCTCGACAACATAGTCCACAAACACGCCGGAGGTGCATACATCCTCAGGCGTAATCTGCTCCACGATTTCCTCCGCCTCCGCGATGACCGTATCTGCGGCGGTCGCCATGACGATGTTGAAGTTGCTGGTGTCGCCCTTGTACCAGACGTTGCCGTTCTTGTCGATCTTCGCGCCCGCAATCACGGCGAAATCCGCATGGAGCGGCGCCATCAGCAGGTAGTCGCGACCATTGATGGTCTGCTTGCCGAGGCAATAGGGATTCTCCTCCACGATGGTACCGACGCCGGTCGGGGTCAGCACGCCGCCGAGTCCGCCGCCGCCCGCGCGAATCATCTCCGCCATAGAGCCCTGCGGGATCAGGACAACCTCCAGCGTGCCGTCCACCATGTTCTGGGTGGCAACCTCCGGGTTCAGACCGACGTGCGTAGCGATCAGCTTCTTGATCTGCTTGTTGTGTACCAGCTTGGCGAGTGCATAGTATTCCTCACCGAGCGGGCCGCCGGGCATGGATGCGTCGTTTGCAATGACGGTCAGGTCCTTCACGCCGCTCTTGGAGAGCGCGTCGATGAGCTTATGCGCGCTGCCGCAGCCCATGAAGCCGCCGAACATCACGGTTGCGCCGTCCGGAATCAGCTTGGCCGCTTCCTCGATAGAAACAAATTTTGGCATTTTTCCTGAAAACCTCCAAATTGTTCAAATTTGAATTGCGCGGGGCAGACGCTGCCCGCCCCGTATTCAGGCAGCACCGCACAAATGCGTCTGCGGCGGCTGACGGCTGTTTTCTGTCAGGACTGCGCTGCAAAAGCTTGAAATACACAGGGTATTGCCCGCGCGGCGCGCCCGTTCCTGCGCTTTTGCGCCGTTTTCTGACATGAAATTTTCCGCCAGCCCCGCCTGCCGTTTTATGCGGCGCCGCCTGAAAAAATCAGCACTTTTCCCAGATGGTGGCGACACCCATGCCGCCGCCGATGCAGAGCGTAGCCAGACCCTTCCTGGCGTCCTCGCGCTTGAGCATCTCGTGAATCAGCGTGACGATGATGCGCGCGCCGGAAGCGCCGACAGGGTGACCGATGGAGATCGCGCCGCCGTTGACGTTGACCTTGCTCATGTCAAAATGCAGCTCGCGTGCAACCGCGATGGACTGTGCCGCAAACGCCTCGTTTGCCTCGATGAGATCCAGATCGTCCACGGTGATACCGGCCTTCTCCATCGCCTGACGGGAGGCAGGAACCGGACCCACGCCCATGATTTTCGGATCGACGCCGCCCTGGCCCCAGGAAACCAGCTTGGCCATCGGCTTCAGGCCATACTTTTTTACAGCCTCGCCGGAGGCCAGCACGATTGCGGCAGCGCCGTCGTTGATGCCGGAGGCGTTGCCGGCAGTAACGCGCTGTACGTGCGCCTTTGCGTCGGCCTCATGCACCTCGCTGGGCTGGAAGGTGTGGACGATCTCGTCCTCAACGCCCTCCGGGCCGCAGGGGAACGCGCCGCGCAGCTTCTGCATCCCCTCCATAGAGGAGCCTGCGCGCGGGAACTCGTCCTTTTTGAACTCAACCTGCTGCTTTTTGACCTTGACCATCACGGGGACGATCTCGTCGTCAAACTTGCCTGCAGCCTGTGCGGCTTCGGTCTTGAGCTGGGAATTCAGGCCGAACTCGTCCAGCTCCTGACGGGTGATGCCCCACACGTCGCAGATGTTCTCCGCAGTGGTGCCCATGTGGTAGTTGTTGTAAGCGTCCCAAAGGCCGTCCTTGATCATGGTGTCAACGACCTTCTTGTCGCCCATGCGGGCGCCCCAGCGCTCCGCCGGAAGCGCATACGGTGCAGCAGACATATTCTCCGTGCCGCCGCAGACAACGATCTCCGCGTCCTCAGCGCGGATGGCGCGCGCGCCCTCGATGACCGACTTCATGCCGGAGCCGCAGACCATGCCGACCGTGTAAGCGGGGACATCGTAGGGCAGTCCGGCCTTTACGCCGACCTGACGCGCCACGTTCTGACCCTGCGCAGCGGTCAGAATGCAGCCGAACATCAGTTCATCCACCTGCTCCGGCTTCACGCCGGCGCGGTTCAGAACCTCCTTGACGACGATCGCGCCAAGGTCTGCCGCGGGAATATCCTTCAGCGAACCGCCAAAGGAACCGACTGCAGTGCGGCAGCAGTTTACCAGATATACGTCTTTCATAAGCTTGTTACCTCCAAACGCCCGATTTTCGGGCAAAATTATTATTTGGGCAAGCCCAAGTATAACCCCATTGCGGGAAAAAATCAAGCGTCAACAGGGAAAAAAACGCAAATTTCTCATTTTTCGGAGCATCGGCGCTCAGTTTTGCCGCCATTTCAGTGCGGCGCGGCTCATATCCGCGTTGACAGGCGCTCGCTGTAATCGCGGCGGAACGCCGCAAACGTCCCCGCATCCAGCGCGTCGCGGATGCGCTGCATCAGGGTATTATAGAAATAGAGGTTATGCGCCACCATCAGACGCAGAGCCAGCGGCTCCTGCGCCTTGAGCAGATGACGGATATAGGCGCGGGAATAGCGGCGGCAGACGGGGCAGTCGCAGTCCGGGTCGATGGGAGAGCCGTCGCGGGCATAGCGCTGGTTATTCAGGTTCATCACGCCGCCCCATGTGAACAGGTGACCGTGCCGCCCGTTGCGGGAGGGCATTACGCAGTCAAAGAAGTCGATGCCTCGATGGACGCCCTCGATGATGTTGCCGGGGGTGCCGACGCCCATCAGATAGCGGGGCTTCTCCCGTGGCATATGCACCTCCACCGCCTCGATGGTGTCATACATCTCCTGATGTGTTTCCCCGACCGCCAGCCCGCCGATGGCGTAACCGGCCAGATCCAGCGCGGCGATCTCCTGCATATGCGCTACGCGGATGTCGTGGAACACCGCGCCCTGGTTGATGCCAAACAGCACCTGTCCGGGGTTCACTGCATCCGGCTCCGCGTTGTATTCCGCCAGCGCCGCCTTGCAGCGCCGCAGCCAGCGCGTGGTGCGCGCGCAGGACTCTTTCACATAGTCATACGGCGAGGGGATCTTGACGCACTCGTCAAAGGCCATCGCAATGTCGCTGCCCAGATTGGACTGGATGCGCATACTCTCCTCCGGCCCCATAAAGATTTTTGCGCCGTCCACATGGGAATGGAACGAAACACCTTCCTCCCGGATTTTGCGCAGGACCGCAAGTGAAAACACCTGAAACCCGCCGCTGTCTGTCAAAATCGGGCCGCTCCATGTCATAAAGCGGTGCAGACCGCCCATCTCCCGAATCAGCCGGTCACCGGGACGTACATGGAGATGATAGGTATTGCTCAGCTCCACCTGACAGCCAAGCTGCTCCAGATCCTGTGCGCTGAGCGCGCCCTTGATCGCCGCCTGCGTTCCCACGTTCATGAACACAGGGGTCTGTATTACGCCGTGCGGCGTGGAAAATTCCCCCCGCCGCGCGTGTCCTTCCTCTTTCAGCAATCGAAACATCGTCGTTGCGTCCTTGTATTATAGAGTAGTAGTTTTTATAGCCCCTCTCCAAGGGCTGTGCTACACTGTAAAGGATGCTGTGGATTGGTTTGTTGCTCCTACCACGAGATGGTTTCTGAAAGGTTCCAACCACAGCCCTTTGCAGATTTGTTGATCAGTTAAATACCGCCAGACGGTTTATGTGGAACAAGGCTACAAAAGCAAAGTGTCCTGTGGATACAGCATCACAAATTTACCGTTGGAGGTTTTACTATGGTTTCTGTTGGAATTGATGTCGCAAAGGACAAGCACGACTGCTTCATTCTCAACTCGGAGGGGGAAGTGCTGGCAAATGGATTCACCATCCCGAATACAATGGACGGCTTTCAGTACCTGCTGCATAAGATTCGGGAATGCACTACGCCTCAGGACAAAATAAAAGTAGGGCTTGAGGCAACCGGGCATTACAGCTACAACATTCTATAGCAATTTTCAAAATTACTGGCAATAATTTGACGCTTGGAACCATCCGGGAACATCGTCGCAGGTAACCTGAGCCAGAGCAGCGTCAACAGCAGCAGGCAGCGCGTCCCTTACACGAATCTTCCACCTGCGTGCGTAGAGGGACTTCTTTTTCGTTTCCATTTTGTTTGCTCCTTGTATTTTCTGAAAGTCTCATTTGGGTATGTTTTTTCTTTCCATGATACGACTGTTTTGTCTGTCTGTCAATTCGGGTATGGGGACAAATTTTACGCGCCAGCGGCTTTGACCGTGATCCGGAGAACTGAGCCCTTCCCGTTTTCACGGACACAAAAATGCTCAAAAATCCTGAATGAATCGCAGCCATTCTTTAAACGACAACCGTATTGTCATCCATACGACTCAACGGAGAAAAGGTGTTTACTACCTACGAGGGAGGAACTACCGGAAAGCGTTTTGTAACTTACCTGCGGGAGGTGCTGATTTCTGCTTTGAAAAAAGGCGACATTGTCGTCATGGATAATCTGCGTTCTCATCATGTGAAAGAAGTAGAGGAACTATTGCGCCAGAATGAAATCACGCTGCTGTACCTGCCGCCATATAGTCCTGATTTGAATCCCATTGAAAAGATGTGGTCAAAAATGAAAGCCTGTCTTCGCAAATGGAAGGTTCGTGTAAGGGACGCGCTGCCTGCCGCTGTGGCGGATGCCCTCGCCCTGGTTACGCAGGATGATGTCATGGGGTGGTTCCGAGCATCAAACTACTGCCGGTAATTTTGAACGTTGCTATAGTAGGCAAGGATGCAAGAGGTTTCGCTTCTGCGGGAGCGACCTGCTTTCGCTGCGCGGCGAAAGTAAGCAAAGGAAGAGCATTGTTTGGGAAAGGTAAACGCAAACAAGCAAAAGTCCAGTATTCATGCGGGTTTGCGGCGAGATGGCTCTCAAAATCAGATTCTCAGAACAGCGACAAATGGCAGAAAAAACCGCATATTGGCTTCAAAGGGAGAATGCAGGCTTGCAAAGCGCACATTCTCCCTTTTCCTGTTCTCTGTGAAAATTCAAAGGAGGACCCAGTATGCCAAAATCACCCGCCCCGGATGAACGGGGCAAAATCGCGCCGCAGAGTGAGATCGTCGTTCAGCTACCCTTATCCGAGTTGCATGACTTTCAAAACCATCCGTTCAAGGTGCGGGACGATGAATCCATGCAGGACACAGCCGAAAGCGTCAGAACCTACGGTGTGCTTGTCCCGGCCATCGTCCGCCCCGTGAGGGCGGCGGTTATGAAATCGTCGCTGGCCAGAAGACGCTTCTTGACTGTCGGATTGGTACAAAGACATATGTCCTCGTACTCAGCCTGCTTATTGGCCTCGGCAATGCCGAGCTGTCGGTCTATCAATTTCTTATAGCAACAATCAAAAAACACGGCACACTTGACATGGGGGTGTATAACAGAGGCAGGAGGCGAGGAAAATGTTACACAACGAAGCACGGGAACTCCTGGTAGCTGGCTATGAAAAGACCCATGATGCCCAACTCATAGCGGACGCATACTCAGTGAGCAAACGAACGGTATACCGTCTGGTGCAGCAGAAACGCGAGACCGGGAGCGTGGAGCTGCACACCAGTCAAAGAGGTCGAAAGCCTGTTTTGAGTGAGGAAGATAAAACCCGCATCTGCCAGTGCCTTGATG
>JAJBUU010000055.1 GCA_020860205.1 Oscillospiraceae bacterium | reverse complement strand
GTTTATACTCATCCCGGTAGGACTGACTATAATAGTATTTTTTACTGTAATGGCTGCCATAGCGGTAATTATAATTGCTTCCGCCCGTCCCCATTCCGTTGCTTTCATTCATCACAACGCCAAGCAGACGCACGTTTGCCAGCCGGAACTGGTTCATTGCATCCTGCAAAGAACGGGAATCGCAGTAATTTTCCCGCACGACCAAAAGCATCCCATCCAAAATCGCAGAGACCGATATGGCGTCCGTCACGACTGTCACAGGCGGGAGGTCAACGATCACATAATCAAATTCCTCCGCACTGCGCTCCAAGAACATCTTCATCTTTTTGGACTCCAGCAATTCGGAGGGCAGCGGCGGGATTTCGCCGGACGCGATCACGTTCAACGCGCTGCCGTTCTTTGTTGGATACTGCTGCATACAAACGTCGGTTGCATCGGAGGTCAAAAGCTCACTCAAGCCAGGCGACACGCTCAGCCCCCACCGCTTGTGTATGGAAGGCAGGCGCATATCCGCCTCGATCAGCAGGACCTGCTTCTTTGATTCCGCCATCGTGTAAGCCAAATTGACCGCAGTTGTACTCTTTCCCTCGCCGCGCAGCGCGCTGGTCACACCGATCAACCGGCACTTTCGCTCCGGCGAATCCGGATTCCCCGGCAAAATCAGGCCGAGCTTTGTGCGCAGCATCTTATAAGCCTCCGCAGCTGTGAAACTCATATTTTCGCAGATGCGGCTGCTATCCTTCGGTAGATGCACTTTTTCCTTGCGTTTCGTCATTCAGATTTCTCCTCTTTTTGATACGCGCTGCCATAGGATTTGTAATACTTCTTATAATATTTGCTGCTGCTGTAATATCCGTGCCTTGTCTTTTCGCCGTCCAGATTGGGAATGTACGCAAGGATCGCGGTATCGCAGATTCGCAGCACGTCGCTGTCATTCTTGATTGTCGTGTCAGTCAAAAACATCACCGTGATGATCGCAACTGCGAACACGAAGCCCAGAAGGCAGCCCCGCATGGTGTTGTTCGTATAGCTGGGTGAGCTTCTTGCGGACGGCACGATGGCGTGCTCCACGATTTTTGCCTCCGTGCTGTTCACAATGTCCTCAATGACGCCCGGCAAAACATTGCCGATCGTGCTGGCGATCAGCTCCGCCCGCGCGGCGTCCGCATCGGTCACGGTCACGGCGAACACCTGCGTATCATTGACCGCGTTGGTCGAAAGCATACCCTGAAGCTGGGTGTAGTCCATGTCCAAATCTGCTTCATCGATCACCACATCCAGCGTGTCCTTCGTGTCCAGAATGACCGCATACAAATCCACCAGCTGAATGGATGCAGACAAATCTCCCGTGGAAATGCTCAGACTGCTGATGTTCACGTCAGAGTTGTTGTTGACGTACATCTTGACGGTGGACTGGTACAGCGGGGTCACAAGGAAATAGGTATATGCATACATCGCCGTACCGGCCAACAGCGTACACAGCGCAATCAGCCACCATCGTCTTATGCACTCTGAAAAGAGTCTAAGAAGATCGATTCTCTGAACATTGTTGTTCTCTCTTATCATCTGTTTCCCTCATTTTAGATATATCAGTTTAGATAGCTCAGGTAGTAATTCTCCTGGCGGATTTTCTCCGCAACATAATAATCCCACAGCGCGTCTATGGGCGAGATATCCGCGCCAAGCGCCTGCAACTCCGCCTCGTAGCGATCCAGAACTGCCTGCACTTCCTCATCAACAACCGTTTCCAGCGCAGAGTATTGATCCAGCCCGGCAAAGAACAGCTCCTTTTTCTTTGTGTCCGTCTGCTCCTCCGCGCTCAGCGCATACCACTCGTCCAGAACCTCCTGCTTCATCACTGCAAGCTGCGCCATCAGGTCGATTTGCAGCGCGGAAAGCTCGGCTTTGCAGTCTGTCAGAAGCAGCTCCGCTGCGGTGGGTTCCGTCGTGGCAGCTTCGCTCCCGGTCGCGGTTGCGCCCGCCGTCCCGGTTTCGGTTCCTGTTGCCGCAGGTTCGCTTTCCGCTGCGGCGGATTGCACACCGGTCTGCTTCAGCGCAGCCGTGATGCCCAGCTCGGCTTTGATTTCCTCCGCCGTCGCAGTCCCCTCGTAAATCGCCTCGCACTGCTCGTCCGTCGCAATCATCAGGCCGCTTTCCAAAGCGGCGTTCGATTCCCCGTCCGCTTCCTCCGCAGGCAAAAGCGCTTCTTTTTCTGCTGTTTTGCACGCCTCCTCCGCTTCCAGCGCGGAAACAACCTCCTCCGGCACCTCCGCGTCGCTCCGCGATGTGAACCAGAACAGCATGCCAAGCCATGCCGCCGCCACGATCAATCCGCAAATCAGCAGTGGCTTGTTGATCGGTTTCCTGTTGTTCGCGCGTTTTTTTGTTCTGTGTCTGCTCGTACTACTCATAATAAATAATCAAAAAATTTCTTCAGCTTCTTCCGGGCTGTTCCGTTCGGCGCGGTCTCGCCGACCCAAACAAACTGCATCTTCCCTGTCAAGGCGGCGGTGAAAACAAAACGGTGCTGAAAAAAATAAGCTACCCTGCGAACCTCCGGCTCGCAGAATAGCAGACAAAACCAATATCAAAAGCGAGCCAACAAACAGAATGTGAGTTATAAGATTTTTTATCATCGTAGTGCAGCTTTTTGGAATCTCATTATACCATTTTCAAATCCTAAAAGTCAACCGCTTTTTAGAACAATATAATTTTTTTAGCAATTATACACAAGCCCCCCCCCCCGACGGATAATTTAGGTTCAAAATTCTACAAAATCTTCGTGATTTTGTAAATTTATATCATGAAGATGCGCCCAAAATTTCGCGTTTGCATGCGCATCTTGCCGATTTTTTGCAAAATTTACATAAGATGGTAATGCAATCGGGCGTGATCATCGAGGTAGGGTCACATAAAACATATTCCGTTTTTTCAGTACCTTCAGGCGTCCCATTCGGGACTAAGCTCTCATCTCTTATATGATATATAGTATCCGGCGGGACGCTGGTTTGCGTATTCTTTCAGGGCCTATGGCGTAAAGAGGAAATAGCGTTTGATATGGTATTCCTTGACATTCAGGATGTAGCGGCGCATCATTTCAACCGCGCGCGCGCTGTCCCGGTCGGAGATGGCGGCAAGGATGTCCAGATGCTCCGAGAGCGCATTGGCGCATAGCTCCGGGTCATTCTGCGCCGTGTTTGCCACCAGACGGATGGGGGAATAAATCTGGTCGATCTCATGCGCCAGACGCTTGTTTCTGGAGCAGCGCGCCATTGTGGTGTGCAGCTCCATATCCAGCGCCATAAACTCGCTGCCCGAAGTCCGCTGCATCCGTTCCACGATTTCGTTCAGCGCGGTCAGGTCCGGCTCCGTGATCCGTTCTGTGAGCAGCTTGACGGACATACACTCCAGCGCCTCGCGGATGTCGTAAATCTCGATCATGTCCTCAAAACGGATGCGGGAGACAAATACCCCGCGTCCGGGGATGATCTCCACCAGCCCCTCCTCCGCCAGCTCGGCAAAGGCGGCGCGCACTGGCGTGCGGCTGACGCCAAGACTTTCGCAGATCTCCCGTTCCACGATGGAATCGCCCGGCCTCAGCTGGTTATTCAAAATCATATCCTTGATTCGGTTGTATGCGGTCTGTTTTTTGGAGATCGTTTTTTTCTCCATGTGCGTCCCTGCTTTCTTTTGTTCTTCAAAAAATACAACAAGATACAGGTAGTATACAATATTTTCCGGAATTGTGCAAGAGAAATTTTTTCGCGCCGGATTTGTCTGTTTTTCAGACAAATCCGGAAGGCTGTGCCCGCGCAGGATGTGAATTTGCGCAAAAAAGGCCGACCCCAAAAATAACCGCCCATAGAAAAAGCGGAAAAACTTTTTTGAGAAAGCCCTTGACATTTTGTATTCCAAACGGTAAAATAAAAATACCAAATCTGGAAAAAAGAATTTAAGCGAAATCCAGAGTGTACATTGAAGGATTCAAATTGATGGAAGGGGCATGACTATGGAACAGACAATGCACGCGATCGTGATGCATGGCGCAAACGATTATTCCTATGAAACGGTTCCGGTGCCGCAGCCGCAGAGCAAGGAGGTCCTGGTCAAAATCAAGGCCATCTCCATCTGCGGTTCCGACCCGAAGGTATTCGACGGCGGCTATTTGAGCATCGGCTGGCCGCCCAGTTTCCCGTTCACACCCGGACACGAGTTTTCCGGCGAGGTGGTCGCGCTGGGGCCGGATGTCACCGAGTTTCAGGTGGGTGACCGGGTCGCCGGAGAGGCACACTGCGGCTGCGGCACCTGCGAGAACTGCCGCAAGGGAATGTATAACCTCTGCCTGAACTATGGCAAGGTGGAAACCGGACACCGTCACTACGGCTTTACCTATCGCGGCGCTTATGCAGACTACAACGCCTACAATGTGCGGGCTTTGACAAAGATTCCGGACAACGTGAGCTATGAGGAGGCGTCTTTGGCGGACACCGCCGGAACCTCGCTGCAGGCCACGCGCCTGACCGGGATCGTACCGGGCGGCTATACGCTGGTCATCGGGCCGGGGCCGATCGGAATGTTCTGCATGGAGCTGGCCAGGACGATGGGCAGCAAGACGATCATGGTCGGACGTGGCAACCGGCTGGCCATTGCGGGCAAGCTGGGCGCGGATCACCTGATCGACTTTGAAAAAACAACGGATGTGGTGCAGGCCGTGCGGGAGCTGACCGGTGGCATCGGCGTAGATCAGGCGTTTGACTGCGCCGGAACGGACGCCGCGATGGCGCAGTGCATTTATGCCGCGCGGAAAAACGGGCAGGTAGCATATGTCGCGCTGCCAACGCAGGATATGCACCCGATCCCGATCAAAACCATGGTCATGAACCAGATCCATCTGCACGGCTCGCGCGCGAACCCGACCTGCTGCAAGGCAGTGCTGGAGCTGATGAGCGATGGGCAGCTAAACGCGAAGGACATGATTACCCATGTGCTTCCGCTCTCCGATTTCCATCGGGCAATGGAGATTTTCACAAAACGTCTGGACGGTGCGATGAAGGTCGTCGTCACCCCGGAAGGATAACCGCGCAAAACGCAAAATAATTTCAAAAATAATTTATAGAAAAGGAGCAAGCAGAAAAATGTCAAGAAAAACTTACAAAAAAGAGGTCATGGGCGAAACATGGTACATGACGGACTACCCCAAAATCCAGTTTGAGAACAACTCCACCGGTCTGCTGAAAAAGCGGCTGTGGGAGGCCTCCGTGGAGGAAATTGAGGAAGTCCTGAAGGACTATGGTCTCCCGGCGGAGTCCGAGCTGGGCAAGGCCGGATGCTACATCCAGAACACCCCGCGCCACATCGTTATGGAGAAGCGCCGCAAGAACGACGTGGTGCTTATCCCCATCGGCACCACGGAAAACCACGGCGTACACAACCCCTCCGGTCTGGACACCTATATGGTCACGCAGATTTGCGAGGCGGTGCGCCGCAAGACCGCAAAGATGGGCATCGAGGTCGCGCTGGCGCTGCCTCCCATCAACTACGGCGGTCATCCCTATCACCACGTTGCCATGCCCGGCACCTACATGGTCACGGAGGAGGTCGTGCGTGAAACGCTGATTTACACCATGCTGGGTCTTTGGGACGACGGCTACCGCAAGTTTATCCTGGTGAACAACCACGGTCACAAATGGATGTTGGAATCCGCCGTGCAGGAATTCTTCAAGCGCTATCAGCTCCCCGCCATCGTTTCCGAGCTGGAATGGCACCGTGCGATCCGTGAGTTCTGGATCCCCATCGACGAGCCGGATGCGCTGACGACCCACTTTGTCCACGCGGACGAAGCGGAGACCTGCGTGGCAAACTTCCTCTTTGGCGACATGGTAGATATGAGCGTCTGTGTGGACGCGCAGCCCAAGGGACTTGCGCTGGCCGGACACTATGACACCTCCATCGACTCCTACGGTCGTGCGCACACCTGGTCTGAGGGCGAGGGGCACAACGTCATCGAGCGCTATGGCACGCCGGAGGGCGTGGTCGGTTATCCGAGCCGCGGCGACGCCTACAAGGCCAAGCGTCCCATCGCCGCCATCTGCGAATACATCACGCTGATGATCACGGAAATGCTGGAGGCATATCCCGCCGGCACCGCGCCTGTGGAGGGCTTCACCACCCGCCCGGCGGAGGAGCTGGAGGGCTGCTTCAAGGAGCCGCTCAGCGAGGGCTGGGTTTCCGTCCACGAGCTGCCCAAGCGCGGCATTTTCAACCGCTAAGAACGCGGCGGTTAAAAAACCGACGGAACGCGGCAGGGCTTTTGCCACGGAGACGCGGCAAAAGCCCTGCCCTGCGTCAATGCGGTCGTTTAACCGCTGTTTCCCAAAGGATGAAAAAGCTCCTGCGCTCCTGCGTTTCGCCGCAGTGCAGGGGCTTTTTTCGGTAACAGCAACGCCGTATAAAATCGTCAGAAGCAGCTGATGGAAAATTCCGAGTCGGAAAAAGACGCCAAAGCGCAGAGATACCTTGTGTATTTCAAGTGACTGTAGTGCATTTCCGGTGGAAACCAGCCGTTATCTGCCGCAGGCGCATTTGTACGGTGCTGTTTGAAGAGAGGTTTTATTATGCTGGATCAAAATTCCGAAAAAGAAATCAAGCGCTTTGCCGTACAGATTCGGATGGAGATTGTGAAGATGATCTCCCGGCTCTCTGCGGGGCATCTGGGCGGCGCGCTTTCCATTGCAGACGCGCTCGCAGTGCTCTACAGCGGACAGCTCAGGCACGACCCCAAAAATCCGCATTGGTCCGAGCGGGACTGGCTGGTGCTGTCCAAGGGGCACTGCGGCCCCGCGCTCTACGCGACGCTGGCACTGCGCGGCTTTTTCCCGATGGAGATGCTGGAAACGCTGAACGCGCCGCACACAAATCTGCCCAGCCACTGTGACCGTCTGCGCACACCGGGCATCGACATGACCACCGGCAGTCTGGGACAGGGCGCTTCCACGGCGGCCGGCGTTGCAGTCGGTCTGAAGATGGACGGCGCGCCGAATAAAGTATTTGTCATTTTTGGCGATGGCGAGATACAGGAGGGACAGGTCTGGGAGATGGCAATGTTCGCCGCCTCCAAGCATCTGGATAACCTCATTGCGCTGGTGGACTACAACAAGCTGCAAATCGACGGACGCACAGACAATGACGAGGTCTGTTGTGTTGGCGATATTGCCGCAAAGTTTACCGCGTTTGGCTGGGACAGCCAATTTGTCAACGGGCATGATGTGGCGGAAATCGACCGCGCCATCGACCACGCGAAGGCACACACCGGCTCGCCCAGCGCGATTGTGCTGGACACGGTAAAGGGCAAGGGCTGGAGCCGCTCGGAAAATCAGGTTGGCAGCCACAGCCGCGGATTGAAGCCGGAGGAACTGGCAGAAGCGCTTGCAGAATTGCAGGCAGAGCTGGCACGCATCTGAAGGAGGAAGTGGCATGACAAAGCAGATTTTAGCCAAAGAACATGGCGCGGATTCCGTCTTTATGCGGGACGCATTCTGCACCGCGCTGATGGAGCTGGCGGAAAAAGACGAACGGATCGTCCTGTTGGACGCGGATTTGATGGGCGCGATGGGGACGAAGCCGTTCCAGAAGCGCTATCCCAGCCGCACGGTGGACTGCGGTGTGCAGGAAGCCAATATGATCGGCGTGGCCTGCGGTCTGGCGGTGCAGGGCAAGATTCCCTTTGCGCACACCTTTGCGCCGTTCTGCACCCGCCGCGCCTGCGACCAGATTTTCATTTCCGGCGCGTATAACCACGCCAATGTCAAGGTCATCGGCTCTGACCCCGGCATCACGGCTGCTTATAACGGCGGCACACATATGCCGTTTGAGGATATGGGCATCATGCGCGGTATCCCCGGCGTTACGGTTGTGGAACCGGCGGACATTGTGATGCTGCGCAGTCTGCTGCCGCAGATTGCGGAGATGGACGGACTGGTCTATATGCGTCTGGTACGCAAAGAGGTCAAGAAAATCTATGAGGACGGCTCCACGTTCAAGCTGGGCGAAGCCGCCGTGCTCTCTGAAGGGCGGGATGTGACGATTATCGCCAGCGGCTTCTGCGTATCGGAGGCACTCAGCGCCACGAGCCTGCTGGAAGCGCAGGGAATTTCCGCAGGTGTGATCGATATGTTCACATGGAAGCCCATCGACGAGGCCGCGATTCTCCGTGCAGTCGAGACGACAGGCGCAATCGTGACAGCGGAGAACCACAACATCATGCATGGTCTTGGCTGCGCGGTCAGCGAGGTGCTGACCAAGCGCTGCCCTGCGCCGCTGGAGATGGTCGGCGTACAGGACGAGTTTGGCGAGGTCGGCCCGGTCAGCTATCTGCGGGAACGCTACGGACTGACGGATACCGCCATCGTGCAGGCTGCGCTGCGCGCCATCGCGCGCAAGGCTTGACGCGGCATGACAGCGTATCGCACGGCTTCAGATGTGGTACGCTGTCCACCAATATATTTCCCGGCTCATCCGGAAACAGGAGGTACTGTATACAATGAAAATGCTGATCGGCGGACAGAAAGTGGACGCATCCGATGGTAAGACATTCGATATTATCAACCCGGCGACGCATCAGGTCATAGCTGCCGCGCCCAGTGCAACGGCAGCGGATGTGGAAACGCTGATCGTCAATGCGCGCGCCGGTTATGCGGAGTGGTCGGCGGTCCCACTCTGGAAACGCATAGACATCCTGACCGACTGCATCCACGCAATCGACACGCACCGGGAGGAATTGGGCGGTCTGCTTCTGGAGGAGCTGGGTGTTCCGGCCTCCCAGGTGCCGGGCGAGCTGAATACGGCCATCGCCCGCGCCACGGCCAGCGTGGAGGGCGCACGCTTTTTGGGCGGCGAGACATTCCCGGTATCCAACTGTGCCAGTGCGGAGCACGACCTGATCATGACGCTGCGCGAACCGCTGGGCGTCGTCCTGGCAATTATTCCGTTCAACTTCCCGGTCGGAACATTCTGCACCAAGATATGGCCTGCGCTGCTGATGGGCAACGCGGTCATCGCAAAGCTGCCTTCGGACGACCCGCTGGCGCTCATGCGCCTAACGGAGCTGATGCTGGAATGCGGCGTTCCCGGAAATGCGCTGCAAGCCGTCACGGGAAGCGGCGCGGTGCTTGGCAAGTGGCTGAACACGGACGAGCGCATTGATGCGATTTCCATGACCGGAAGCACACCCATCGGCGCAGAAATCGGCGCCGCCGCAGGCAAGAACATCATCAGCTGCGCGCTGGAGCTGGGCGGGAACGACCCGTTGGTCATTCTGCCGGACGCGGATGTGGACTACGCCGTATCGGAGTCGATTGCAAACCGCATCAACCGTTCCGGGCAGATTTGCCATTCCTCCAAGCGCTTTGTGGTACATAATTCCATCAAGGATGCTTTTGTCTCCGGTCTGGTTTCCGCACTGCGGGAAAAGCAGGTCGGCGACCCGGCCGATCCCAAAACGGCGTTTGGTCCGCTCGTCTCCGAGTCTGCGGCAAAGCGTGTGGAGGAACAGATACAGCAGAGCGCGGCGCAGGGTGCGAAAATCCTGCTGGGCGGTCACCGCTTTGACCAGACATATGTGGAGCCGACCGTTCTGGACGCGCCCCGCACTGCGGACGCGGCGCGCAGCATGGAGATTTTTGGTCCGGTTTGGACCGTGATCGGCTATGATACGCTGGATGAGGCGCTCGAAATCGCCAACGACACGATTTACGGCCTCAGCAGCGGCGTGATCGGCAAGGATATGAACACGCTGCTTTATGTCGCAAAGCATATTCAGGCCGGTGCCTGCGTCATCAACGGGGGCGGTTCCTATACCTCGCCCTGCTCACCCTTTGGCGGCTATAAAAAGAGCGGGATCGGCCGACAGTCCGCGATGGAAAACCTGAAGGAGTTCAGCCAAATCAAAACCATCGTGTTCCGGCGTTCCTATTGATTGAACCCTTGCCACAGCCGCGTCTGTTCACCGGCAATGCCGTATGATACGCCGCCTGCTCAGGACGACAGCATTTACTTTACTTCGCGCGCATCTGAAAATACAGGTGAATTTTTATCCGTTCCGCCTGACCGCAATGTGCAGGAGTGGGTAGGGTTTCGCCTCTGCCGTTTCATGCGGCGGCGCCTTTAAAATAAATGCTGTTGCCTTGCCGCCCGCACCTGATTCATTGACAGCTTTTCGGTTTTTGTGTTATACTTACTAAAAGTATACATAACGCCTGCCGGCGTGCTTTCGAATGCAAAATTTTCCGCGCCGCATTATATGCGGCGCGGACTGGGAGGGCTGGACAGATGGATTTTTATCAACTGGATTATTTTCGCATTCTCTGTAAATATGGAAATTTTACCAAAGCGTCTGAGGAACTGATGGTGACGCAGCCTGCGGTTTCCATGGCGGTGAAAAAGCTGGAGGAGGAGTTTCAGGCGGAGCTGCTCATCCGGGACGGAAAGGTATTTGAGCTGACGCAGGCGGGAGAAACCGTGCTGCGGCACGCCATCGCCATCCACAATGAGGAAACACAAATGCGGCAGGAACTGAACGCCGGTCTGCTGAAAAAGCGCGAGGTCGTCCGTTTTGCCGTTCCATTCACCATGTGTCCGCCCCATATCTCCAGGCTGCTGTTCCAATACATGGCACAAAATCAGTCCGTCACGCTGCATCTTTTTCAAAAAGGCCATGCAGCGATTGCGAAAGGACTGAGTGACCGGAGCATCGACCTTGGCATTCTGGCAAAGGATATGATCAACCCGCTGCTGCGGCAGCAGGATTTGGTCCGGGTGGAAATTTATGCCAGCTTTTCTCCGGAACACCCATTCCAAAACTGCGCAGCCGTAACACCGGAAATGCTGGCGCAGGAAACGCTGCTCTTTTCCAAAATATTCCGCCATTTGCCCGGCTATGTAAACGGCTATTTGGAGCAGCACGGCATCCACCCAAAGGTTCAGATTCACGACGGCTTTCCGGACGGGGACGCAAAGATGGCACAGGCCGGGTACGGCGTGGCGCTGGTACCCAGACATTTGGCTGGGGAACACAGTGCGCCGCTATGTCCGCCGCTTTATTGTGAGCTTACGATTGCATGGAGCGGAAAAATCGACCTGATGCAGGAGCAGAAGGATTTGATTTGCTATTTGCTTGAAAATGCCGACCCGCCGCAGGCTGGTCCGCCCGAACAGCCGATGACTGACAGCCGGGAGGGGTGAGTCAGGCAGTCGGCTTGCGTCACGCACCCAGCAGTTTTGGCTGCGGCGTGTCAACCGTGCAGCGTTCGGTAAGCGGAAGGCTTGATACCGACGAGCTTCATAAATGTGCGGCTGAAATATTTGCGGTCTAAATACCCCACGGCCTCGCAAACAGCGGAAACGGGCATATCTGTTTCCCGCAGGAGCTGCTTTGCCGCGTCGATGCGGCAGGCGGTCAGAAAATCGGAAAAATTTTGTCCGGTTTGTTTTTTGAAGATGATGCTGAAATAAGAAGCGTTCAGATGCACCCGGCCCGCAATTTGTTCCAATGTCAGCGGTTCCATATAATGCTCCTGAATATAGCGCTGCGCCGCGCGCACCGGACGGCTGTTCTGCCGCTCGTATTTGCAGGCTTCAAACTGCTCGGTTGCCCAGCGGCACAATGCATCCCGCGTGCCGGAGAGCGTCAGCTCCGATTGCAGCGATTCCAAAATGGCGTTTCGCCCTTCCCGTGTCACAGCGGCATAGCCGGACTCCGTGCAAACGCTGTAAACCGCGTCCGCGGCGGCGTGGAGCAGGTCGAGAATGACCGCCGGGTCGGTGAAGCGCGAAATGGATGCAAACGCGCTGTTCACTGCGGACTGGAACGCGGTTGCATCCAGCAGCTCCGCGCCGGAACGCAGCTCGCTGATGAGCGTCGGGGTCAGCACGTCCTCCCCTTTCACCGCGTCAAACTTCATCGCAGCATAGTCAAAAAGCTGATTCTGGCCCCGCAGCAGGCGGCAGCGAACGGCGCGCTCTGCCGTTTCCAGTGTACGGTGCAGTGCGGCAATGTCCGTTTCCGGCGCGCCAAGACCGATGCTGAAGCTCGCGCGACTGCAATCGCGTTTTTGCAAATGCTCCTGCACGATCTCCAGCAGATCCGAAAAGTGGCTGGTCGCGCCGCCATTCTGGTCATAATTGAAGGTCAAAATCAGGCGCTCTTCCCCGCGAATATAGGGGATCATTTCATAGCACAGCGGGTCAAAGCGCGCACGCAGGCTCTGCGCCAACGCAGGCAGAAAGATGCCGTTTTCCGATTCCGGCAGACCGTGCAGCGCAATGATGGCGCTGCGGAACACGCCGGGACGCAGTGAAAAATGGTACGTTTTGTTCAATTCCTCCAGCGAATACGGCCCCTTGGCATCCGGCGCGGTGAACGCCGCCATAAAGGAATTGCGCAGCAGCCGCCGGGTCACAAAGAGCTTTTCCGAAAGCTCGCGCGCCTCCTCCGCACGCTGACGCTCCACCAGCGTACTGACCACGCGCACCAAATCGCCGGCGTCCACCGGCTTGACCAGATAATCCTCAGCGCCAAGTCGCATGACGCTCTGCACATATTCAAAGCGCCGCCACCGGCTCACCACAACAAAGCTGCACGAAATCCCCGCATCCCGGCAGCGGCGGATCAGTTCGATGCCGTCCATACCCGGAAGCTGGATGTCCGTGAATACCAGATTCGGGCAGTCACGCAGGATGCGCTCCAACGCAGCGGTGCCGTTGTCGCAGTACTCTATCTCGTCCACGCCCAGCTTTTCCAGATTAACTAACCCTTTCAGATATTGATAATCCGCGTATTCACTCTCCACGATCAGCAGCTTGAACATCTTGCGCGTCCTTCCCGGAAAAATCCTTCGCCGTGTCCTGTACGGCGTAATGTTTGTTTATCAGTTCTGTATCATGTGCCGCTGCAACGCATACCCTGCACGGCTTTTTGCATTTGCATTATAGCACGGTTCCCGTTTTTTTTCAATGCCGCGCAGCACCCGAATACCAAAAAATGACCCCCAGAATCCAAAGCAAAACGCCTTGTCCGCACCTTGCCAAAATTGCTATACTTAGGATGATATTGTATCATTAGCTTTGTGGCATTTTGCAGAAAATTTTCGCCATAGCTTCGCCGCAAAAATCTAAAATCCGTAAAGGATTCCTGCGCTTTGCCGTTTGTTTTGCTGGAAATTTTCCACGCAATCCGCGCCTGCCGAATGATGCAATATTGCCTTATTCACCCGGCGCGGTTCGTCCTGCCCGGATGGTTCCAAAAATTTTGTAAAATATTTTTTA